>JBCCWH010000020.1:0-41828 GCA_039193915.1 Planctomycetota bacterium
CCCCGGGCGCGGGCCGGGCCACGGCAAACGACAGTGATCACACTAAGCCACCCGACACACGGTGCCCTTCGGTACGCTGTGTGGCACGCTGCCGACGCCGTAGACGCGGCGGGAATAATCGCCAGGCGAAAGGCCTTGTAGAGGCATGACGACAAAGCCCGCTGTAACGCGTTGGTTCGGCCTGTGGTGCGGGGTCCTGCTCGCCGTCGGCATCGCGCTGATCGGCGGTTTGGCTTGGCAGGCCTACCGGTCGAGCCAGCAGTCGTTTGGCCCGACCCGGCAGTTCCCTCGTGAAAACGAGCACACACGCCTGCGCGAGGCGCGGATCGCAGCCGCGCCGCCCGCCCCGGCCGGGGAGCTGTCGCTGGCCGCGTTTTACGCCCTGCAGACCATCGATGAAGCACAGTTCAAAATCGCCGCAGACCAGGTCCGCGTGGGTTGGCGTCATGGCTATACACCGATGCTGCTGGAGATCGTTCGGTTCAGCCCCAACCCGACCCACCGCAGGGCGATGTATTCGCTGATCGACGCGTTGACCGGCCAGCCGTTTGAAGGCGACACCGACGACGCGTGGCGATGGGTCTGGGCCCGGGCGTACGAGCCGCACCCGCACTACGCGGCGTTTAAGGCCGAGATCTACCGCCTGATCGATCCGGACTTCGAGGCGTACTTCGATGGCGACACGGACACCGCGACGATGCGGCTGGACGAGATCCGCTGGGGCGGTGTGGAGCGCGACGGCATCCCGCCGCTGGACCACCCCGCGGCGGTCGCGGCCGAGGACGACGAGGCCGACTACCTCGGGGAAGACGACATCGTCTTCGGCGTCATGATCCATGGCCAGGCACGCGCCTACCCCAAGCGCATCCTCGGCTGGCACGAGATGGTGAAAGACACCGTGGGCGGGGTGTCGGTCAATGGCGTCTACTGCACGCTCTGCGGCTCGATGATTTTTTACAACACGGTCTGCGAAGGGACGCACTACGAGCTGGGCACCAGCGGGTTCCTCTACCGCTCCAACAAGGTCATGTACGACCACGCAACCGAGTCCATGTGGTCGACCCTCACCGGCGAGCCGACCGTCGGCCCGCTGGTCGGGCAGGGGATCAAACTCGAAGCGCTCCCCGTCGTCACCACCACCTGGGGCGAATGGCGGCGGCGGCACCCCGAGACCACCGTCCTCAGCCTCCGTACCGGCCACGACCGCGACTACCGCGAGGGGGAGGCCTACCGCGACTACTTCGCCAGCGATCAATTGATGTTTGAGGTGCCCCAGACGGACCCCCGGTTGGCGAACAAGGCCGAGGTCCTTGTGCTTCGCTTCGGCGAGGCAGATACCCCGCCCGTCGTGATCGACACCGCGTACCTGGCGGAGCACCCCGTCTACCAAGGCCGATTGGGTGGGCAGGACTACGTCATCCTGACCGACGCGACGGGGGCAAGCCGGGTCTATGTCGCGGACGGCCTGGTGTTCAGCGCGTACGACGCAGAAGAAGCCGTGGCCACAAGCGATGGCGGTGTCTGGCGGGCGACCGAAGCCGGGCTTGTGAGTGCGGCCGGTGAAGTGCTGCCGCGTCTGCCCGTGCACCGCGCGTTCTGGTTCGGGTGGTACGCGGCGCACCCGGACACGGTCTTGATCCCCTGACGCGACATGCCCCCATCGATCGCGGGGTGTCGTGTAAGACGTGTCAGTCAAGAGGAGTTTTCACGACTTAGATGCATCCCGGGAAAACTGCAGGCGTGCTTCTGGGGTGCCACACAACTGGCTAAAGGCCTGCTGTGTGCCGACGCTGCGATCCACGTTTCATCCGCACACAGCAGCCCTGCAAGCAGGGCAGTTGTGTGGCACCCCGGTAGCACGTGTTGTGGGCGGGATGCGACTTACTTACTTATGCCCTTGGGGCGCGTTGTCGCGGAGGTACTTGTCGCGGATGGCCTCTTCGAGGTCGACGTTGTTGATGTTCGCCAAAGTGCACAGCCAGGCCAGTACGTCCGCGAATTCGCCGGCCGGGTCGTCATCGCCCGAGGTGTCGCCGCCTTCGCCGACGGACTTGTGCAGGGCGGTCGCGAGTTCGCCGATCTCTTCGACGAGCCACATGAACGTGCCGGGCGTGCCGCGGGCCTGGTCGGTCTCGAAGTAGCGGTCGTGGATGTGCTGCTGGAAGGCCTTGATCGTCAGCGGCGTATCGTCGGGGAGCGTCGGGCGGTCGGTCGCGGGGGGGCGCTTAGTCATGGTGTAGGCATGATACTTCATGGGTGTATGGAAGCCCACGTTCACCGAACGTGGGCTCCGGGCGGCAACAAGTGCGATGCAACACGTTTACAATCCCGCTTGTGAAGACGATCGAACTCAGTGTGATGGGGATGAACTGCGCGAGCTGCGTTGCGCATGTAGAGAAGGTGCTCGCGAAGGTCGAGGGGGTGGAAGCGGTCGCGGTGAACCTGACGACGCAGCGGGCGACGGTATCGGGGCGCGGGCTTGTGGGGTCGCACCTGGCGCAGGCCGTGACGTCTGCGGGCTACGACGCCGAACTGCTGGGCGACGATCGCGCGGCAGGCCAAACCCCAAACGAAGCAAACACGCGCAGGAAAACCAGCCCGCGCGCAACCGCGCTGACCCGTGCGCTGTGGACGCTGCCGATCGCGCTCGGGCTCATGGCCGCGCATATGGTGGGGCTGCACACGGGTATCTGGCCTTGGGTCCAGTTTGCCGGCGCGACGTTGTTGATGGCTGTGCTCGGGCTGCCGTTCTTCCGCGGCATGGCCAAGGGCCTGCGTCACGGCCGGGCGGACATGGACACCCTCATCGCGCTGGGCAGCGGCGTCGCCTACGCCGCGAGTGTCGCTGCGCTATTCATGGATGGCCATGCACTGCACTTCGGCACCGCCGGCGCGATCCTCTGGTTCATCACGCTGGGCCACGCGCTCGAACACAAGGCCCGCCGCTCCGCCGCGTCCGCGATCTTTCGGCTACGCGACCTCGCGCCTGAGACCGCCACCGTCGTCCGCTTCGGCAAAGAACACCCGACCCCGATCGCCGAGATCACCGAGGGCATGACGGTTTTAGTAAAGCCCGGCGGGCGCATCCCGCTGGACGGCCGCGTGTCGTCAGGCAGCAGCACGATCGACCAGGCGATGATCACCGGCGAGCCCGAGCCGGTCGATGTGAAGGAAGGCGACCGCGTGTTTGCCGGGACGATCAACCAGACGGGCTCGCTGAAGTTCACCGTCACCGCGACGGGCGCGCAGACGCTGCTGGGGCAGATCGTCGAGATGGTCGAGCAGGCCCAGACGAACAAGGCCGGCGTGCAGCGGCTGGCGGATAAAGTCGCGGGGGTGTTCGTCCCGGCAGTCGTGGCGATAGCGCTGATGACGCTAGTGGGGTGGGGCGTAGTCAAGCACGACTGGTCGGCAGGTTTGTCCAACATGATCGCGGTGCTGATCGTCGCGTGCCCGTGTGCGCTGGGGCTTGCGGTGCCGACAGCCATCCTTGTGGGTACGGGCATCGGCGCGCGGCGGGGCATCCTCATCAAAGACCCCGCCGCGCTCGAACGGGCCGGTAAGCTGACGCACATCCTGCTCGACAAGACCGGCACGCTGACCACGGGCAAGCCGCAGGTGACGGATGTCGTCCCGCTGGCCGAGGGGTTGGACGAACGCGAGCTGTTGCGCTACGCCGCGGCGGTCGAGCAAGACAGCGAGCACCCGATCGGTAAGGCGCTGGTGAAGCATTATGAAACCGCAACCACGAGCCGCGACCGTGAGGGGGCGGACCCTGAGGCTAGGCTTGACGAGTCGGTGGGTCCGCTCCCTGACGGTCGCGGCTCGTTGATGGCGAGTCGGAACCCTACAGGCAGGACCGACAACCTCCCGCCCGTCTCCAACTTCACCTCCCTCACCGCCGCGGGCGTGCGCGGCAGCGTCGAGGGCAAGGTCATCACCGTCGGCCGACTCACCGCGCTGCGCGAGCACGGCGTCACGATCCCCGACGGCTTCGAGGCCGAGGTCGATCAGCGCCTCCGCGCCTCGCGCACCGTGGTCGGTGTCGCGATCGATAACACGGCCGTGGGCATCCTCGGCCTCGCCGATGAGTTGCGCCCCGAAGCGCCCGACGCCGTCGCCGCATTGAAGAAACTCGGGCTCATCCCCGTCATGCTCACCGGCGACGCTCAGCGCGCCGCCGACCAGGTCGCGCGTCGGCTCGACATCACCCGCACCCTCGCCGAAGTCAAGCCCGCCGACAAACGCGACGAAATCCTCCGGCTGCACGGCATGGGCAAGTCCTGCGCGATGGTGGGCGACGGCATCAACGACGCCCCCGCGCTCGCCGAGGCCGATATCGGCATCGCGATTGGTTCCGGGGGCGGCGGCGGCACCGACATCGCACGGGATGCGGGCCACGTCGTCCTCGTCGGCGCGGACCTGATGAACCTCCCCGCCGCCGTGCGCCTCGGCCGGGCGACCATGCACCGCATCGTCTTCGGCCTGCTCTGGGCAAGCATCTACAACATTTTCCTGATCCCCCTCGCCGCGATCGGCATCATCCACCCGATGTTCGCTGCCCTCGCAATGTCGCTCAGCTCGGTGAGCGTGGTGCTGAACGCGCTGTGGCTGCGGTGGCGTTGGGAGGACTAGGGATGGAACCAAAGAGATAGAGTTAGTATGTTTGGTTCATACCTATTGATTTGCGATGAAACACTGCGTCAACAAGACGAGTTGTCGCCGTTATCAACAGATTACGCATTGTAGATGTGGTTTTCGCACGTATACTGTTGAAATGAAGATGTACTCCGGACTTTTCTTCCTGATATGTTCGCTGTTGGTGTTTGGCTGTGTGGGCCAGTCTCAAGACACGCATGCGCAGCCGCCGGTGCCTTACGAACAGAGTTCCGTGCCTCTTCTCTATGACGCGAATGGGCAGGTCATTGGCAATCCTTCACTCTACTGGTTCGATCACTTTGTTTATCCAGATGGCACGTTCACTCGTGATGAAATCATCGACCACATCCGCGTTGCTTTGTCATACAGTGTCGGAACTCACAGGCAAGTCGCTGCCGACATTTTTTCTTGGCTACTCCTTGATGATCGATCGTTGAAACTACTGATAGAACGTGATGATTTTGAAGATTTACTTGTCTTGGCAGTCAAGGACCCGATGCCGGCCAGACGCATCGGTTTCGGCTCATACCGGCAGGGCGAGCGCGTTCACAGCCGCGTCGATACGGTTGGTATCAACTATGGTCTGGATGCCCATCACCGACCAATCGAGATTCCACTGGGGATGCGTTTCGAGGTTCGGATACATACCGCAACAATCTATCCATATGATGAACCTGATAGTGTCGAATCTCTTGATGCCGAGTGGTTTATGCATTGGTTTGAGAGCGGCCGAGTGACGGTAGATCGTAAGCGACTCCGCGAGCGATTCGTACCCGGCGAGTATGTTCTGCGTTTGGTTTATCAGATTGAGATCAGAGAATCATTCCGCAGTGAAGCGCCGGAGCCACAAGTTCTGGCACAAGTGCCACACCAAGTTCCAGTCACTTTGTATGGGGAAGAGTAATCAGGCAAAGGCATTGGTGCTTTAGCGGTCGCGTAGAAATAGTCCTCCGTGCCTCTGTGGTTCATTCCCCTTCCACCAAGTCCAGCCACGCCTCGGGCAGCACTTCGAGCCAGTAGCGCCCGTGTCGCTGTTGGACGAAGACCTTGCAGCCGAACACCCCGGAAAGTTGTTCCGGCGTCAGAACTGATTCGGGGGAACCACTCGCGACGAATCGGCCTTGCTGCATGAGGAATACCTGGGCGGTTTGTTTGGGGAGTTCCTCGACGTGGTGGGTGATCATCAGCACGGCCGGGGGGTCGGGCGCGTCGAGCAGCCGGGCGACGGTGGCGAGGACCTGTTCCCGGCCGCGGAGGTCGAGGCCGGCGGTGGGCTCGTCGAGGATCAGGAGTTCCGGGGTATGCACGAGCGCGCGTGCGATGAGGGCGCGGCGTTGTTCGCCGGTGGAGAGGGTGCCGAGGGTGTGGTCGAGGCGGTGTGACAGGCCGACGGAGGCGAGGAGGTGTCGGGCGTGTTCGCGCTGCTGGGGTGAAGGGACGTCGTAGAGCCCGACAGTGGCGAAGTAGCCGGTGCAGACGGCGTCGGTGGCGGGGAGCGCGGCGTCGACAACGGCACCGCTGACGTGCGCGCCGCCGCTGTCTGTTGTTGGGTTCACGAGTCCGATGCGTTTGCGGAGCGCGCGGATGTCGGTTTGGCCGAGCGTTTGGCCGAGGACAGTGAGTTTGCCGGCGGTGGGGAAGAGTTGTCCGACGAGGCAGCGGGCGAAGGTGGTCTTGCCGCAGCCGTTGGGCCCGAGGATGGCGGCGGCCTGTCCGCGCGGGACGGTGCAGGTCACGCGGTCGAGGATCGTCGTCGTGCCGCGCCGCAGGACGAGGGCGTTCGCATCGATGGCGGGGGGGTATGGGCTGCTCACTCACGCACGTTATCACAGAGGGCACGGAGCCACAGAGCTGTGTAGATCGTCGCGAACTGTCATGGACCCAAGCGTTGAGTGTGAGGTAGGGGTGGGCTTACGGCTCCGTGCCCTCTGTGCCTCTGTGGACTCAGTGATTCGGTTCGGGTAGAACTGGCCGCCATGAAGAAACGCCACGAAAAGTACCTCCTCGAAGTCGTCGGCCTGCCCACGGCGGCGGGGCTGGAAGATCGCGTCATCGCCTGGGTTAAGCAATGGGCCGACGGCCACAAGCGCAAGGTCTCGCTCCGGGCCGACCGCTACGGCAACCTCGCCATCAAACGCAAGGGCGTCAGCAGCACGAACCCGATCTTCTTCACCGCCCACCTCGACCACCCGGCCTTCGCGGTGACCGAGGTGATGGACGACGGCAAGACACTCCAGGCCGAGTTCCGCGGCGGGGTGCACGACGACTACTTCGCCCCCGGCACGCGCATCGCGCTGTACCCGTCGGCGACGCCGGACGAGCGCGTCACCGGCGCACTCGTCTCGCTGGACCGTAAGCGATCGGCCAAGCACGACCAGCTCGTGACCGCGCGATTTTCACGTAAAACAAAGGCAAAACCGGGCGACTTGATGACCTGGGCGCTGCCCGCGCCGAGGATCACGAAGGGCACGAAAGCCGCCGGACGTTTGTTCCGGGGCCCGGCGTGTGACGACCTCGCGGCGGTCGCGGCGGCGGTGTCGGCCTACGAGAAGTTGCTTGCTCAACCGCGCGGGCTGGGTGATGTACGGCTGCTATTCACCCGGGCCGAGGAGGTCGGGTTCATCGGCGCGATCGGCGCGACGAAGACGGGGTTGATCCCGAAGCGTTCGACGCTGATCTGTCTGGAGAACTCCAAGAGCTTTACCGAGTCGCCCATCGGCGGCGGGCCGATCATCCGCATCGGCGACCGGATCAGCACGTTCGACCCCGACCTGAACGCGAAGCTTGTGGCGCTTGCGGCGGGCCTTACCAAGAAAGACAAGCGGTACAAGTACCAGCGCAAGCTCATGCCCGGCGGCGCGTGTGAGGCGACCGCCTTCCGCGCGCTGGGCTACCTGAGCACCTGCCTCTGCCTGCCGCTGGGCAACTACCACAACATGGACGAGGCCAAGCGCCACATCGCGCCCGAGACAATCGCGCTCAACGACTACCACGGGCTGATCGACCTGCTCGAAGCGGCGGGGCGTTCGCTTTACAAGACCGACGCGGCGGGCGATCTGGTCGCCCGGCTCGACGCGTTGTTTGAGCGCCGGCGCGGGCTGCTTGGCTGAACAATGATCGCGTCGCCATGGATCGCGCAGCAACTGCGCGGTTCCTGGTGTGGGCTGCGCGGTTGCACGGTGTGACGCTGTCCTGAGCCTGTCAGTCGTGTGCAGTCGGCCGCGTGATTGGACTGGTAAGCTTCTTTTTGATAGGTATTTGCGCGTGCGATATGGCCTTTGGCTGGCTTGAACATCGCTACGTCCAACTGGCATCGTCCTTGCATCTATCCCCTTGCCGCGCTGTCTGCGGCCAGGAGATGCGATGGATTCTGCCCCCATGAACGCGACGCCAACGACTCACGCGCTGGGCCGTAAGGGCGAGCCCGGCGACGCGCCCAGCCTGCTCGCGCTCGTCGATGCATCCGGCGGCGACATGGGTGCCACGCTGCTCCGCCTGGCGCATCGCGCCGCGGCGCAGCACCGACTAGCCGTGGCTTCACAGCACCAGGCGATCGGTGGCACACGGGGCGACAGCCAGGGGGCTACGCGATGAACTACGGCATGCACGTCGCCGCATCCGGCGTCCTGGTCAACTCGCACCGGCTCGATGTCCTGGCCAACAACCTGGCCAACGTCAACACCGCCGCATTCAAACCGCAGTTCAGCGATATCCAGGAACGCCTGCCCGAGCGCCTCGAAGATGGGCCTTTCGAGCCCGGCGTCGCGCGGCGGATGCTCGAACAGATCGGCGGCGGCGTCTTCGCGGGCCAGCACCAGACGGACTTCACCCCCGGCGAGCTGGTCCAGACCGGGCAGCAGCTCGACGTCGCGCTGACCAGCAACGACACCTTTTTTGTCGTCCGGGCGATCGACGCAAAGACCGGCCAGGCCGTGCCGCATGTCACACGCGACGGCCGATTCCAAACCAACCATGAAGGCGAGATCGTGACGCAGTCGGGTGCACCCGTGCTGGACGATCGCGACAAGCCGATCCGTGTCCCGGGCGGCACCTCGACGATCCGCATCAGCAGCCAGGGCGAGATCACGTTTGTCAACGAGACCAACGGCGAGTTGGGTAAGGCACGACTGCAGGTCGCGCGGGTCGACACGGCCGGGCTCGAACACCGCGGCGCGGGTCTGTTCGCGATGGCGACCGGTGACACTCGCCAGGAAGTCGAGACCCCCGACGTGCAGCAGGGCAGCTACGAGGGCTCGGGTACCAACGCGATCACCACCATGATGGAGATCGTCGCCGCGACCAAGGCCGCCTCGGGCAACGCCAACATGATCCGCTACCACGACCAGATGATGAATCAATCGATCAACACGTTTGCTCGAATCGCGTAAAAACAAGCGAAAAACAGCGTAAAACGATAGTAGCCCACGCTCGATGAGCGTGGGCGTCCCCAACACCCCGACACGAAACGACGCCATGGCCATCCAAGCACTCCACTCCGCCGCGACCGGGATGAACGCGCTCTCGACCGAGATCGATGTCATCTCCAACAACCTCGCCAACGTCAACACGTCGGGCTTTAAGGCTTCGCGCGTCAACTTCGAAGACCTTATCTACCAGCAGAAACGCCAGCCCGGCGTCGAGAACGGCGACAACTACACCCCGCCCGCCGGGCTCCAGGTCGGCATGGGCACACGCATCAGCAACACGCAGTTCGACTTCCGCACCGGCTCGCCGGTCGTGACCGAACGCCCGCTCGACGTCTTCATCGAGGGCGACGGATTCTTCCAGGTTGACATCCTCGAAGAGTTCGGCGGCGGCACGGGCTACACCCGCGCGGGCAACTTCTTTGTGAATGCCGACGGCGACCTGGTGCTGGGTAACTCGGACGGCCCGCGCGTTGCCGACGGTATCTCCATCACCGGCGATGTGCAGAGCATCGCGATCTCGGCCTCGGGGGAGGTCATCATCACTCGGCCCGACAACTCGACGAGCAACGCCGGGACGCTGCAACTGCATAAGTTCGTCAACGCCTCCGGGCTGCAGTCGATCGGCGGCAATATCTACGTCGAGACCGAGATCTCCGGTCCGCCGAGCTCCGGCGAGCCCGGGCAGCAGGGCTTTGGCAAGCTCGGCCAGGGCATGCTCGAATCATCGAACGTCAACCCCGTGACCGAGTTGGTGTCGTTGATCAAGACGCAGCGCGCGTTTGAGATGAACAGCCAGACGATCCAGGCCGCGGACGAGGTGCTGCAGGTCGTGGGCAACCTCCGCCGGTTCTAAATCGGTGATAGGTGAGTGAGGTTTGTCTGGACTGGTTGCAGGGACTGGTTGCTTAAGCAACCAGTCCGGAGCCCCAGGGACTTTGTTCTGGCATAACACTTGCTCAAGGAAACGCGATGGGGCATGGATGCCCCGGGACCGGACGCACCGCAACAGGCATGGAGGCCGACATGCGACACGATGAACCCGCTTCAAACATGCACCTGATCCGTCCGCTGATGCTGCTGCTCGCGTTGTTGGCCCTGCTCTGCTTCGCCGAGCTTGCGTCGGCCGATTCGGCGCGGGTGCACGAGGTGACGGGGTCGGCGGGGCCGGCGGTGACGCTGGGCCAGGTCGCCGAGCTGACCGGGGAGTATGCCGAGACGTTGGCGGACCTCGAGGTTGGCGAGCTTGTGGAAGGCGAAAGCGAAGTAACGATTACGATCGATGCGGTCGAGGATGCGCTTCGTGCGCAGGGCGTGTCGATGGGTCGGCTGGACCTGGTGGGCTTTGGCGCCTGCCGGGTCGTGCGGGTGGATGTCCCGGCGGTAGAACCCGAAGAGCCCGCGCACGACCCGGGCGTGGTCGCGAACCCGGACGAGCCGGTGACGGTGCATACGCCGGCGACGGTGCGTGAGGAGATCATCCGCCAGTTGTGCGTGGGGCTTGAGCTGGACCGTGCCGCGCTGGAGTTTACGTTCCGCGAGAACGACACCCGGCTGTTGCAGCGTAGCGTGGTGGCGGGTCGGTACCGGGTGGAGCCGGCGTTTGAGATCGGGCTGGGGTCGGTGACGTTCCGTGTCTACGAATACAGCGGTACACAGCGGCGTGGCGAGTTCACGGTGCGTGTGAGGGTGCAGCAGCGCGTGCTCGCGGTGGTCGCGGTCGAGCCGATCCAGCGTGCGACGCTGATCACCCGGCATCAGGTGCGTGTCCGCGAGGTCTTGATCGATGGTGGCGAAGGGTTCGTCGTCGATGACACCGCGCTCGTTGTGGGCCAGGTCGCCGCGCGGTCGCTCGAGCCCGGCGACACGGTGACGGCCGGGGCGGTGCAGGCCCCGCTCGCGGTGCGCCGCCGCGCGATCGTGGATGTGACCTACCTGAGCAACGGCGTCCGCATCAACTTCGCCGCGAAGGCCTTGGAAGAAGGCGCGGTCGGCGACACGATCGAGATCGAGCACGACCAGACCCGTGAACAGTTCAGTGCGCTCATCATCGGCACCAACCAGGTGCGTGTTGGCGTCCCCGTCGAATAATCAACCGGAGAGTGACATGTCGAAAATGATCGAAAAACAGGCGGTTTTGGCGATCGCGTTGGCCGGGCTGATGGCCGCGGGCGGCGCGGCGGCGCAGTCTTCATCGCTCTACGACCGCGACGCGAGCCAGAGCGACCGGGTCGCCGCCGACCGTTACGGCTACGACGACGAGGCGGCGGTGCGCGACGACGGCCCACGCCTCAACCCCGAGGTCGCCCGCTACACCTCGGTCTACGCCCGCCGGCCCGACCCCGACCGCTACGGCGTCAACGACCTGGTGACAATCATCGTCCGCGAGTCGTTCGATACCCAGCTCGAGTCCGAAGCCAGCAGCGAGAAGTCGGTCGAACACATCGGCGGGATCCGCGAGCTGCCCCGGCTCAATCTGAGCGACCTGCTTGACCTGCAGATCCGGCCCAACACCTTCCCCGACGGCCGGGTCCAGCTCGATGTCGGATACGAGTCCGAGTTCGAGGGCGAGGCCGAGTACGGCCGCAGCGAAACCATGACCGGCCGGATCACCGCGCGGGTGGTCGATATCCGCCCCAACGGCACGCTCGTGCTCGAAGCACGCAAGACCCTGGTCAACGACGGCGAAGAGGTCTCGATCGTCGCGACCGGCATCTGCCGGGTGCAGGACATCACGCCCGACAACACGGTGCTGTCGACCCAGCTCTACGACCTGTTTATCGACAAGCAGCACGAGGGCGAGCTCAAGGATTCGACGGAGAAAGGCTTCCTCAGCCGGCTGCTCGACTTCGTCTTCCCGTTCTAGTGGTGGCGGCGCGTGTGTTTGGCACCGCGCTTGCAACAAAAGCCACGGACGACTGATTCGTACAAGGGATGGACCCATGAACGCGCAAGGATTGCGGACGACGAAGATGGCGGGCTGGCTTGCAGCGGTGGTGCTGCTGCTCACGGCGGGCTCGGCGCAGGCCACGAAGATCCAGGACCTGGTCACGATCCAGGGCTCGGTCGAGAACGTGGTGACGGGCTACGGGCTCGTGGTCGGGCTCGACGGCACGGGCGACGCCGAGGTGCGTTCCGCCTACCGCCCGCTGGTCGAAGCGATCGGCACCCGGCTCGACGAAAACGCGACGCTGGACGAGCTAATGGACTCCAAGAGCGTCGCATTGGTCTACGTTCAGGCAAGGATCACAGCCCAGGGCGCACGACGCGGCAGCGAAGTCAGCGACGTCACGATCGTGTCGATCGGCGATGCCGACAGCTTGGCGGGCGGCGTGTTGGTTGAAACGGTTTTGTTCGGCCCGGGCCGAGACGCCGAGGCGTACGCGGTCGCACAGGGCCGGGTGAGTGTGACGGAGGAGGCGAACCTGAAGCACGCGGCGCTGCGCGGCGGTGCGCAGATGTTGCGCGACCTCCCGGCGGTGTCGCTCGACAACAACGACCGGCTGCACCTGGTACTCAACGAGAACAACGCGTCGTGGCCCCTCGCGGTCCAGCTCGCGAACGTCATCAACGGGCTGTTTTCGCCCGACGGCCCGCCCATCGCGGTGGCCGTCGACCAACGCAACGTCATCGTGCAGCTCCCCGAGTACCAGGTCGAAGACCCCGGCCCGTTTATCACGCAGATCCTTGTTACGGATATCGAGCCCGAGCTAATCGACGCGACCGCGCGGGCGCGCGTGCTGATCGATGCCGACGCCGGGACGATCTCGTTTAGCGCGAACGTCGAGATCCGTCCAACAAGCATCAGCATCGACAGCTACACGATCGCACTCGGGATGGATGAGGACGGCGCGCCCCGCAAGGCGACGCTGCAGGAACTGATGGACGCGTTCCAGATGCTGAACCTCCCGCCCGAGGACCGCATCAGCATCGTCCGCCAGCTCCACGCCGGCGGGAACCTGCTGGCAGACCTCGAAGAGCGGAGCTGACCTCGGCGTGACGCGCACGAAAACACGGCTATGCAAGTGAATCTGAACAACACGACAGCCGACAACGCCCGGCAGGTGCTCAATGCAACTGGCCCGGCGGTAGCCGCGGCGCAGGCCGCGCGGGGTGATTCACCCTTCACCCGGGTGATGGGTGAGGCGGTGGATGAGGCCCGGGCCAAGGCGGAGAAGAAGGCGCAGGAGGTACGCGGCGCGGCCGAGCAGTTGGTCGCGACGACGTTCATCATGCCGTTGTTCAGCCAGCTCCGAAGCGAGGCGATGACGTCGGACATGTTCCACGGCGGCCGGGGCGAGGCGATCTTCCAGCAACAGCTCGACCAGATCCTGTCGGACCGCATCTCGACGGGCGCGGGGTTTGACCTCGTGGATACCGTCGCGTCCTACTTCGCTGGGCGGCCGGCAGGGGCGACGGGCAAGGCTGATTTGTTGGACGCCGCGCGGTTGCGTACCGAACACGAGCCCGCGATCAGCAAGGGGGTTGACCTTCATGGATAAGCGATTGGTTGCAGAACTTGGCGGGTTGGAGGCGACGCTGGCGCAGTTGGCCGAGCGACACGAGCAGTTGCTGTCGTTGATGCAGCGGCAGCGCGAGGCGCTACGCAAGGCGGAGACCGAACAGATCGCGGCGCTGTCGCGGCAGGAAAACGCGGTGGTGCAGACGATCAGCACACTGGAGAAGCGTCGGCTCGAGCAGGTGGCCTCGCTGACGCAGGTGGTGTCGCCGGGCGCGGCGCAGCCGATGCGGATGCGTGAGTTGGCGGAGCGGCTGCCCGAGCCGGCGCGGGGGCGTCTGCTGGTGCTGCGTCAGCAGTTGCGTGAACGGATCGTCGCGGTGAAGGAGCAGTCGTCGGTTTCGCGTCGCGCGAGCGAGGCGTTGATGAATCATATGCAGGGGCTGGTGCAGTCGTTGAGCCACGCGAGTGTCCGGGGCGCGGGCTACGACCGCCCGGGCCAGGCCCGCAACGCTTTGCCGGCGATCGGCACGATCAGCATGACCGCGTAGGGAAGCCATGGGACTGAACACCTCGCTACAGATCGGCGCTTCGGGACTGCTGACGTCGCAGGCCGCGATCCAGGCGACGGGCAACAACCTGTCGAACCTCGCGACCGAGGGCTACCACCGCACGGACGCGGGGCTGGCGGCGGCGCGTGCGACCGAGATCCAGAACGGCATCTTCGTCGGCCAGGGCGTGCAACTCCAGGCGATGGGGCGGGTGGTGGACGAGGCGCTCGAGGCGCGTCTGCGCGGTGCGGTGTCGGACCAGGCCGGCTCGCTCTCGATGCAGAACCTGTTCAGCGAGATCGAGGCGATCGAGAACGAACTGTCGAGTGTCGACCTGTCGACTCGGCTGGGGACGTTCTTCAACGCGTGGTCTGACCTCGCCAACAACCCGCAGGACCTGTCGCTTCGTACGCTGATCGTCGAAGAGGCCGGTACGCTGACAGATTACATCCAGGACATGCGCGGCCAGTTCGCGAATATGCAGCAGCGCATCGACGACCGCATCGGCAACGCGGCGGACACGATCAACGGTATCCTCGACCGGATCGCCTCGCTCAACGACTCGATCACCCTGCAGGAGGGCGGCACCGGCGGCGAGGCGACCGGCCTGCGCGACCAGCGCGATCTGTTGCTCACCGAGCTTTCGGAGTACATGGATATCTCCACCGTCCCGCAGGCGAGCGGGGGGCTGGATGTCTACGTCGGCTCGATGCCTGTCGTGCTCAATGGCCAGAGCCGGGGCATCGTGGTGCAGAGCCAGGCGGTCAACGGCCAGCTCGAAACCACCGTGCGCATCGCCGCCGACAACAGCCCGCTCGACGTCCACTCGGGTGAGCTTGGCGGGCTGGTCGACTTCCGCGGCTCGGCACTTGAAGAAGCGATCGATGTGCTCGATACCTTTACCAGCACACTGATTTTCGAGATCAACCGCCTGCACTCGCAGAGCTCGGGGCTGGTCAACCACAGCCAGGTCTGGGGCACCGAGGCGGTGACGGACACCACGGCGATCCTCGACCGCCCCGAGGCCGGGCTGAATTTCACGCCCGTGCACGGCTCGTTCGAGGTGCACGTGACCCAGGTCTCGACCGGCCAGCGCGTGACGACAACGATCTACGTCGACCTCGACGGCATCGACGCCGCGGGCAACTCGACGCGTGTCCTGCTGCCCCCCAGCGACGACACGACGCTCGACTCGTTGACAGCCGACATCGACGACATCGACAACATCCACGCGGCGATCGGCCCCGACGGCCGGCTGCATATCGAGGGCGATTCGAGCGACTTCCAGTTCTCCTTCAGCGACGACACGTCCGGCGTCCTCGCGGCGCTGGGGATCAACACGTTCTTCAGGGGGAGCGACGCGTTCGATGTCGCGGTGCATACCGAGATGGTCGGCGACCCGCGCTTTGTCGCGGGGGCCAGGAACCACCTGCTCGGCGACAACACCGCCGCGCTCGAGATCGCGCGGATGCGTGACCACGGGATGGAGTCGCTCAACGGGCTCTCGATGCAGGGCTACTGGAATCGCCACGTCGAGGGCGTCGCGATCCAGACCAACCAGGCCCGCGAACAGCTCCAGGCCGACAGCGTCGTGATGGAAAACCTCAAGGTGCAGCAGCAGGCGTTTTCCGGCGTGAACACAGACGAAGAAACCATCGACCTCCTCAAGTACCAGCGGATGTACCAGGCCAACGCGCGGTTCATCGGGGTGGTGGATGAATTGATGCAGACGCTCTTAGGCATTGTGTAGACCGTGGCGATTGACTCGCGACTCGCAACTCGAAAAACACTACCCACTACCCACTACCCCTACCCACTACCCACTACCCCTACCCACTAGCCAATAGCCACCAATCACCAGCTTCCCCCACTCACCCCCAGCACACCATGTCCACCATCTCCCCACTACTGGGCCGCACCTCATCGCTGATGTCGTCGGCGCTGTTGCAGCAGCGTTTGCAGGATACGCAGCGCGAGCTGCTGGTTATGCAGGACCAGATCTCGACCGGCAGTGCCGTGAGCCGGGGGTCGGATGCGCCGGGAAGCGTGTCGGCGATCTTGTTCTTGAACCAGTCGGCGATGGAACGCCAGCAGCAGATGGTGAACCTGAACCACGCGACGGGTGTGCTCAACCTCGCGGACGTTTCGCTGGGTGACGTGACGGACATCCTGATCGAGGCGCAGCAGATCGCGTCGAGCCAGATCGGTGTCGGTTCGGACGAGGGGACTCGCGCCGCACAGGCCGAGGTGATCGACGCGCAGCTCCGCGGCATCCTCGAGATCGCCAACCGGCAGTACAACAACCTCTCGCTCTTCGGCGGCAGCAACAGCGCCAGTGGGGACGGCCTGGTCTTCGAAGAGTTCCTCGGCGGCATCCGTTACCTGGGCACCGATGTCAACCTCTTCAACGACGTCGGCGGCATCCGCGACGAGCAGTTCACCAGCAACGGGTTCGAGGCTTTCGGCGCGCTCTCGACACGCGTCCGGTCGCAGGTCGATCTCGACCCGCAGGCCTCGCCCGGGATCCTGCTGTCCGACATCAACGGCGCACGCGGCGAGGGCTTTTCCGCCGGGTCGATCAACCTCACGGTGAACTCCGCGTCCACGACGGTCGACCTGAGCACCGCCAACTCGCTTGAAGATGTCGGTGTGCTGATCAACTTCGCGATCGAGCAGCTCGACCCGGGCGCGGGCTCGGTCGAGCTGGTGCAGGCGGGCTATACGCTCGACGCGACGCCGGGCAACACGATCACCATCGCCGACCCGCAGGGCGGTGTGGCCGCGGCCGACCTCGGGCTCAACCTGTCGGCCACCTCCACGACCGTGCTCGGCTCCAACCTCAACGTCCGACTCACCGAGAACACCCCGCTGGGCGACCTGGGCATCCCGGTGGATCTCGCCAACGGCCTGCTCATCACCCAGGGCGAACGCTCCGGCGTCGCGGACTTCTCGGATGCCGGCACGATCCAGGACCTGCAGAACGCGGTCCAGGCACTCGGCCTCGGCGTCCGGCTAAGCATCAATGCCGAGGCCAACGGGCTCGACATCACCAGCGAGGTCAGCGGCATCAGCCTGTCCGTCGGTGAAAACGGCGGGACCACCGCGAGCGACTTCGGGCTACGTACGCTCGATAACGTGACCGAGTTGTCGGACTTCCGCAACGGCATCGGGGTTGAGACGAGCAAGCCCGGCGAGCCCGATGTGTCGTTCAGCCTGCACGACGGGACGACGTTTACGGTGGACCTCGCGTCGGCGGTGACGGTCGGTGACACGATCGCGCTGGTTCAGGCCGAGGCGGCCGCGAACGGGCTCACGGTCGGGGTTGATTTCGATATCACGATGGCGACGACGGGCAACGGCCTGGTCGTGACGGACAACACGGCGGGGGCGAATGATTTTGTGGTGGCCAACGCCGGGCTGAGTCTTGCGGCCGAGCACCTGGGGCTGGTCGGCAACGCGGGCAGCGGCGCGACGATCGCCGGGGAAGACACCGCGATGGTCCGCGTGGACAACATGTTGACACATTTGATGGAATTACGTGCCGCGCTGGCCACAAACAACGAGCTTGGCATCACGATTGCTGGGTCTTCTATCGAAGAGGACATCGATCAGGTGATTTCCGCACGAGCGGAGGTCGGTGTCCAGGCCCGGCGGATCGAAAACCAGCTCCGGCTGGTGGAAGATCAAGGTTTTCAGGAAGAACGCATGCTGAGCGAGCTTCAAGACGCGGACCTGACCGAGGTTTTGACGAAATTTACGCAACTGCAGATGCAGTTGCAGGCATCGATGCAGGTCGGGTCGTCCAACCTGCAACTAAGCCTACTCGATTTTTTGCGCTAGGAGGCGCAGGATTTGCGCGGCGGAGCGGGCCCTTGCAACCGGCCCCACCCGCCCAGGAAAAAGAAACAGGCGGTTGGAGCCGCCGGCCCGCGACAGGCCCCCGGAAGTGGAGCGTCCAAGCAGGCATGGAACCCAGGATGGCAGGTTGCACAAGGATGTAGACGATGAAAGTCTGCTCTTCACGTTTCGGCGAACTCGAGGTCGGTGACGACCGGGTCATTACCTTCCCCAAAGGTCTCTTGGGTTTCCCCAAGTACCAGCGCTACGTCCTCATCGAGGCCGGCGATGACAGCTACTTCTGGTGGCTTCAATCGGTCGATCTCCCGGACCTCGCGTTTATCGTGACCGACCCGTCGCTGTTTGTCCCGACCTACAAAGTCCCCATCCGCCCCGAGCAGATGGGCGAGATCGGGATCCACTCGATCGACGACGCCCAGGTCCTGGTGATCGTCAACAAGCGCGGCGAGACCCTGACCGGCAACCTGCAGGGGCCGCTGGTCATTCATGTCACCGACCGCGTAGGCGAGCAGCTTGTGCTCAGTGACCGCCGATTCACGACCCGTGTGCCGCTGGTCGAGCTGCCCTCGCCGCTGCAGGCACAGAGCGCCTAAGCCCCCGGCGCACCGACCGCCCGTGTCTGTTTCGCGCGGGTGTACTGAACGACAACCGCCCCGACAAGGATGTCGCGGCGAAATCCGGCCCATGGAAGGAGCCACCCACCAATGCTCGTGCTTTCCCGACAGCGCGACGAAACGATCATGATCGGAGACGAGATCGAGATCACAGTCGTCGATATACGGGGCGATAAAGTCCGGCTTGGCATCAACGCACCGCGTTCGATCCAGGTCCACCGCAAAGAGGTCTACGAGGCCATCCGGCGTGAGAACGCCGACGCCAGCCGGGTCGAGGTCGACGACCTCACCGCCATCGACCAGAACCTGCGAAAACGCAACGGCCGGTCCGTCCCCCGAGCCAAGATCGAGTAGTCCACAGGAACCCAACAACGCGGCTGGGAAGACCGAAGGAGCGAGAAGCCCAGCCAAGCCACAAACCCCGCGGGAACCGAGTACCGCAGCGAAGACAAACAAGGAGGTTTGTCAACCATGAGCCGGATTAACACCAACGTTTCCTCTCTGATCGCCCGGAACAACCTGGCGCGGACCAACTCCGACCTCGGGGTCCGGCTCCAGCGACTCTCCACCGGGCTGCGCATCAACCGCGGCGCAGACGACCCCGCCGGGCTGATCGTCTCCGAGCGACTGCGCACCGAGATCGCCGGCATCAGCCAGTCGGTCGACAACATCGAGCGCGCCAGCAACGTCATCGCCACGACCGAAGGCGGGCTGCAGGAGATCAACAACCTGCTCACCTCGATCAAGTCGCTCGTCGTCGAGTCCGCCAACACCGGCGCCTTCTCACGCGAAGAGATCGAGGCCAACCAGCTCCAGATCGACTCGGCCATCGAGTCCATCACACGCATCTCCAACACCGCCAGCTTCGCCGGGCTCAAGCTGCTCAACGGCTCGCTCGACTACCTCACCAGCGGTGTCGTCACCAGCCAGATCTCCGACGTCCAGATCAACGGCGCGAACTTCGGGCTCAACACCAGCATCCCCGTCACCGTCGAGGTCCTCAACTCCGCCGAGCACGGCCAGCTCTTCCTCTCGGGCAACGGCACGGGTACGTTCACCTCCGCCGTCAGCTTCGAGGTCCAAGGCGCGACCGGCGTCCAGGCCTTCTCCTTCGCCTCGGGCACCTCGCTCTCCGCCGTCGCCGTCGCCATCAACGCCGTCTCCGACGCCACCGGCGTCCAGGCCGTCCTCGCCTCCGCCGGCAACCCGACCTCCGGGCTCATCCTCCAGTCCGCCGAGTTCGGGTCCAACTCCTTCGTCAGCGTCAACAAACTCACCGGCGGCGAGTTCTTCAACACCTACGACAGCCAGGGCGGCGCCGCGGTTATCCGCGATGTCGGCGTCGATACCCTCGCGCTCATCAACGGCAACCTCGCGCTGGGCGACGGCCTCGATATCGCCCTCAACTCGCCCACCCTCAACGTCGAACTGACGCTGACCTCCGGCGCCGCGCAGACCATCAACAGCCCCTACACCTACACCATCACCGGCGGCGGGGCGACCTACCAGATCGGCGGCAGCATCAACACCCAGCAGCAGGTCGGCTTCGGCATCCAGTCCGTCGCCGCATCACGCCTGGGCAACTCACGCGTCGGGTTCCTCAACTCCATCGTCGCCGGCGAAGCCAACTCACTCGTCGCCGGCAACGCGCGGGCCGCCTCCGACATCATCGACGCCGCGATCGACCGCGTCTCCATCCTCCGTGGCCGGCTGGGCTCCTTCGAACGCAACACCCTCGACACGTCCCTGCGGTCCCAGCAGGTCGCGCTCGAAAATCTCACCGCGTCGGAAAGCTCGATCCGCGACACTGATTTCGCCGAGGAAACCGCCGCGCTGACGCGGGCCCAGATCCTCCAGCAGGCCGGCACGTCGACCCTCGCCATCGCCAACTCGACCGCCCAGTCGGTCCTGTCACTGCTGGGGTAGGTTCTGGTGGCTAGTGGCTAGTGGCACAGGCATCCGGCCTGTGGTGACCCCAACAACTCAACGCGCGCCCCCAGCATGCCCCGCTCCTCGGAGTGGGGTGTGCTTTTGCATAGCCGCCGATGCTATCGGCGGTCCCGTAGGGTGGGTGCAGCGAGTCCGCGAGCGCAACCCACCGGGCGCTGCCGATGGGTTTGTTGCATCCCGGTGGGTATCACTCGCGGACTCGCTCCACCCACCCTACGTCCGATTCAGCACCCAATGCGTCGCTGTCGCGAGAGTTGTCCCGACGATCAGGCACACCACATCCGACCACAAAAAATTCGTCCCCAGCAAGAACCGTGTCGCCGCAAATGCACGCAGCGTCGCCAACGGCTCGCCGTGATAGAGCTGGCTCAGCTCGATCCCCACCGTCACCCCCAGCGTCAACGCGGCCAGCGCCCACGTCCGCCAGCGCGGCAACAACCCCGCAAACACAAAGAAAAACAACACCGCCCACAACACATCCCCCAGATACGTCGCCACGAACCCCACCGCCGTCGAAGCATCCGCCCCCGCACGGAACGACCGCGCGACCAAACCAATCGGGACCACCAGCAGGGCGATGCCGAAGTAGATGTAGCGTTGTCCGCAGACTGAAGCCATCGGCATCCCCGCAGAAAAGTCACTTTTAGAAAGGTCGGCGCTCTTGCATCTCTTCTTCTTCGAATCGTGTGCCGCCTAAGAGAAGCTCAATCTCCTTCCACTCATGAAGCTGTCTTCGGAGTTGATTCTGATCGATGCCATCTTGCGTCGGGTCACGTTCGAACTGGGCCCCCGAATCGACATCTTGAAACACAACATTCTCGATAGAGAATGGGAACTCGGAGATGACGAAATCATCAACCCGGTAACTTACGGCACGAGTTTGGGAACTACTATGATAGTACAGCTTCAATACATCTCCAACACGCAGCGTTTCGTAACGTAAAGAAACGCCGTCCTCGGTTAGCGACCAGACTTCTGCTTGTACAAACAGAATATTGTCGTCCCATGACCGTTGAATGAAGAATACGGGGGCATCTATAGGTATCGGCTCTAGGTCGTCGAGAAGGGTGTCACCCGACTCGCTTGCAGCATGCGGGGCTTCAGTGCGATCGGAAGAGTCATTTGCATCAACGCTTTGCGTCTGACATCCGGTGCCTATAGAGAGCGCAAAAATGCCGAGTAGCCAAACAGGCATGGTCCCAACGTAGATACAAGATGAGATTGTGTTGGAACATCGAGTCACACCAACACCCCAACCCGCAGCATCGTGTACGGCCCCTCGGGCACCACGGCGATCCGTGCATCCGGGTGCTCCGCGACATACCGATCGATGAACGCCTGCACGCGCTGCTGCACATTACCTTCGCCGCGCAGCGGGGAGACCGCCAGCCCCGGCTGGTCGTCTTGCGGGATCTCGTCGTTGGCGAGCAGCAGGTTTTCGACGCCGATCCGTTCCAACACACGGGTGTGCATCTGGTAGGACCACTGGTCTTTGCCGGTGACCCCGCTGGTTTCGATGTGATCGAGGAACGCGCGGTGGTCCGTGCCGTACTGTGCCATCAGCTCCGTAAACTCCGGCGACCCGGCCTCGTGGCAGCCCGAACACACGACGAGCGTCGAGCCTTCGTGCAGCGCGGGCAATGCCATCACGACGCCCTTGATCGTCTGGTAGAAACTCTCATCCAGCGGATACCCGCCCCCGGACGTAATCACGAGATCGTAGGGCTGTTCGATGTCGGCCGAAGTCCAGTCGCCGACCTGCGCGCAGCCCGCCAGGTGCGCTTCGACCATGTCCCCGGCATAAATCCCCGCGGGCTTGCGGTCATGCGTGATCGCGCAGTTGACGAGAAAATCGCAGCCGACTTTCTTGGCGACCTTCATCGCGATGTCGTGGCACGGGTTGCCGTCCATGAGGCCTTCGCGGGAGTTGAGGTCGCCCATGGTCTGGTAGCCGTGGAAGCGCTGGACGGTGGCGAGGTCAACGAGCCCGGGACAGATGCCCTTACGCCCGCCGCTATACCCGGCCATGAAGTGCGGCTCGATCAGCCCGGTCACGATCTTCAGCTCCGCCTCGGCGTACAGCCGGTTCACGCTCACCGGCGGGTCGTCGCTGACCTTGACGTGTGTCTCGGTCGCGTCGGCCTCGTGGTCGATGATCGTGCAGCGGTCCATCAGTGCCCGGCCGAGCATGTGCTCGCGCTCGGCGTCGGTGGAGGGGCGGTGCATGCCCGTGGCGATGAGGATCGTGCAGGCGCTGTCGGGGACGCCCGCCGCGTTGAGTTCTTCGAGGATCGCGGTGATGAGCAGCTCGTTGGGCACGGGCCGGGTGATGTCGCTCATCGTGATGCAGACGGAAGCGGGCTGCTTTCGCTCGGCGATCGCGCGCAGCGGGTCGGACCCGACGGGGTTGCGCAGCGCGGCGCGTACCGCCGTGTGCGGGTCGGCGAGCGCGGGGATCGTCGGCCCTTCGAGCAGGTCGGCCGCGTCGGGCACGTTCAGCGTAATCGTGTCTTTGCCGTAGCGGAGGGTGGTGGTTTTCATGGGTGGGGCTCCGGATTCTCAGCGGGCTTCGATACACCATCATACGCGGGTGCCACACAGCGTCCCGCAGGGCGCTGTGTGCAGTCGTCCGGCATCGCCGACCGCGCGACACACAGCGCCTTCGGACGCTGTGTGGCACCCAATCAACAAGACTCACATCACCGACGCGACCTTCGGCCGCGGCAGGCCGAGGAAGTTCGCCAGCAGCGTCGGCCCCTCGACCGTCAGAAAACTCTCGGGGTGGAACTGCACACCCTCAAGCGGATACTCCGTACCACCTTCAGCGTTGCCTACAAAACTTCCGGGGGTGGACCGCAGGCCCATGATCTCGCCCTCGTCGGTCCAGGCGGTGACCTCGAAGCGGTCGGAGTCGAAGCTGTCTTTGTTGATGATGAGCGAGTGGTAGCGGGTGGCGGTGAAGGGGTTACTCATGCCGACGAAGAGCCCCCGGCCGTCGTGGTGGACGGGGCTTGTTTTGCCGTGCATGAGTTTGGTGTGGCGCTCGACGACCATGCCGAACTTCTGGCCGATGGACTGGTGCCCGAGGCAGACGCCCAGCAGGGGGGTGCGGCCGGCGAAGGTGTCGATGACATCCATCGACACGCCCGCCTCGTTGGGGGTGCAAGGCCCGGGCGAGACGATCACATGCGTCGGCGCGAGCGCGAGGGCTTCGTCGGCCGTGATCTTGTCGTTGCGCACGACCTTGATCGGCAGCGACTCGGGGTCGTGTCCATTGGCAACCATCAGCTCGCCGATGCGCTGAACGAGGTTGTAGGTGAAGCTGTCGTAGTTGTCGATGATGAGGATCATGGGGGGGGGCTTGTGGCTGGTGATTAGTGGCTGGATTGTACTAACTGAACAGCAGGACCAGAAAGAGGATGACTAGCACGGCGCATGGCAGGAGGATGCCTACCATGTTCAGGAGGATGCATAGGACCAGGCGTCTGGCAAGCAGGAATTCTTTGACCATCAGCCCTATCGTCAGGATGCAAGCGGTGCTTAGGGAATGGCCTTCCGGCAGGAGTGTGATCCAGTGGCCCGTGTTGGGGCCGCCTGAGCGGAGGCCGAACAAAAATGGTCGGGTGTAGGCGGCCGCGACGAACAGGGCATCGTAGTACAGCAGCAAGCCAAATAGCAGGATCGACACGGCTGCGGCGGTGCAGAGCAAGATGGACACCCCGCGTCCGAGGGAGATGGCCGGGTGCTCGGTCGGCGTCGTGGAGTGAGGCGTGGCACGACTCATCTGCGGGCTCAGTGGCTAGGTCACGACAATATTGATCAGCTTCTTCGGGATGATGATGACCTTGACGATGGTCCGGCCGCGCACGTGCTCGGCGACGTTGTCGTCCAGCTTCGCCAGGGCCAGGATCGTCTCGTTGTCCGCGCCCACGGGGACCATCACCTTGCCACGCAGCTTGCCGTTGACCTGCACGGGCATCTCGATGGCGTCGACCTTGAGGGCTTTTTCGTCCCACGTCGGCCAGTCGGTGTCGGCGAGGAAGGTGGTGTGGCCGAGCTTGGCCCAGAGCTCCTCGGCGACGTGCGGGGCGATGGGGTTGAGCAGACGCACCAATGCCTCGACGGCCGCGCGGGGCGGGGCGTCCAGCCCGACCAGCGCGTTGTTCAGCTCGATCAGTGCGGCGATGGCGACGTTGAAGTGCATGCCCTCCATCGCCTCGGTGACGCGTTTGATCGTGCCGTGGACCTTGCGGTTGAGGTCTTCGTCGGGGGCGGTGTCGGCGACACGGACCTTGCCGGTTTCTTCATCAAGCACGACCCGCCAGAGGCGGTTGAGGAAGCGGTGGACGCCGACGATGTCGGCCGTGTTCCAGACCTTGCTCTGTTCGAGCGGGCCCATGTACATCTCGTAGAGGCGCAGCGTGTCGCAGCCGAAGTCTTCGCAGATCGTCTCCGGGCCGATCGCGTTTTTGAGTGATTTGCCCATCTTGCCGAACTCTTCGGTGACGGGCTTGCCTTCGTGGACAAACTTTGCGTCTTTCTCGCCCTGCGCCTCGGCGGCGGGTCGGCCGGTCTCGGTAAAGACCTGCGACGCTTCGACCGGCATGCCACGCTCGTCGCGGTAGCAGTACGCCTGGATATACCCCTGCGCGAAGTAGCGCCCAAAGGGTTCGGGCGTGGAGGCGACGCCGATGTCGTAGAGGAACTTGTGCCAGAACCGCGCGTAGAGCAGGTGCAGCACCGCGTGTTCCGCGCCGCCGACGTAGAGGTCGACGCCGCCGGCGTGTGTGCCGCCGGACTTCTTCTCGCTGACCATCCAGTAGTTTTCGGCGTCTTCGCCGACCAGCGCGTCGCTGTTCTTCGGGTCCAGGTATCGCAGGTAGTACCAGCACGAGCCCGCCCAGTTGGGCATCGTGTTCAGCTCGCGGGTGTAGGTGACACCGTCGATCTCAACCTGTTTCCAGCTTCCGGGGGCGCGGCCCAGTGGGGGCTGCGGGGGTGCATCGGGGTCGTCCGAGCCCGTTGGCTTGAAGTCGTCCATCTCGGGCAGCTCGACGGGCAGGTCGGCCTCATCGACGGTACGGACCTCGCCGTTGGGGCCGTGCAGGATGGGGAACGGCTCGCCCCAGTACCGCTGCCGGCTGAACAGCCAGTCGCGCAGCTTGTAGTTGACCTTTGGCGAGCCCAGCCCCTTGTCGTGCAGCCAATCGGTGATCTTCCGTTTCGCCTCATCGACGGCGAGCCCATTGATCGAGACGTCGTCGTTGGCCGAGTTGATGAGTTGGCCGTGGCCGGTCCATGCTTCCTGCGTGATGTCGTGGTCGCTTGTGGACTGGACGACCTCGACGATCGGCAGCCCGAACTTGCTGGCAAAGGCGTAGTCGCGTTCGTCGTGCGCGGGGACGGCCATGATCGCGCCGGTGCCGTAGCCCATCATCACGTAGTCGGCGACCCAGACGGGGATCTTCTCGCCGTTGACGGGGTTGATGGCGTAGCCGCCGGTGAAGACGCCGGTCTTGTCTTTGGCGTCGCCGCCTGCGCCCTGGCGCTCGATGCTCGACATCTGCTCGGCCAGCGCGCGGTAGGCGTGGACCTCGGCGCGCTGCGCATCCGTCGTGATCGACTCGACCAGCGGGTGCTCGGGCGCGAGGACCATGTACGTCGCGCCGAAGAGCGTGTCGGGCCGGGTGGTGAAGACGCGGATGGATTCGCTGGCCAAGGGACTTAAGTTCCTTGGCCTACCGCCGTCAGCATCCGACACGATCGGGAAGTCGACCTCCGCGCCGACGGACTTGCCCATCCAGTTGCGTTGCAGCAGCTTGATGTTGTCCGGCCAGTCCACGTGATCGAGGTCCTCGATCAGCCGGTCACAGTACGCGGTGATGCGCAGCATCCACTGCTTCAGGGGGCGTTTGAAGACCGGGAAGTTGCCGCGCTCGCTGCGGCCGTCGTTGGTGACTTCTTCGTTGGCCAGCACCGTGCCCAGCCCGGGGCACCAGTTGACCTCGACCTCGGCCATGAACGCCAGGCGGTACTCATCGAGCAGGCGTGACTGCTGGTCTTGGTCGAGCTCGTGCCACTTGTGCACGGTCGGGTCGCCGATGCCCGCGAGGGCTTCCATATCCTCGGTGCTCTCGGAGGCGATCAACTCGCCGTCGATGCCGACGTAGTAGTCTTCCTGCGCGAGTTTGTTGACCAGCTCGCTGATCGGCCGGGCCTTGCCTACCAGCGGGTCGAAGTAGTGGTGGTACATCTGGACGAAGATCCACTGCGTCCACTTGACGTAGTCGGGGTCGGTCGTCGCGAAGGTGCGGTCCCAGTCGTAGCCCATGCCCAGGCGTTTGAGCTGGTGGACCATGTTCTGGATGTTGTTCTCGGTGGTGATGCGGGGGTGGACGTTGTGCTCGACGGCGTACTGCTCGGCCGGCAGGCCAAAGGCGTCGAACCCCATGGGGTGGAGCACGTTGAACCCGCGCATCTTCTTGTAGCGCGCGACGATGTCGGTCGCGATGTAGCCCAGCGGGTGGCCGACGTGCAGCCCGACACCGCTGGGGTAGGGGAACATATCGAGGACAAAGAACTTGGGCTTGTCGGCGTCGAAGTCCGGCTGGCCGGGGTTGGGCGTGGAGAACGTGCGGGCGTTTTCCCAGTGGTCCTGCCAGCGCTGCTCGATCTGTTGGAAGTCGTATTTCATGGCGTGGTTCAGCGGAACGGGGCGTAGAAACGTACAGGATATCCGATCGGATGTCGGGTCGGCGGGGCGTGACGGGGTTTGGAGGTTGTCCCCGCCATGCCGCTATCATCCCCCCCATGAACGCCAGACAGCAGACCGCTTGTGCCACCGCCGACCGCCTCCGCGCCTTCGCGGCTTCCGCGCCGCAGACCCCCGTGGTCCTGGGGTTCGATGGCTTTGTCGACTCGATCATCAGCGTCGTCGAGAAACGCTACAGCGTCGACCGGTATGACCCGGTGCCCACGATCGCCCGCTTTGGCGAGAAGATCGGCGCGGCCGCGGGCAAGTCCAGCAACTACGAGCTCGTCGTCAAACAACAAAAACTCGGCGGCAACGGCCCGATCATGGCCAACGCCATGGCACGCGCCGGGCTCAAGCTCGACTACATCGGCGCCGTCGGCGACCCGGCCGGCCAGGGCCCGCACCCGATCTTCACCGACTTCGCCAACATCGCGAACCTCCACCCGATCGCCCACCCCGCCGCGACCGACGCCCTCGAGTTCACCGACGGCAAGCTCATGATCGGCAAGCTCGAATCGCTCAACGATGTCAACCAGCAGCAGATCGACGCCGTCCTCGGCCGCGACACGTTCACGCAGCTCGTCACCGACGCCAAGCTCATCGGCATCGTCAACTGGTCGATGTGCCCGCTGCTGGGGACCGTGTTCGATGCTCTCGCGGATGAGGTCCTGCCCGGCCAAGCCGACAAGCCGCAGGTCTTTATTGACCTCACGGACCCCGAGAAGCGCACCGAAGCGGATTTGAAATCGGCCCTCGACGAGATCAAGCACCTCGCGACGATGACCAGCGTCACCCTGGGGCTCAACCTCAAGGAGGCGTCGCAGGTGGCGCACGTGCTGGGCCTGGACATCGAGGGCGAGGAAGAGTTGGCGATCGAGACCACCGCCGCGAACCTCCGCGCGGCGCTCGGGCTGCGCTGCTGTGTGGTCCACCCCCGACGCGCCGCCGCGGGCTGCCTGCTGGACGAGGCGGGCACGGAACACCGCGCGACGTTCTTCGGCCCGTTCATCGACCACCCCAAGCTCTCCACCGGCGCGGGCGACAACTTCAACGCCGGGTTCTGCCTCGGCCTGCTCGCCGGGCTCGACCTCGACCAGATGCTCTGTGCCGGCACCGCCACCAGCGGCTACTACGTCCGCAACGCCCAGAGCCCGACCCTCGAAGACCTCGCGGCGTTCTGCGACGCGCTACCCGAGCCGGAGTAGTTTCGTATAGGCGAATAGCCGCGTCGCTACGCGACGCCGGGCACGACATCGCCAATCCCCCTGGCCGCCCCCGGCACCGCGTAGCGGTGCGGCTAGCAACTTCTCGTCATCCGTACCATCCACTGCGTATCGCCACTACTTATCCCCGCCCTAACCGACAACCTTTTCCACCCGCCTTGCACCCGGCGCACGACCTGCGACGATAGGCACACGCATGTCCACCGCCCAGACCCCCCGCAACCCGAAGTTCGACAAACGCTCCGACCGCGTCATCGACGTGGGCAAGCTCTTCGACAAGCTGCCGCCCAGCGCGATCGAGGCCGAGTGCGCTCTGCTGGGGTCCATGATCCTCGACTGGCGGGTCTGCGGCGAGGTCGTGCAGATCGTCAAGTCGCCCGAGGACTTCTACAAGCCCGCCCACGGCACGATCTACAAGGCCCTCGTCGAGCTCTACGACAACGTCCAGTCCATCGACATGGTCCAGCTCGCGCAGAAGCTCACCGACCAGGGTGTGCTCGACCAGGTCGGCGGGGTGGACTACTTGATCGAGCTCTTTGAGTCCGTGCCGTCCGCCGTGAGTGCCGGGCACTACGCGACGCTCGTGCGCGAGAAGGCGTTGGTGCGCAAGCTGATCGATGCGTCGGCGACGGTGATGCACGAGTGCTACCACACCGACGACCCGGCCGACGATCTCTTGAACAAGGCCGGGCAGCTCATCTTCAAGATCCAGGAGAAGCGCGGCATCGACGACGCCGCCGACCTGCACGCGCTGCTCGAAGAGACGATGGAGAAGCTCGAAGCGCACGACGGCCGAGCCGTCACCGGTGTCGAGACCGGGTTCTTCGAGTTCGACGAGATGACCAACGGGCTGCACCCGGGCGAGATGACGATCATCGCGGCCCGGCCGTCGATGGGTAAGACCGCGTTCATGCTCAACATCGCCGAGCACATCGCGACGGTCAACCACATCCCCGTCGGCGTGTTCTCCCTGGAAATGTCCAAGCAGCAGCTCGCCCAGCGTCTGCTGTGCTCGCGCTCGGGTGTCGACTCGCAGAAGCTGCGCAAGAACATGCTCAGCCGGGACGACTTCGGCCAGCTCCAGATGACCGTCGGCGAGCTGGCCGAGGCCCCGATGTACATCGACGACACGCCGGGCCTGAACCTGATGGCCCTGCGTGCCAAGGCCCGGCGGATGGCGACCGAGCACCACATCAAGTGCCTGTTCATCGACTACCTCCAGCTTATGAGCGACCCCGGCGCGAACTCGCGTCAGGAGGAGGTGTCGAGCCTGTCGCGTGGGATCAAGGCGCTGGCGCGTGAGATCAGTGTGCCCGTGATTTGTTTGAGTCAGCTCAACCGTGCGGCCGAGCAGCGCGAAGGCCACCGCCCACGGATGAGTGACCTGCGCGAGTCGGGCTCGATCGAGCAGGACGCCGACGTCGTCGCCATGGTCCACCGCGAGGACTACTACCACCGCAGCGACCCGGACTACGAGCCCAACCACCAGGCCGAGATCATCATCGCCAAGCAGCGTAACGGCCCGACGGGTGTGGTGAAGCTCCAGTTCCACGGCCCCACGACGCGGTTCAACAACCTCGCCGCCGGGCAGGGGGATTACTAGGGAGCGGTTCGCTCTTAGCCGGGTGCCACACAACTGCCCGCAGGGCTGCTGTGTGCCGTATTGACAACGACCTTGTTTCATCCGCACACAGCAGGCCTTCGGCCAGTTGTGTGGCAGCCGCCTTCGTCCCCGGACTGGTTGCTTAAGCAACCAGTCCTTGTGCTTGTTCCTGATGGGACTGCTATGATCCATGTTTCAAACTTGAACCAGATTTGAAGTAGGAACCGCCTCGATGCTTGAACAAGAACTGTTTGTCGCCGTCCGTGCCGTGCGTGAGGCCAGCCGGGTCTGCCGGAAGGTGCAGTCGGCGTTGGTGACGGCGGACACGCTGGAGAAGAAGGATAAGAGCCCGGTGACGGTGGCGGACTTCGCGTCGCAGGCGGTGGTGTGCAAGCAGTTGGGTGAGCACTTCCCGCTGGACCCGGTGGTGGGCGAGGAGGGGGCCGACGACCTGCGCGGCGACGAAGCCGACGAGCTGCGTGAGGCGGTCCGCGTGGTCGTGAGCCGGTCGGTCGGGGAAGACGCGAGCGACACGGCGGTGCTGAGCTGGATCGACCGTGGCGCGTTCGACCCGGCTGAGGCGGACGAGAAGCTCCGCAAGCGCTACTGGACGCTCGACCCGATCGACGGGACCAAGGGTTTCCTGCGCGGCGAGCAGTACGCGGTGGCGCTCGCGCTCATCATCGATGGCGAGGTCGCGCTGGGCGTGCTCGGCTGCCCGAACCTGGACGACGGCGAGGGCAACACCGGCACACTCTTCGCCGCCGTGCGTGGCCAGGGCGCGGTCCGCCTGCCCGTCGAAGGCGACGGCACCGACGGCACGCCGATCATGGTCGACGAGACCGACGCCCCGTCTGGCGGCCGGTTCTGCGAGTCGGTCGAGTCGGGCCACTCGAACCAGGGCGACTCGGCGCAGATCGCCAAGAAGCTCGGCATCACCGCCGAGCCGTACCGCATCGACAGCCAGTGCAAGTATGCCGCGGTGGGGCGTGGCGACGCGAGCATCTACCTCCGCCTGCCGACGCGCAAGGGCTACGAGGAAAAGATCTGGGACCACGCCGCGGGCGTGATTGTTGTCGAGGAGGCGGGCGGCGTCGTGACGGATGTGACGGGTAAGCCGTTGGACTTCTCGATTGGCCGAACGCTGAAGGACAACACCGGCGTCGTGGCGACCAACGGCAAGTTCCACGACGAAGTCATCGACGCGGTGCGCGCGGTGCTGGGGGTGTAGGTGTGTTTAGGTGCAAGCAGTGCGGGCGGCAGTTCGGCGCGAATGTGCCGAGGCGGTGCCCGGACTGCGGGCGGGTCAGCAACCGCGAAGAGCAGGGCCTTCGCCGACTGTTTGTGTTTGGGACGATCGAGGTATTGACCCAGGCGGTCGTTCTCGCTGTGCTGATCGGGCTGATCCTTGCCGGCTTGGGCGGGTGGTTCGGCTGGTTCTGATCCTGCATCTGCGGCTATTGCCCAGCGGTTGTGTGTATTCCACGATTATGAGGTTCCCGCGAACCGCGTGGTAGGATGGTGCGTACCGACAAGACGGGCCGGCGGTGTCGTCGGCCTATCGTGCCCCCAACCATCATGCAGGAGTTTGACAATGAACGTGCGTACCGGAATCGCAGCCGCGGCCATCGCCGCAATGACCGTCCCCGCCCTGGCCGAGGTCGGCGTGGGCGACTCGCCCGATTTTGAATTCGAAACCCTCGACGGCGTCGAGGTCAGCAGCGAAAACCTCGACGGCAAGGTCGTCGTTCTCGACTTCTGGGCGACCTGGTGTGGCCCCTGCATCGCGTCGTTCCCGCACATGAAGGAACTGCACGCCCGCTACAACGATCTGGGTGTTGAAATCTACGGCGTGTCGCTCGACGACGACCGCGCCGACCTGGACAACTTCCTGGCGAACAACGACCTGCCCTGGCACATCGCACACGAGTCGGGCTGGGACGGCATGGCCGCGGACTTCGGCGTCGACGGCATCCCGAGCATCTTCGTCTTCGCGCCCGAGGGCGAAGTGGTCTGGGCGGGCCACCCCATGGGGCTCACCGAAGAGGTGATGGACGCGATCGTCATCGAGCACCTTGACGCTGACCTGCCGACCTACACCTACGAGGTCGTGCTCGAAGAGGACGCGGTCCTCGACGGCGAAGACGAGCGGACTTACGACGGCAAGCTGGTCCAGAAGTTTGAGATCGAGTTGGAAGAAGGCGGCGCGTACCAGATCGATATGACGTCGGACAACTTCGACACCCTCATGGCGGTGCACAGCCCGTCGGGTAATGTCGAAATCAACGACGACGGCCCTGAGGGGACCAACTCCCGCATCACCATCCACGCGGCCGAGGCGGGCACCTACACCGTCTACGCCACCTCCTTTGGCCAGGGCGAAGAGGGCGGGTTCCTGCTCCGCGTTCAGAGCAAGGTCCAAGACGGCGCTGATCAGAACTGATTCGATCGGACCCCAACACACCGAAGGCCCGCCACAACCGTGGCCGGCTTTTTCTTTTGGGTTGCGGTTGTTTCCCGCCGTTCCCGCCCGTTTGCCGCGGGGTTGAGGCGAGGCGTAACATGGCTCGTGTAAGTCCGTCCACGTTGGGGGATACGGTACGATTGTGTACGCCCCGATCCGCAGCAACGAACCGACTTGCGAGGAGTCTTCATGAAAGCATTGACCCGCGATCTCAGCCGACGACAGTTCATCGGGCACGCCGGGGGGGTGGGCCTGCTCGCGCTGCTGGGCTGTCACGGGCGTCCGTACGTCGGCGTGGGGAGGGAGGCCGACTTCGTCTTCCTCGAGGCCGAGGGGTTCGACGACCACGGCGGGTGGGACCTGGATCAGCAGTCGATGGACCAGATGGGGTCGCCGTACCTGCTCGCTCATGGCTTGGGCGTGCCGGTGAATGACGCGGCGACCACGGTGGCGTTCCCCTCGGCCGGGACGTACCGCGTCTGGGTGCGGACGCGCGACTGGGTCGCGCCCTGGGACGCGCCGGGCGCGCCCGGCAAGTTCCAGCTACTCGTCGATGGCACGCCGCTCGACACCACCTTCGGCACCGAGGGCGCGGACTGGCACTGGCAGGACGGCGGGACGGTCGAAATCACCGGCGATGAAACCGCCGTTGCGCTGCACGACCTCACGGGGTTTGAGGGGCGCTGCGAGGCGGTGCTGTTCTGCAAGGACACGGCCTTTGAGCCGAGCAACGAGCTTGGCGCCCTAACGCGCTTCCGCCGGGCGATGCTCGGGCTGCCCGATGAGCCCGACGACGGCGGATCGTTCGACCTGGTCGTCGTCGGCGGCGGGCTGGCGGGGACCTGCGCGGCGATCTCGGCCGCTCGGCAAGGGCTCAGCGTCGCACTGGTGCAGGACCGCCCGGTACTCGGGGGCAACGGCAGCTCCGAGGTCCGCGTCTGGCCCGAAGGGATTATCCAGGTGCCGCCTTTCGAGCACGTGGGCGACATCGTCGCCGAGATCCTGCGCGACGACCACGACCGCCAAGGCGGCCTCAACGGCAGGCACGCGGAGTACTACGACGACCAGCGCAAGCTCGACGTGGTGGCGCAAGAACCCCGGATCACACTGCTCACCGAGCAGCGCGCGTTCCGTGTCGAATCCACCGGCGGGCGGGTCGTGGCGGTGGTCGCACAGCACACCCGCACGGCGCGGTGGACACGCATCGCCGGCCGGTTCTTCGCGGACTGCACCGGCGATGCGACGGTCGGCCACCTTGCAAAGGCGGATTACGAGTTCACGACCGAACACAACATGGGCAGCACCAACCTCTGGCGGGTGATGGATGCGAGCCAGGAAGAATCGGTCATCCGCTGTGAGTGCAAGGACAAGGAGGCCTTGAGCGCCGCGTTTGAGGCCGGGGACGTCGCCCAGCCCTTCCCCCGCTGCCCGTGGGCGATCGACCTGAGCGACAAGCCCTTCCCCGGCGACGACGGCGCCCTGTGGAAGCTCGGCGGCTGGTTCTGGGAGAGCGGCTTCGACAAAAACCCGATCGAAGACATCGAGCGCATCCGCGACCTCAACTTCCGCGCCATGTACGGCGCATGGGACGCGATCAAAAACGTCAAAGGGCTCTACCCCAACCACCGGCTGGGCTGGGCCGCGTTTATCGCGGGCAAGCGCGAGTCGCGTCGGCTCGTCGGCGACCTGCAGCTAGATGCGGAAGACTTCATCAACGCCCGCGCGTTCGAGGACATCGCCTTCCCGTGCTCGTGGGATATCGACCTGCACACACCCGACCCGCGCTACAGCCAGGGGCACGAAGGCGACGCGTTCATCTCCGAAGCCAACTTCGGCGAGTACCAGGGGCCGTACTGGGCGCCTTACCGCACGCTGTACAGCCGGAACATCGACAACCTCTTCATGGCTGGCCGTAACATCAGCGTTACTAAGGACGGGCTGGGTGCGGTGCGTGTCATGAAGACCTGCGGCATGATGGGCGAGGTCGTCGGCAAAGCCGCCGCGATCTGCGTGCGGCAGCAGACGACGCCGCGTGGCGTGTATGCCGACCATCTTGAAGCCCTGCACGGCCTCATGCGCCAGCCCGGCGCGACACGGGTCGGGTGAGCGTGTTGGAAGGATGAATCAACACGGGTGCCACACAACTGGCCGGAGGCCTGCTGTGTGCGGATGTATGAAGGCGGTTGGGGCGTCGGCACACAGCAACCCTTCGGGCAGTTGTGTGACACCCGAGTTTTTCCCTGCTGACTACCCCAGCCCGTTGATGCGTAGGAACGCGTCGGTCGTCGGGCCTCGGCCGCGGAACTGCTCGAACACCACGGCCGGGTCTTCGCCGCCACCCAGCGCGAGGAACGTGTCGCGGAACCGTCGGCCGGTCTCGGCGACGGCCTGCTCGTTGTCTAGCCCCGCCTCCTCGAACGCGCTAAAACAGTCGGCACACAGCACGTCCGACCACAGGTAGCTGTAGTACCCCGCCGCGTACCCGCCGCCGAAGATGTGCCCAAAGGCGCAGAGGAACCGGTTGTCCTCGCGCGGTGGGATCGGGGAGTACTCCCTGGCGATCTCCATGTGCACCTCCTGCGCGGTCTTGCCGCTTCCGGGGTCGTGGGTGCTGTGGAGCGTCATGTCGGTGACGCCGAACTCGAGCTGCCGCATGTAGCGCGAGCCCATGCGGAAGGTGCGTGCCGCGACGATCTTCTCAAACAGCTCGTCGGGCAGCGGCTCGCCGGTCTCGACGTGGGCCGTCATGCCGATGAGTGTGGGCTTGTGGTAGCACCAGTTCTCCATGAACTGGCTGCAGATCTCGACGGCGTCCCACTCGACGCCCTCGACGCCTGCGACGTCGGAACAGTCGACGGTCGTGAGCATGCCCTGCAGCGCGTGGCCGAACTCGTGGAAGAGTGTTTCGACCTCGTCGAAGCTCATGAGCGAGGGCGTGCCGCCGTGGTCGGGGTCGTTCTTTCCGGGGGCGACGGGTGGGGTGCCGTTGCAGATGTTGTAGATGAGCGGGTTGACGACCTGACCGTCGATGACGCGGCGGTTGCGGGCGATGTCCATCCACGCGCCGCCGCGCTTGTTCTCGGGGCGCGAGTAGGGGTCGAGGTAGAACCCGGCGATGGTCGTGCCGGCCTCGTCCTTGACGTGGTAGTACTGGACATCATCGTTCCAGCGCGGGGCCGCGGCGTCGTCACGCTCAAAGGTCGTGCCGAACAACTTCGTGCACACGCCGAACAGCCCGTCGAGGACACGCGGCATCGGGAAGTACGGCCGAAGCTGCTCGTCGGTGTAGTCGAACTTCTGCTCACGCAGCCGCTCGGCCCAGAAGTTCAGGTCCCAGTGCGCGAGGTCTTCGCTCTGTCCCGACTGCTTGGCGAGTTTGCGTAGGTCGTCCAGGTCGGTGCCCGCCGTCTTGCTCGCGGCGTCGCGGACCTCGTTGCTGATCTTCTGCACGGCCTCGACAGTCTTGGCCATCTTCGTACTCAGTGATAACGCCGCGTGGTGCTCGTAGCCCAGCAGCGCGGCGCGTTCTTTTCGCAGCTTGAGGGTCTGCTCGATGATATCGGTGTTGTCGAGTTCGCCGGAGGAAGCGCGGGTGACGTAGGCCTTGTACACCGTCTCGCGCAGCGAGCGGTTGCGGCAGTGCTGCATGAACGGGACGAAGCTGGGGTAGTCGAGCGTCACGCGCCACGGGCCGGCATCAGGCGTCGCCTCTTTGCCTTCCTCTGGCTTGTGCTTCTGGTTGTACGACTGCGCGGTGCCGGTCTTGAGCGTTGTGGGCCAGCCCTCGGTGTCGGCCTTGTCGGTGACGATCAGCTCGTAGGCCTTGGTCGCGTCCAGGACGTGGTTGGAGAAGTCGGTCGAGAGCTGCGAGAGTTTTTCGGAGATTTCGAGGAAACGCCTCTTCGCGTCGCCCTCGAGCGCGACCCCGGCGTGCTCGGCCGCGCGGACCTTCTGCTCGATGACGCGCTGCTGGGCACGCGAGAGTGAGCCCCACGTGCCCCCATCACGCAGCTTGACGAGCGCATCATAGATCGGCTTGCTCTGGCCCATGCGGAGTGAGAACTGGACAACCTTGGGCTGGACCTTTTCATGCGCTTCACGCAACGCGTCCGTGTTCTTCACGCCCAGCAGGTGCCCGATGGGCGACCAGAAGTAGCTGAAAGACTGGCCGATGTCTTCCAGCGGCCGCAGCAGGTTGTCCCACGTCGGCTCGGCCCCGCCTTCGAGTGACGCTTCGAGCGCTTCGAGCTGTTGCGTCAGTTCCGCCAGCCGGTGCTCGACGCCGGGCACGACGTGCTCGGGGGCGATGCGGTCGAGCGCGGGGTAGCCGGCCTTTACCAGCAGCGGGTTGTCGGCCAGGTCGGTGGGTGTCGCGGTATTGGTGGCGGTCATGGGGGGCCTTGCGATGGGTGGATGATGGTTGGGTTGTGGCGTTGTTGGATGATGTTGTTTAGCCGCCGCCCATCGGGCGGCGCGTCGGCGGGTGAGTGACTGGGCGCGCCGCCCGTTGGGCGGCGGCTAACAAGGGCATGCCCGGGCGGCTACGTATCGTCCCCGTGTTCGAGGTAGTCCGCGTCGTCTTCTTCGATCGCGAGTTCTTCCTCGTCCAGCTCGTCGAGGGCTTGGCCTTCCTCGGCCTGCTGGGCTTTGTACTGCTTGAGGTCGAAGGCCTCGCCCTTGGCTTCGGCGTCGGCCTTGGCCTGCAGGGTCGAGCGCAGGCGCTCGCGCCGTTCGAAACGCAGCCGGCTCTCGTCGTCGGGCCAGTCGTACTGCATCTTGCCGGTCTCGGGGTCGGTCCAGTCCGTCGCGGCGTCGGTGTCGTGCTGGTCTTGCTGCCTTTCGGAATCGGGCACGAGGACCAGGCGGATGTGCGAGCCTGGAAGTTGGCTGGGCTTCGCCATCCACGAGCCGCGACCGTCAGGGAGCGGACCCTGTGCGGGGTCTTGACGCGCGGGTGGGTCCGCTCCCTCACGGTCGCGGCTCGTGGTCGGGTTCCTCTCATCCACCACCACCGTCACCAGGTGCTGACGCACCAGCTCCAGCGTCGCGAGGAACAGGCCGATCATCTCGGACTTGCCTTGACGGCCTTCGAAGATCTCGGCGAGGGAGAGCCCGGCCGCGGGCGCGTCGCGCTTGAGCCGGTCGTGGATGTCTTCGGCGTGTAGGGAGATCGGGGTGTCGTCGTAGGTGACTTCGTGGTCGCCGACGTGGCCGACGGATTCGAGGATCTGGCCGAACGCTTCGCAGAGGTCGAAGACATTGATGTCTTCGAGGTCGAGCGTTTTTTCCTCCGCCGCGTCCTCGTCTTGGGCGGGGCGTTCGCCGGCTTTAGCTTTGACGGGGAAGCGGTCTTCCCATTCCTCGGCCCGTTCTTCGAGGGCGTAGGCCGCGTCTTTGTAGGCCTTGTAGGCGAGCAACTGCTGCACGAGTTCGAAACGCGGGTCGGCTTCAGGCTCGTCGGGGATATCGTCGGTCGGGTCTGCGTCGTCGGCGCGTTGCCCGGCCGGGATGATCATGCGCGACTTGACCTCGACCAGCGTCGCCGCCATGACCAGGAACTCGCCGGCCGACTCGACGTCGATCTGCTTGATGACTTCGAGGTGGCTCAGGTACTGCTCGGTGAGTTTGGCCATCGGGATGTCGTGCAGGTCGATCTCGTGGCGCTTGACGAGATAGAGCAGCAAGTCCATCGGCCCGGCATAGGCATCGAGGCGGATGCGGTAGTCCGTGGGGGAGTTGGGGGTTGGGGGTTGGGGGTTGGGGGTGTTGGTTTGCGTCACGACAGTCGGCTCTTGCAAGGTGGGCCTGTGTTCCGATCGGGAGTTATCATAACGTGTAACGCTTATGCCCAATCCCCAACCCCCAATCCCTAAGTCCCAACTCCCCGACGGCCACGCCGTTTTCGCCCAGACCGTGCTCGACGCCGAGCGCGACGCGATCGGGCTCATCCGATTGGACGATCAGTTCGATGCGGCGGTCGAACTGGTCCGGGGGCTCGAAGGGTCGTTGGTCGTCTCCGGCCTGGGCAAGAGCGGGCTGATCGGGCAAAAACTCTCCGCCACCTTCGCGTCCACCGGCACGCCCAGCCACTTCCTCCACCCTGTCGAGGCCATGCACGGCGACCTGGGCAAGGTCCGCCGGGGCGACGCGGTGATGCTGCTCAGCTTCGGCGGCGGCACCGAGGAGGTCGTGACACTTGCGATGCTGCTCAAGCAGGACAACATCCCGACGGTCGCGCTGGTCGGTAAGCCCGGCAGCGAGCTGGGTCGGCTGTGCGACGTGACGCTTGCGGTCGGCGATATCGCCGAGGCCTGCCCGCACAACCTTGCGCCGACGGCGAGCACGACCGCGACGATGGCGCTGGGCGATGCGCTGGCGCTGAGCGTGATGCGGGCGCGCAACTTCAGCGCGACCGATTTCCGGAAGTACCACCCCGGCGGCGGGCTGGGCAAGCAGATGATGCCCGTGACCCAGGCGATGCGCTTCAAGTGCGGCGCCCCCGGGAGCGGCGAAGGGAACCTGCACACGATCGCGCAGGGCACCGCGATGAGCGACGCCTACGCCCAGGCCGAGCAGGCCGCCAAGGACAGCGGGCTGCGCCGGCCGGGCGCGCTGTTGGTTGTCGATGACGCCGGCAAGCTCGCGGGGTTCGTGACCGACGGCGACCTGCGCACTGCGCTGATCCGTCAGGGGCCGGACGTCTGGGACAGCCCGATCGACGCGATCATGACGAAGAACCCGACGACGCTCGGCCCCGACGCGCTGGTGCGCGACGCGGTGCATGTGGTACGCGAACACCGCTTCGACGAGATCCCCGTCGTCGCGGAGGACGGGACACCGGTCGGTCTGATCGATGTGCAGGATTTGGCGGCGCTGAAGGTGATCGAGGGATAGTGGGGGTTGGGAGTTGGGGATTAGGAGTTGGGGGTCAGAGATGGCAAGGGTCGAGACATTTCGTGATTTGGACGTTTGGCGAGAGGGTATTGGCCTTGTGAAGCGGACTTACCAGCTTTGCAAAACACTTCCCCCAGACGAGCGTTTTGCACTCACGAATCAGATGCAGCGGGCAGCGATCTCGATCCCCGCGAACATCGCGGAAGGGTGGGCACGCGACACGACGAAGGAGTACCTGCGGTTCTTGGCGATCGCCCGTGGGTCTCTCGCGGAGTTGGAAACGTTCTTTGTACTCTGTGTTGAACTGGAGTACGTTGGAGCTGGGAAACTCTCGGTTCTTCAGGAAGATGCAACTGTTCTCGGTAAAAAACTCAACGCCCTGCAAACCGCGCTAAGAAAGCGAATCTGATGCCTCTCCCCAACCCCCAACCCCCAACTCCTAACTCCAACCAATTGATCATCTTCGACGTCGACGGTGTCCTCACCGACGGCGGGCTGTATGTCGACGACGACGGCAAGCCGTCGAAGAAGTTTCACGTGCGTGACGGCTTGGGCATCAAGCTCGCGCAGTCGGTCGGGCTCGAGGTCGCGGTGCTGACGGGCAAGGTCAGCGAGGTGGTGCACCACCGGATGGTTGAACTCGGTATCACCCACTTCATCCAGGGCAGCAAGGACAAGGGGACGGATGTGCACGCGCTCGAGGAGATGGCGGGGGTGTCGCTGGAGAACACGGCGTATGTGGGCGACGACCTGATCGACCTGCCGGCGTTTGCGAAGGTGGGGTACCCGATTGCTGTGGCCGACGCGGTGGCTGAGGTGAAGGAGGCGGCGATGTTTGTCACCCACGCCAAGGGCGGGCACGGCGCGGCGCGTGAGGCGATCGAGCACATCTTGAAAGCGCAGGGGAAGTGGGGCGACGTTGTTGCAAAGTTCACGGGGTGAACGGGATAGCGAACCGCCAAGGCGCCAAGAACGCCAAGAACGCCAAGGAAGGCAGGGGGAGTTAGCCACTAAATAGCACAAATCGCACAAAATTGATGAGGGGCAGACCCCATCGATTTTGGTTTGTTGTGTCTTTTGTGGCAAAGAACGTACAGGCATCGTCGCGCGGTCTAGCACCCGTTTAGCCGCCGCCCAACGGGCGGCGCGTGGTGCCCCCGCAACCCGACGCACCGCCCGTTGGGGGGCGGCTAAACAACTTCTCTCACACGTTCTTGGCTGTCTTGCTGCCTTGCTTGGCGCTCTTGACGTCTTGGGGGTTTGTTTTTCTTCCCGTATGGAACCCCGCCGTGATAAAAAAACGACCGGCGTCCGTAGGCCGCCGGCTGTTTGGGGTTTGCTTTTGGGGTTTAGTTACACGCTGGCGGCCATGGAGAGCACCATGATGACGACGATGAACAGGATGTAGGCCAGCCCGAGGCCGAGCCCCCAGGCGCAGCACTTCTTGGAGATCGCGGCTTGGCGGTGGGCGGTGTCGAAATCGCCCGAGTTGTTGGCAGACATCGCCAGGGCGGAGAAGATGATCGCCACGATCCCCAGCGGCTGGCAGCAGAACAGCATCATGAGGATCGCGAAAACGAGGTTGTCGTCCGCCTTGTGGTTGTACTGCCGATGCGGGGCGGGTTGGGCGTATTGGGTCTGCGTGACCGGCGGCGTCGTGGGCTCGGCGGGGTCGAACCCGCCGAGGTTGTCTTGGCCTTCGTCTTCCCAGTTGTTGTGCTGATTCATGTGGGTTCCCGGGATATCATGTGCGACGTGTCAGGGTGATCTTACTGCCGGGGCAGCCGTATCGCAATGGAAAACGAGCAAGCAACCCGGGCGGCCCCCGTCCCGACGGCCCGAGCGTCTGGGTGGGTGTCGGGCCGTCTGCAATCGGCGGGGCTTCTGCTGGTTGCGATTGTGGCGCTGGCTTTGCTTGGGGCGAACAACCCGCTGGAGCATACGTTTTTGCCGCGGTGTCCGACCGAGCAGTTCGGCGGGGTCTACTGCCCGGGCTGCGGGGCGACGCGGGCGACGCATCACTTGCTGCAGGGGCGTTTTGCGGTGGCGATGGGTTACAACCCGTTGCTGGTGATCGCGGGTGCGCCGTTGATCCTGTACACCCTCGTGTCTTGGGGCTACCACGCGGCGACGGGGCGTCGGTTCAAGCGGCTGGTGATGCCGGGGTTTGTGGGTTGGCTGATGCTCGTGGTGCTGGTGGGGTATGCGGTGGCGCGCAACTTGCCGGGCGAGGCGTTTGAGGGGCTCAGGCCGACCCCGGTGGAGGTGGACCGGGCGCGGGTGCGTGGGGCGTAAAAGTGTTTGGGGTTTAGAACGTGTACGGGAGTTTCGCCGCCGCCCAAGGGGCGGCGCGTCGGGTTGCGGGGGCACCACGC
>JBCCWH010000021.1:0-40555 GCA_039193915.1 Planctomycetota bacterium
CGTTCTTGGAGACCTGGTAGGGGACCTCCTTGACGATCAGGCGGTCGCGCCCCGTGCGGGTCTGCTCGTGCTCGATCTTCGCGCGGACGGTGACGCGGCCGCGGCCGGTGCTGTAGGCCTGGTAGATGCCGGCCCGGCCGCAGATGATCCCGCCGGTCGGGAAGTCAGGCCCGGGCAGGTGGCCCATCAGTTCGCGCAGCTCGATGTCGGGGTTCGCGACAAGTGCTGTGATCGCGTCGCAGATCTCGCCGAGGTTGTGCGGCGGCATCGAGCTCGCCATGCCGACGGCGATGCCCGTGCTGCCGTTGACCAATAAGTTCGGAAACTTCGCGGGCAGGTACTTGGGCTCGTTGTACTGCTCGTCAAAGTTGGGCTGCCAGTCGACGGTGTCGAGTTTGAGGTCTTCGAGCAACTCGGTTGCATGCCGGTGCAGACGCGCTTCGGTATAGCGCATTGCGGCGGGGGGGTCGGGGTCGATCGAGCCGAAGTTGCCCTGCTTGTCGATCAGCAGGCAGCGTGTCTTCCACTCCTGCGCGAGGTTGACGAGCGTCGGGTAGATCGCGCCGTCGCCGTGCGGGTGGTACTTCTTCATCGTCTCGCCGACGATACCCGCACACTTGCTGTGCTTACGGCCCGGCGAGAGGTTCAGGTCGTTCATCGCCACAAGGATGCGCCGCTGTGAGGGCTTGAGCCCATCGCGCACATCGGGCAACGCACGGTCCACGATCGTACTCATCGCGTACGTCAGATAGCTGTCGGCCAGCTCACGCTCGATCGGCTGATCAACAAACGTGCCCAAGTTTGCCAACTCGGCGGGCTCGTTCGTGTCGTCTTCGGGCAATTCGGACGGGGGATTGGGGGTATCGTCAGCCATGTCGGATGGCGGCTCCAGTCGGTCGGTTGCAAACCACCATTCTACCGTAAACCGTGTCGATTCGCAGGATTAGGCCTCGCATTGTGCCGCTGGAAACTCTTGCGGCAAAGCAAGTTACACTAATCCCTAAACTCGTTGCTTGCCGCCCTGAAGGAGGCCCTGTTTTGACCGATCCCGCTGCCGCTGATCCTGTCTTTGAACGTGTTTGTGCGCTCTCCCCGCGGCGGGCATCTACCGAAGCGCAAGACAACCCGCAGCTTGTCGCAGAACAGTTAGCGCACTTCGGCATCGACCCCGAGAGCGAGTTTGGCAAGGCACTCGCCGATACCGCCGAGCACCTCTACGGCTGCCAGCACGATGTCGATCGGCTCTGGGAAGTGACGGTCAAGAGCATCAACGACCTCGACCCCGACGACAGGATTGCGTGGTTCAACGCCAAGAAATTCCTCGCGTTCCAGTTCGCGAAGCTGCTCGACAATCTGCAAAACCCTTTCCGCAAGGTGTATCAGGGGCTCGGCTATAGCCAGGGCACGGTCGCCGCAAAGGGGCCTTACGCGATGATCGACAACATCAGCGCGATCTTCTCTGCGAACCCCGTCATCGCGCGCACCGCGACCTATGTCTACGCCTGCGCCGAGTGGATCGCCGATGCGTTCGAAGGCAAGGAGCTGCTCCACGAAATCTACTCGCGCCTGCTTAACCCCACCTCGATCTCACTGGCAAACCATATTGTCGATGTCGAGTGTGGCCCCAACGCGGGCGATTACTTTGCGTGGAACTTCAACTCGGGCATGGCGGCGATCGACGCGACGCTGTCGCATGTGCTGGGCCGCGACGATGTGTTGATTACCAGCAAGAACCTCTACGGCGGGGCGTATCAACTGATCCATGACTGGTTCGCCAAGCCGGGCAATCTTGCCATCGGTGTCGAGCGGTTTGATGGGAATGATGCGGCATCATTCCTGGAGGCTTTGCAGGCCGCACGCGAGCGTTACGCCGATCGGCTCGCGCAGGGGCGGCATGTCTACCTCTACATCGAGTCGCCCTGCAACCCGCACGGCTACATGCTCGATGTGCCCGAGATCTGCAAGGCCGCACACCAGGAAGGTATCCGTGTCATCCTCGACGCTACGGTCGCGACGCCGGTGCTGCTCCAGCCGCTTCGCCACGAAGACGAGCAGGCCCGCCCCGACTTCGTCATCCACAGCTATACCAAAGACCTCTCGGGTACCGGCTCGGTGATCGCGGGCGTAGTCATCGGTAAGAACGAAGACATGTTTGCTCCGAAAGGCTATACCGACGGCCCCGTGCCTTGGGACCAGACGATGTTCTGGAACGTCTACTACATCAAGGGCGCTTTTCTCAATGCCGACGCGGCATTCGAAGTGCTGCAGGGGATGCGCACGCTCGAGCAGCGTGTCTTGTGCAAGTGCATCAATACGCAGATTCTTGCGCGTTTTCTTGACGCGCACCCCGACATCCAGGTCAACTGCAATGCGCTGCCGCAGGACCCCAACAGCGCGGTGCGCGAGAAGCTCAGTTTCCTTGGGCTGTCTGCGCCGTTGTTTACGACCGAAATGGAGCGCGTCCCAGCCGACGCGTTTCGCCGATTCTTCGACGTGCTGTCGCCGACCTTTGGCCACATGATCTCGCTGGGGCAGACGAACACGATCGTAAACTGCCCGGCCCTGACGACACACTCGGAGTTGGACGAGACTGCACTAAGGGCGGCCGATATCGCTCCGACCACCATCCGTTTCGCGGTTGGCAACGAAAACCCCAAAGACCTGCTCGACCACTTCGTCAAAGCGGCACGGCTGGCCATCGACCCGGATCTCCCGGGCTTCTCGGCGAAGTTCCCGTCGGCCGCCGAGCGCAACCGCGTGGCGGCAGAAATCTACACCGATGTGCACCGGCGTTTCATCGAATCGCGGATAGCGTGAAACACAGATGGCGCACGCTGACTCGCCGCACCGCTACGCGTTGCTGGGGCCATGCGAAGACATGAGGTGTTGGCGCGGACCGACGTCGCGTAGCAACGCGGCTATTCGACTCGTGATTCGGATGTTATTGGTGTGGCCCTGCGTTTTACTCAAACCGGTCCGTCACGACGACCTCGTCGAGTTCTAGCTGCCCGGGCTTTTTCCAGGCCGGGGCGGTGGCTTTGCCAATGACCACGATGAAGCCGATGACGTGGTCATCGGGTAGGCGGATCAGTTCGGCAACCTTGTCCGTATCGAAGCCGACCATCGGGCACGAGTCGTAGCCCATCGCTTTCGCGGCGAGCATCAGGGTCTGCCCGGCGATCCCGCATGATCGCATCGCCTCGTCGCGTTGGAGCTCGTCTTTGCCTTCGTAGAACGGCCCCATCCAGTTGACGAGCATCTCCGCGATCGCGGGCGGCGCGTCACGCCAGTAGCGATCTGGGGATTTGGCCCAGGCTTTGAGGTCGGCGGTTAGCACGACGAGCAGCGAGGCGTCCGTGATCTGGGCCTGGTCCATGGCGGCCTCCCGGATCGCTTGCCGTATCGCCGGGTCACGCACGAGCACGAACCGCCAGTTCTGCATGTTGAAGGATGTGGGAGACTGCGCGGCCGCCTCCATCAGCTTGTCGATGTCCGCGTCAGGCATGACGTGCTCGGGGTCGTACTGCTTGATGGATCGGCGTTGATAGATGGCGTCAAAGGTGTCCACGGGCTTCGCTCGCTAAAGGGGCAGTGGTGGGGTGGCGGAGTATAGCCCGCCTGACGGGCCGCGTGCATTGACGCCGAGACGCGAATGACTACGCTATGGCGTTCGGCCCAACCGCACAGCCGACTACCCCACACCACCCCCGTGAGATCGCCATGGAAGCCGGTATCGTCGGCCTGCCCAATGTCGGCAAGTCGACCCTCTTCAACGCACTGACCTCCAGCTCCGGCGCGGAGTCCGCGAACTACCCGTTCTGCACGATCGAGCCCAACGTCGGCGTCGTCCCGATCCCCGACCCGCGGATGGACACGATCACGACCTACATCCCGCCGCAGAAGGTGATCCCCGCCGTGCTCCGGCTGGTTGATATCGCGGGCATCGTCAAGGGTGCAAGCGAGGGCGAAGGGCTGGGCAACAAGTTCCTCAGCAATATCCGCAACGTCGATGCGATCCTCCACGTCGTGCGCTGTTTCGAGGACGACGATATCACCCACGTCGACGGCAGCGTCGACCCGATCCGTGACATCGAGGTGATCGAGACCGAGCTGATGCTGGCCGACCTGCAGTCCGTCGAGACAGCGATGAACAAGGCGCAGCGTTCTGCGCGCACCGGAGACAAAGAAGCCAAGGCGCTCTTGGCCGTTCTGGAACGTGCCCAGGCCGCGCTTGGGGAAGGTAAACCGATCCGTGGGCTGGGGTTTAACGAAGACGAGCAGGCCCTGACCAAGAGTTTTGGCTTCTTGTCGGCCAAGCCCGTTTTGTATGTTGCGAATGTGGATGAGGATGATGTGTTGGGCGAGAGCGACCTGGTCAAGCCTGTGCGCGAGCGTGCCGAGCATGAAGGTGGGGCGGTCGTGCCTGTCTGCGCAAAGCTGGAATCGGAGCTGATCGAACTCGACGGAGATGACCGAGCCGAGATGCTCGAAGCTGTCGGCCTCGAGCAGCCTGCATTGCACCAGCTCGCGGCCGCGGCGTACAAGCTGCTCGGACTACAGAGCTACTTCACCGCCGGGGAGAAAGAGGTCCGCGCCTGGACGATCCCGATCGGCGCGACGGCCCCGCAGTCGGCAGGCGTGATTCACACGGACTTCGAGCGTGGTTTTATCCGGGCCGAGGTGTACTCCGTCGACGATCTCGAACAGCACAAGAGCGAGAAAGCCATCCGCGATGCCGGGAAAATGCGGGTTGAGGGCAAGGGGTACGTCGTCCAGGACGGTGATATCTGCCACTTCCTGTTTAACGTCTAAGAACGCGGGGTTAGGGAGGTGACGGCATACGGGTTAAGCCCTACTATGCCGTCGTCTATCCCCCCGCGAGCTTCAGGATGTCTGACCTCCCATTGCCCGACCGCGTCAAGATCGTCGAGGTCGGCCCGCGCGACGGCTTGCAGAACGAGTCGCGGCCGATCGACACGGCGACGAAAGTCGAGTTGGTCAACCGGCTGTCTGCGGCGGGGCTGAGCTACATCGAGGCGGGCAGCTTCGTGAACCCGAAGTGGGTGCCGCAGATGGCCGGGAGCGAAGAGGTCTTTGCGAAGATCGAACGGCGCGACGGCGTGACCTACGCGGCGTTGACGCCGAACCTCATCGGCTTTGAGCGCGCGGTCGCAGCCCATGCGGATGAGGTTGCTGTCTTTGCGTCGGCGTCGGAGTCGTTTAGCCAGAAGAACATCAACTGCTCGATCGCCGAGAGTTTGCAGCGGTTCGAACCAGTCATGCGGGCCGCGCAAGCCGCGGGGCTGCGTGTGCGCGGGTACGTCTCGTGTATAGCGGGCTGCCCGTACGAGGGCGAGGTGCCTCGCGCGCGAGTGCGCGAGGTCGCGGCATCGCTTGTCGCGATGGGGTGCTACGAGGTGTCGCTGGGCGATACCATCGGGGTCGGGACGCCGGGGGTGGTGCGAGCAATCGTAGAAGCCTGCGCTGAGGACTTGGGCGTCGAGCGCCTGGCGGTTCACCTCCACGACACCTACGGCCAAGCGCTCGCGAACCTCTATGCCGCGCTGCAGATGGGGGTTGCGGTGGTTGATAGCTCGGTCGCCGGTCTGGGCGGCTGCCCCTATGCGGTTGGTGCTTCGGGCAACGTCGCCACCGAGGACGTGGTCTACATGCTCGACGGCCTGGGGATCAAGCATGGGGTCAATCTCGAACGATTGGTCGATGCCGGCCGTTATGTGACGGGTAAACTGGAACGCAGCAATGGATCTAAGGTCGCGCAAGCGATGCGGCCCACAACGCCGTATCCTTGATTTGAGCCAAACACAACTCGTGTCGCCACATACATTTCGGAAAACCGATCAACTTAGAAGAAGGAGTGCTCCATGTCGGGTTTTGACAAAGTCGTCACGAGCTACGCCGACGCGCTGGCGGGGCTTCAAGACAACATGACGATCATCGCCGGGGGCTTTGGCCTGTGCGGCATCCCAGAGGGGCTCATTGCGCAGGTCAAGACGATGGGGACGACCGGCCTGACCGTTGTCTCGAACAACGCCGGGGTCGATGGTTTCGGGCTCGGTGTGTTGCTGGAAGATCGGCAGATCAAGAAGATGGTCGCGTCGTACGTCGGCGAGAACGAGCTGTTTGAGAAGCAACTGCTCTCTGGCGAACTCGAAGTCGAACTCACACCGCAGGGCACATTGGCCGAGAAGATCCGCGCAGGCGGGGCGGGCATCCCCGCCTTCTTCACCGCGACGGGCTACGGCACGCCGGTCGGCGAGGGCAAGGAAGTCCGCGAATACAACGGCCGGCCACACATCCTTGAGCCCTCGATCACCGGCGATTTTGCGCTCGTCAAGGGCTGGAAGGCCGACCGGTTCGGCAACGTCGTTTATCGGCAGACCGCACAAAACTTCAACCCGATGGCCGCGACGGCGGGCAAGGTCACCGTGGTTGAGGTTGAGGAGATCGTCGAGCCGGGCGAGTTAGACCCCAACTTCATCCACACCCCCGGCATCTACGTGGATCGGCTGATCCAGGGCACATTTGAGAAACGCATCGAGCAGCGCACTGTACGGTCCTAGTCCGCGCTTTGCCTTACCTACTCGGCACCCCTAGAGAATGAGGACAAGCCATGTCTCTAACCCGTGAACAACTCGCCCAGCGCGTCGCACGCGAACTCAAAGACGGCTACTACGTCAACCTCGGCATCGGCATCCCCACGCTGGTGGCGAATTACGTGCCGGAAGGCGTGGAGGTCATGCTGCAGTCTGAGAACGGCCTGCTCGGCATGGGGCCGTTCCCGACGGAAGACCAGGTCGATGCAGACTTGATCAATGCCGGCAAACAGACGGTGACCACCGCGACCGGCGCATCCATCTTTTCGTCGGCCGAGTCCTTCGCAATGATCCGTGGCGGGCACGTGGACCTGACGGTGCTCGGTGCTTTCGAAGTCGATGTCCATGGCAACATCGCGAGCTGGATGATCCCCGGCAAACTCATCAAAGGGATGGGCGGGGCGATGGACCTGGTCGCCGGGGCAGACAACATCATTGTGACAATGACCCACGCGGATAAGCGCGGCAACTCGAAGTTGCTCCCCAAGTGCACGCTCCCGCTGACGGGGGCGGGCTGTATCAACAAGGTCGTTACCGACCTGGCCTACGTCGAAATCGCGGGTGGCAAGTTCCACCTCAAGGAGCGTGCCCCCGGGGTCAGCGTCGATGAAATCGTCGAGAAGACTGCGGGGGAAATCATAGTCCCGGACGATGTGCCTGAGATGGCGTTTTAGACCTGCCCAGAGGGCATTGACATACTGCATCGCCGTGCGATAATGAGTTAGCGAGTCCATCACACGCGCCTGCCCGCGGGCCTCGCTTCACTTGGCAAGATTTGGACATCTCAACATGACCTCTCCCGCAGGAACCTCCCAGGATCAGGCCGCGCTATCGGTACAGCCGACCCCCGCGACGCAGGATGCCGGCGGCAACCCGCTGGGTATCCGCAACATCGACCACATCGAGTTCTGGGTCGACGACGCCGAGCACTGGGCCGCCAGCTACGAGAAGTGCTACGGCATGCTCCGTCGGGCATACGGCGATACGAAAAGCGGGGTCGACGGCAAGCGTTCCTTCGTCGTCGGGCAGGGACGAATTAACTTCGTCTTCTCCGAGCCCGAGGGCGACTCGGCCCAGGCCGGAGTCCTCAGCGACCACCTCGAGAAGCACGGCTGCGCAGTGCGCGACGTGGCGTTCCGCGTCAACGACCCCGCCGCGGCGTTGAAGCAGGCGGTCGGCAGCGGTGCGCCTGAGCATGACGGCTACACGGAGAACGCTGGCTACTGCCACAGCGCGATCAAGACCTACGGCGATACCGTGCACTCCTTCCTAACCCGCACCGATGCCTGTGTCGGGACTTTCGCGCCAGGCTACGACAACCTGCCCGGCGGGATCGAGGACGGCGACATCAACTTCATGATGATCGACCACATCGTCGGCAACGTCGAAGTGATGGATGAATGGGCCAACTTTTACGAACGCGTCTTCGGCTTCCAGGAAATCGGCTACTTCGACATCAACTCTGGCAAGTCGGCGCTGATGAGCAAAGTCCTCGGCGGGACCGACGGCTACATCAAGATGCCCATCAATGAGCCCACCGGCGACAACAGCCAGATCCAGATCTTCCTGGACGACAACAACGGCCCGGGCGTCCAGCACATCGCGCTCTTGACCAGCGACATCATCCGCGCGACCGCCGCGATGCGGAAACAGGGTGTCGAGTTCCTCGAAGTCCCTGACACGTACTACGACGCCGTACCCGAGCGGGTGCCGCTGCTCAAGGAAGACCTCAGGACCCTGCAGGATCTACGCATCCTCGTCGATCAGGACCGGCCCGACGGCTACTTGCTGCAGCTCTTTACCCAGCCGGTGTTCGATCGGCCGACGCTGTTCCACGAGATCATCCAGCGCCGCGGCAACTCCGAGGGCTTCGGCGAAGGCAACTTCCAGGCCCTGTTCGAGGCGATCGAGCGCGAACAGGCCAAACGCGGACTGCTCTAAGCACGATGGACTTGCGCATCAAACAATCCGAAGACCACGTCACGATCGGCTCGTTCCGTGACTTCTATGCCTTCGAGCAGCACGTCGCGAAGTGCCGGGCAAAGCGTGGCCTGGAGATGGCGCCGCAGTGGTACGAGCAGCCGGTGTTCTACTTCTCGAACCATCGGTCGATCGTCGGCGACCGGGCCGAGGTGTTTGCACCGCAGGGCTGCAACGAGCTCGACTACGAGTTGGAGGTCGGGGTCGTGATCGGCAAGCCTGGCCGCGACATCGCGGAGGCCGACGCGTGGGATCATGTGCTCGGGCTGACGATTGTCAACGACCTGAGCGCCCGCGATCTGCAGCGCAATGAGATGAAGGTGGGTCTTGGGCCAAGCAAGGGCAAGGACTTCGCGACAGCGATCGGGCCGGTATTGATTCCGATCGATTCTCTGAAAGATAAGATCGATTCGTCCGGTCAGTTGTCGCTCGACATGTCGTGCATGGTCAACGGCCAAACGCTCTCGGGTGGCAACAGCGGCGACATGCACTTCACCTGGCCCCAGATCGTCGCCCATGCGTCACGCGACGCGGCGCTCATGCCCGGCGACCTTCTCGGCTCGGGCACCGTCGGTACAGGCTGTATCCTCGAACTCGGCCCTGAAAACACCGGCGGCTGGCTCAAACCCGGCGATACGGTCGAAATGGAGATCGAGCGGCTAGGCAAGCTCACGACTTACATTACCCAACGGCCATAACACAACCCACCAAACACAAGGCCGGCCGATGCACAGGCCGCGCCCGACAAAGGTAAGCCTATGCCCCCTTACATGAGACTCGGAATCGTGCCCCCCAAGCGGCACATCAAGCACCCCCGCCCCAAGGCCGAGAGCCACCTGGGCGAAGGCCTGTATTACGAACACGTCGTCACGACCGAGGGATTCAACCGGGCGTACTCGATCCTCTACCACCTCCGTCCGCCCACGCGGATCCGCAAGATGGACCACGTCGGGCAGGTCCCGCTCAAGGCCGCCGACCCCGTCGAGCTGCGCCACCACCACATCGTCACCGGCGACATGCCCCGCAAGGGCGATCCCGTCACGGGCCGTGTACCGATGATGTTTAACAACGACTTGGTGTCATACCGCTGCCGACCCGCCGAGGAGCAGGCAACGATCTTCCGCAACGGCGCGGCCGACGAAGTCGTCTACATCCACGAAGGCGGCGGATGGCTTGAGTCAAACTACGGCAAGCTCCGCTACAAGGCGATGGACTACGTCGTCATCCCGCGCACCACGAACTACCGCTTCGTGCCCGACGACGTGAGTAAAGAAGACTACCTCGTCATCGAGTCGTTTGGATCGGTCCGCATCCCCGACCACTACCTCAACCCCGACGGCCAGATCATGCTCGGCATGCCCTACGGCGAGCGCGATTTCCACGGCCCGACAGAACTACTCACCATCGATGACCCGGGCGACACCGATGTCATTATCAAGGACCATGACCGGCTGACACGGGTCACACATTGCAGCCACCCATTCGATGTGGTGGGCTGGGACGGCATGGTGTACCCGTACACGTTCAATGCGATGGATTTTGAGCCCTTGACGGGAACGGTCCATCTGCCGCCGCCCATACAGCAGACGTTTGAGGCACGCGGGTATGTACTCTGCACGTTTGCGCCGCGTTATCTTGACCACCACCCCGAGGCGGTGAAAGTGCCATACGTGCACAGCAATGTTGAGGCGGACGAGGTCTTGTTCTATTCGCGCGGCGACTTTGCCTCGCGTCGCGGGGTCTCGCATGGGTCGATGACACTCCACCCCGGCGGCATCCCGCACGGGCCACACCCCGGGACGATCATGGCGTCGATGGACCATGACCGAACCGAAGAGCTCGCGGTGATGTTTGACACCGACCGCAAGCTGCATATCACGCCCGAGGCACTGGGGATGGACGATTCGCAGTACCCGTTCTCTTGGCTGGATGACTGATTTTCTCTTAGGCCAAGGGACTTAAGTCCCTTGGCCCGGCACCTGATTCAACTCGGACTCCTATGAAGATCAACCCCGACGACCTCCAGCCGCACGTTTTCTACCGCTACCTCGTGCAAGTGATCACACCACGCCCGATCGCGTGGGTCTCAACGATCTCGCCGGGTGGCGTGACGAACATCGCGCCGTTCAGTTTTTTCAATGGCGTCGGGGCGAACCCACCGAGTGTTGTGTTTTCACCGGTGAACAACCGGCACGGCGAGAAAAAAGACACACTCAAAAACATCGAAGCCAACGGCCAGTTTGTTGTCAACGTTGTATCCCGCACGCTTGCCGAGCTGATGAACCAGTCGGCGTACGAGTATGGCTACGAAGTCAGCGAGTTTGAGCAGGCGGGTATTGCGACAACGGAAAGTGAACGCATCGCACCACCACGCGTCGCGGCGTCGCCGGTGGCGATGGAGTGTGAACTGATCCAGGTGGTTACCGTCGGTGAAGGCCCGCTGGGCGCGAACCTCGTGATCGGCCGGATCGTGATGATGCACTTCGCCGACGGCGTATGCAACGCAGAAGGCGTCGTCGATCCGGCGGCGCTCGACACGGTCGGCCGAATGGGCGGTGCCGACTACAGCACAACACGTGACCGCTTCGAGATGCCTAGGCCCAGCGGCCCCTAGTCCTGGCCTCACTTCCCTGACTAACCCTATGGCTCGACGTAACACCAAAGACGTGAACTACACCGAGTATCTCCGGCTCGACCGGATCCTTGATGCGCAGTTCCCCGAGAGCGCAAACTTCGGCGAGCCCGCACACGATGAAACGCTCTTCATCATCACGCACCAGGCCTACGAGCTGTGGTTCAAGCAGGTCCTGCACGAGCTGCGCTCGGTCCAGTGTCTGTTTCATACCGATACGCTTGACGACCGCGACCTGAGCACGGTCGTCCGCCGGGTCGAGCGTGTCGTTGCGATCCTCAAGCTGCTGGTTGAACAGCTTGGTGTACTCGAGACAATGACGCCGCTCGATTTCCTCGACTTCCGCGACCTGCTCCTCCCAGCGTCAGGGTTCCAGAGTATCCAGTTCAAAGAGCTTGAGATCACGCTCGGCCTAAAGTCCTGCCAGCGTATTGCGTACGACCGGCAGAGCTTCTGCACACGTTTATCGCAGTCGGAGCGTGACCACCTGGCGTGCCTGGAAAACCAGCCGAGCTTGTTTGAGCTTGTCCAGCATTGGCTTGAACGCATGCCATTCCTGGAGTTCGGGCCATTCAAGTTCTGGCAGGCCTACAGCGACGCCGTCGACCGCATGCTCGCGAGCGACCGCGAGATTATCTCCGGCAACAGCGCTTTGAGTGAGGAGCAGACACAGACACAGCTCGACGGGCTTGGGAAAACACGCGCGCTGTTTGACTCTCTGCTACACGCTGAACAGTTCCAGCCGCTTTTGGACGAAGGCTTTTTCCGCATGTCACGCCACGCGGTGCTGTCGGCCTTGTTTATCCATCTCTATCGTGATGAGCCGATGCTGCACCTGCCTTTCCGTGTGCTCAACGGGTTGGCGGCGATTGACGAGCAGCTAACGACCTGGCGTCAGCGGCACGCGATGATGGTCCACCGGATGCTCGGCGGAAAGATCGGCACGGGCGGGTCTTCGGGGCACGAGTACCTGAGCGCGACCGCAACGCAAAACAGGGTGTTCCGCGATTTGTTCCACCTCACGACGTTTCTGATCCCACGGTCCGAGCTCCCCGAACTCCCCGATGCACTGCGCAAAGAACTGGGGTTCCGTTTCCGTCCACGGAGCGTATGAAACTCCAGGAGGGTCGCTTGCAGTCCTACAAGCAGCATTTCGCGACAGCGCTTGCGTCTATGGGCGATGCGCTGCACTTCGCGGCGCACAGCCACCACCTCTGGCCCGATGTGACGCGTGCGGCGCAGCTCGCGTGCTGGAGTGACGGCGCGACGCTCAATGACGCAAAGTGGGATAAGGTTTTTGGCGAGGTTATCCCTAAAGCACAGACCCACATCGCGAATACGCTGTCATTGCCCGCCCCCGGGCAGATCGTGTTTGGACCCAACGTGCACAGCTTTTTCTTGCGGCTGGTGTCATGCCTCCCGACCGATCGGCCGGCACGCATCTTGTCGAGCGACGGCGAGTTTTACAGCTTTTCTCGACAGGCGGCACGGATAGCTGAAGACGGCTTGATTGTGCCGGATACGCTGCCGTGCGATCCGTTCGAGACGCTGCAACACCGCCTGACTGAGAAGCTGTCCGGCAATCGTTACGACCTTGTTTACCTTAGCCAGGTCTTTTTCGACAGCGGTCGCGCACTGCCTGAGATCGAGCAGGTTGTTGCGTCGGTGCAGGACGATATGACGCTGATCGTTGTCGATGGATATCACGGTTTTGCCGCTTTGCCAACAGACCTGTCGGCGATCGCGGATCGCGTTTTTTACCTTGCGGGTGGATACAAGTACGCGATGAGCGGCGAGGGGTGCTGTTTCATGGCAGTCCCGCCGGGATGCGAGCTGCGTCCGCGTGACACGGGCTGGTTCGCGAGTTTCGGCTCGCTGGCGGGGGACGCCAAAGAAGTCGCTTATGCCGATGACGGCTGGCGTTTTGCCGGGGCGACGTTTGACCCGTCCGGCATCTACCGTATGAACGCGGTGTTCGATTGGCTCTCCGGGCTTGGGCTGACCGTCGATGCCATGCACCGGCGTGTCGTGCAACTACAGACGCAGTTCCTCGATCGGCTGCGCGGTTTGCACCACCCACTGCTCAACGACACATCACTCATCGGCTCGCCCGGCGAACGTCATGGCCGTTTTTTAGCTTTCGACCTTGGCTGCACCGACGCCGCGCGGACACTGACGAAAACCCTCGAACATGCGGGCGTCCGGATCGACAGCCGGGGCGGGCGCGTCCGCTTTGGCTTTGGGCTTTACCACGACCCGGCGGATATCGACATGCTTGCCGACCACCTGCAACACATCCATACGGGAGCTTCCACATGAACAAGACGACCGATGCGACACCGGGCGCGGGCCTAACGACGACGAAGGCGCCGTACATCGAGAACGCCAAACGCAACGGCGAGATGTTTATCCCGCAGCCGTATGCGCTTTACTCGGAGGAAAATCAGGAGACGTGGCGGCGGCTATACGCGCGGATTCGACCGTACTGGGAGAAGTACTCGAACCCCAAGTTTATGGAGGGCGTCGAGAACCTGATGCTCGACCCTGACCGCATCCCTCGGATGGAAGAGATCAACGATAAGCTTAATCCGCTGACCGGGTTCAAGGCCGAGGCCGTCGCGGGCTATGTCCCGGCGTACATCTTTTTTGACTGCATCCGCCGCCGGATCTTCCCCACCACGATCACGATCCGGGATGGCGCTAAGCTCGATTATCTGCCAGAGCCCGACATCTTCCACGATGTTGCAGGACACGTCCCGATGCACACCGACACGCGATTCGCGGATGTGTTGGTACGTTTCGGCGAGGTCGCCCGCGAGGCAGCGCTACGAGCCCAGGCGATGAGCGAGGGGGATGAACGCCTGCATCTGGTCGAGAGCAATATCAAGGCACTGGCCCGGTTCTTCTGGTTCACGGTCGAGTTTGGGCTGATGAAGCAGCCCAAGTCGAAATGGGGGGTATGCGCCTACGGCAGCGGCCTGCTCAGTTCGACCGGCGAGCTCGAGTACTGCGTCACTTCGCCCAAGGTGCAACGCTACCCCGCGCAGCTCGAGTGGGTCATCAATCAGTATTTCGAGATCGACCACTACCAGCCACTGCTGTTTGTCATCGACAACTTCGAACACCTGTTCGGCATGGTCGATGAACTTGAAGTCTGGCTGCACAGCGGCAGGCTCGACAACGTCAGCCCGGGCGAGCCTGCGATCAATGAAGAAGACCTCAAGTCGTTTTTAGAAGCAGATGTCGCGCGGTGACGAATCACTCGCATGCAGGGGACTACTCTTCCAGCAACATCCGCTCGCGTTGCAGCATCACGACCAGGGTCTGGCACACCAGGTCGGCCTGCTTATGGCTAAGGTGGTTGTGGAACGGCAGGGCGAGGGTGCGCTCGCTAATGGACTCTGCGATCGGGAAGTCGCCGGGCGCGAAGCCGAATCGCTCGCGGTAGACCGGCTGGAGGTGGATGCAGGGGAAGTAGTTGGCGGCCCCGATGTCGTGGCGACGCATGCCAGCGATAACGCGGTCGCGGGCCTCGCGGTTGTACTGGGTGCCAAGCCGGACGACGTAGACAAACCAGGACAGCTTGGACTCCTCGCCAGGGGTAGCGGCGGGGAGGATGAGGTCGGGCTGATCAAGGAGCATCCCGGTATAGCGTTCGGCAACGTGGCGTCGGGCGGCGAGCATCCCGTCGAGCCGGTCCATCTGCACTACGCCGAGCGCCGCGGCGATCTCGGAGAGGCGGTAGTTGTATCCCAGACGCGGGTGGTCGAGCCAGGCCCCGGTATCTGGTGCGGCTTGCGTATCGTCTTTTCCGCTGCCGAGGACGGCCCCCATCTGCGCCCGGCCCTGGTTGCGAAGTGAACGGCACTGATCGGCTAGGTGGTCGTCGTCGGTGACGATCATCCCGCCTTCGCCGGTGGTGATCTGCTTGTTGGGGTAGAAGCCGAAGACGCTGGCACGCCCGAAGCCGCCGACCGGTCGGTCACCCAACAGCCCGCCCAGGCCTTCACACGCGTCCTCGATCAGCGGGACTTCATGCTTGCGTGCGATGGCCTCGATCGCGTCCATGTGTTTCGTCTGGCCGAAGACCTCGACGGCGATCACGGCCTTGGTTTTCGGTGTGATCGCGGCGTCGAGCTTGGCCGGGTCCATGTTGAGCGACTGTGGGCAGATATCGACAAACTTCGGTGTTGCCCCAACCATGAGGATGCAGTTGGCCGAGGCTATAAATGAGAAGGGTGTCGTGACGACTTCGTCACCGGGTCCGACCCCGAGCGCGGAGAGGACGAGGTGCAGCCCGGCTGTGCCGGAGGAAACCGCGACGCCTTGCCTGCGCTCGCAGCGATTGGCTACGCGCTTCTCGAACCGTTCTTGCTGCGGGCCGATGCTGAGTCGGCCTGAACGCAAGACATCGACGACGGCATGAACTTCGGCGTCTGTGATATCGGGTCGGCTGAGGGGGATTTCACTCATGCGTTTGGTCGGTAAGGTGTCGGGGGCTTGCGGAGCGGGGCGTTTGCCTGTGATTCATCGGGCCGGGGCGGCGACCTGCCTTAGCGCATCATCGGCGCGGCCGATATGTTTGAGGTACAACCAGGCCAGTTGAATGCGCAGCGAATCGTCGAGCGAGGTTTGCCCCGCGACGATCTGCGAGATGCGTTGCCAATCCGTGGTGTCAAGCGGGACGGCGCAGCGAGCCCTGAGGAGCAAGGCGAGGTCATTCGCGTCGTTATCCGCCGGTTCGGGCAGCGAGCGCGCGAGCTCTACGAGATTGACGCCGTTTGCACGGACCAGGCCGAGCAGGATGATGTGTGTTGTCGTCAGTTCACCGCGGGGCCTGGAAGGGGTCTTTTCGAGGATACCGGGGAGTTGCTCGGTCGCGGCACGGGTTTCAAGTTCGGCCAGGGCCTGGACCGCGTCGATCGCAGGACCCGCCCGGCGGCCGCGCGAGCGCTCGGGGCCTGCATCAAATTTCTCAAGGATCGCTAGCAGGATCGCCCCACGTGATGCGTCGGCGTGGTCATGGGCGTACCGCATCGCCCAGAGCACAGACATCGGGTGGCCGTGCTCAACGAGTTCGATGACGGCATCGCTGGCGTCGGGATCCCCCGCAGCGATCGCACGCCCAGCGGTGGCGATGTGTTGAAACAGCGCATCTTCGCTATCTAACAGCGGGGCATAGAGTTCCGGTGCCGCATAGGGCGCGGCCTCAAGCGCGATGAGTGCAAGGCGGATTCGCTGGGCCGTATCCTCCGTTGCGTTGAACATCGCTTCCCAGAGTGATGCCGCGGGTTCGCCACGATCCCCCGGGAGAAAGCGCAGGGCTGCTCGCAGCGCGACGAGGCGGAGGCAGGTGTCTTCCTCTTCATCCCGCGCCAGTTCCATCGCCCAAGGCCCGATCGCGTTGAAGTCATGGTGAATCGCGACTTCAAGGAGTTGCGCACGGACGGCGTCCCGTGTGTCGGCCGGTCCAAGTTCGCCGAGCTTATCGAGCTCAGCCCGCGCGCTTGAGTCGCCGCCTTGCATGAGCAGGAGCGCCCCCAGTCCGTGCCGCAGCATCTGCGCAGTGCCTGGGGTGTCCTGTTCAAGGACAAGCGATTCGAGCAGGAGCGCATCATTGACCGCGCCGCCGCCCGCGACGACGTGCACCGCAAGCGCTTGGCGTGATGCCGCGTCGAGCCCCTCCCAGGCCAGGACCTGAACCAGGTCGCGCTGGGCAAGGACGCCGCAGTCGATCGCGGCGCCGAGTATTTCGACAATCTCGTTCGCGTTTTCGATCTCAGCAACAGCGGCGAGGTCGAGGTGCCCCCCCGGGCTGGTCTCGGCCCGGCCGAGGTGGCCATGCACGCGCTGCGGGGCGTGGGGCGATTGGGTCAGCGCATCGAAGAGTGGGGCCAGGGCAGGGTCGTTGAGATGCCGGAGCGACAGCAGCAGTTGGTTGTGCCGCCCGTCGGGGTAGGGCCGCATCGTCTGCGAAAACAGGTAGACCGCAGCGTCGTAGGCCCGTTCGTCGTCTTGCGCCCGGGCCGGCAACGACGCGAGAATCAGTCCAAGAGCCAGAAGCCAGAGACGCAGGTTCGCGGTAGGGAGTCGCATGGGCGTAGTGTATCCCGCAGTTGGCGACGGCGGGGCGGTCAGCCTGCGGGAAGCCCTGGCATTGACCCGCCCGGCGAAGCACGCGACACTACCCCACTTATGCCGTCCCCACGCCCAAACATCCAGCAGCTCACCGCCTACGCGCCCGGCGAACAGCCCACGCGGAGCGGCACCGTGATCAAGCTCAATACCAACGAGAGCCCGTACCCACCCTCGCCCAAATCGCTCGATGCGCTGCGCGGTGTTTCGGCCGAGGCGTTGCGCGTCTACCCGCCGCCGCTGGCGCAGCCGTTTCGCCGCGCGGCAGCAGAAGTACACGGAGTTACACCCGATCAGGTCATCGCGACCAACGGCGGCGACGAACTCTTGCGTTTGCTGATCACGACCTACTGCAACCCGGGCGGCACGACCAGCGGCGGCCTGGGCGTGACGACTCCCAGCTATTCGCTGTACCCGGTGCTCGCGGCGATCCATGACACCCCAGTGTGCATGGTCGAGCGGGACGCCGAGTACGCACTGCCGCAGGACCTCGCCGAGCGCTGGAACGACGCGGGCTGTACGTTGGCGATGCTCGTGAACCCACACGCCCCAACGGGTACCGCTGTCTCGGTCGATCTGCTGCGCACGATCGCTCAGAAGTTCACGGGACTGCTGATGGTCGATGAGGCGTATGTCGATTTCGCCCAAGGCGATGCCTTGGGCCTGGTGCGCGAAGGCGTGGAAAACGTCGTCCTCCTGCGGACCATGAGCAAGGGGTACGGGCTGGCTGGGATGCGATTTGGCTACGGGCTTGGCCCCGCAGCGGTCATCGCGGCGCTCGACAAGGCACGCGATAGCTACAACACCGACATCGTCTCGCAGCACGTCGCCGCGGCCGCCCTTCAGGACCGCGCCTATGCCCGGCAGGTGTGGGACAAGGTCACCGAATCACGGCAAGCGCTGACCCAGGCCCTGCGTAAACGCGGCTTCCATGTGTTCGATAGCGAGGCCAACTTCCTGCTCTGCACCCCCCCGACAACGACGAAGACACGGCTCGTGACCGATAAGCCTGTCGCGAGCACGCTCTATGCCCAACTCAAGGACCGCGGCATCCTTGTTCGCTACTTCGATCAGCCCCGGCTCGACGATAAACTCCGTATCACGATCGGAACCCCGGAACAAAACAATGCGCTGCTCGAAGCGCTCGACGACCTGATCTAGCCTATGCGCAACGCCTCCATCCAACGCAAGACCAACGAGACCGACATCAACCTGTCCCTCTCGCTCGACCCGGCCAAGACCGGCGACTACAAGCACAGCACCGGCGTCGGCTTCTTCGACCACATGCTCGACCACGTCGCCCGCCACGGCCGACTCGCCCTGCACATCACCTGCACCGGCGACACCCATGTCGACGACCACCACACCGTCGAAGACGTCGGCATCGCGCTGGGGGAGGCCATCGCACAGGCCGTCGGCGACAAGAAGGGCATCGAGCGCTACGGCCACGCCAGCGTCCCGATGGACGAGTCATTGGCCAACGTGTCACTCGACCTGTCGGGCCGGCCCGCGCTGGTGTTCCGGGTTGAGTCGAGCAGTTTCAACGACCCGGCCGGGAAGATCGGCACGTTCGACACGCAGCTTGTTCGCGAGTTTTTCAACGCCGTCGCCAACGCCGCACGGATGAACCTGCACATCCACGTCCCCTGGGGCGAGAACAACCACCACATCGCCGAGGCCATCTATAAGGCCTTCGGCCGCGCGCTTCGCGACGCGGTGCGCGTGACGGGGGACGACGTGCCAAGCACCAAGGGAACGCTGTAGCGTCGAAGAGGCGCAGCGCAGACAACACACCTGGCAATAGTTATCTGCTTCGGTGTAGCCGGATGACTAACAGACTGAGCGCCCCCTGTGCGAAGCTTGCAACCGCGAATGTAATCTGAGCGGTGCGCTGCCATGCAAAGAGGCGATCCGCATTAGGTTCGTGGCTCATGTACAGGTCGAGCCCTACGGACCAGTCCAGCACATACACAAGCGCGCTGCCAACAAAAAACAGGATCGCTCCCGCAGCTGTCGTCGCGGTGGCCGCGATAGCGGGGATCAAGAACTCCCGCCTGTGTTTCACTACGGCGAGTATGCTGATGCCCGTCATCCACACGGGCACGCAAAACAGCATCAAGCCCGCCATCGCGGTTTCTACAAGCAGGAGACTGCTGCCTCCCCAGCGGTAGAAGGTCGTACGATGAAAACCTGTTTCGGACACCATCAACGCACAAGCAACGAAGGCAATTCCTGTCGTTGTTCCAAGTGTCACCACCCAAGCTGTTGACCATGCCCGCGTACCAACACTCCTGATGAGAATGCAGGCCGACATGGGGACACACAGGAAACCGCCAACAAGACTGCCTACGACCATCCATGACGTCTTGAATCGAGTGTATTCATCATTGGTCAGCGAAAGCAGTACGCATGCGCTGATCCCCAGCCATCCCACTGCATACACAAACATGAGCAGGTGGTCGGTGCGTGCCAGATGCGTGTCGGTCGATTCCTGAGGTTGCATCTTGAAGACTGTTCCTGATCCACCTGCATGGACACTGTGGCTTTCGCCCAGCAGTTTTCCGAAACGGTGTGCAGGGGGCGGGTTCAGTGGGCATCGCCCCCAAGATGCGATAGCTAGAGTCGGTCTGCAATCTCGCCGGCAAGCCGTGCTGCCGCGTCATGATCCATCTTCTCCGCTGGCCACGCCCTGGCCGGAAGGCCGTAGCCAGGGGTGGCATCGTGGCTGTCGGTGCCGGGTTTGCGGGGGATGAGGTGGAAGTGGACGTGGAAGACGTCCTGGCCGGCGGGGGCGCCGTTGTTCTGGAGGAGGTTGTAGTCGGTGCTGCCCGTGGCCTGCATGACCGCGCGGGCGAGTGCGGGGAGGGCGGCACCGATCGCCGCGGCGGTGTCGGCGGGGACCTGGTCGAGCGTCGCGTAGTGCCCTTTGGGGATGACTAAGGCGTGGCCCTCGGACAACGGGTTGACGTCGAGGAAGGCCAGCGCGTGGTCGTCCTCCCACAGCTTGTGGCAGGGAATGTCACCTGCGACGATCTTGCAGAAGATGCAGTTGGGATCCATAGGCATGATCTCAGTGTACCAGACGCTTCGCTGCGCTCAGCGTCGGCGTGTGATCGAGGATATGAAAAAACAGCGCCGCATTCACATGCGGCGCTGTAGGAGTTTCTTGTTTCTGCCAGTCACTAGCCACTAATCACCAGCCACCAGCCCTACATCACTTCCTGCATCAGCTTGACCAGCGGGAGGAAGAGCGAGATGACGATGAAGCCGACGATGCCGCCGAGGACGACGACCATCACCGGCTCAAGCAGCGAGACGAGGCCCGCGACCGCGACATCGACCTCTTCGTCGTAGTTGTCGGCCACCTTGGTGAGCATCTTGTCCAGGTCGCCGGTCTCTTCGCCGACGTCGATCATGTTGACGACCAGCGCGTCGCAGACCTTGGCCTTACGCAGCGGCTCGGCGAAGGAGTCGCCTTGCCGTACCGACTCGTGGACCTTCATCAGGGCCTTGGCGTAGACATCGTTGCCGGTCGTCTCAGAGGTAATCTGGATCGCGTCGAGGATGGGGACACCCGCGTTGATGAGCGTGCCCAGGGTACGGGTGAATTTGGCGATCGTCGCCTTACGGATGAGCCCGCCAAGGATCGGGACCCAGAGGATCAGGCGGTCCATAAAGGCTTTACCGCCCGCAGTTTTGCGGAGGAACTTAAGCCCGAAGAAGATGACGATCGGCGCGAGCAGCACCCAGAGCAGGCCGGGGATGAGCTCCCCGTTACCGCCCTTTGAAACCGGGAGGATAGGCCCTGCCAGCCACTTGGAGAATCCGATCAACCCCTTGGTCATGCCGGGCAGGTCGGTGTCGAAGTCGTCGAAGATGGTGACGAACTTCGGCACGATGAGGATCATGATGCCCAGCACGATGACCGCGGCGATGGTAATCACTGCAGCGGGGTAGATCATCGCGGAGATGATGCGCTTCTTGAGCTTCTGCGCCTTTTCGAGGAACTCGGCCAGACGCTGGAGGATGAGGTCGAGGACGCCGCCGACCTCGCCGGCCGCGATCATCTTGGTGTAGAGCTTGTTGAAGGCCTTGGGGTGCTTGCCCATCGAATCCGAGAGAGACGCACCGCCCGAGACGTCTTCGTGGACGCTGGCGAGTGTGTTCTTCATCAGGCCGGGCTTCTGCTGCTGTTCGAGGATCGCCAGCGAGCGGAGGATCGGAAGGCCTGCGTCTTGAAGCGTCGAGAGCTGGCGGGTGAACTGGGTCAGGTTCTTCTGGCTGACCCCGCCAACGCTGATGCTCAACTCCATGCCTTTCTTCGACCCGGCCTTCTTGGTCGAGGCGGCGGCACCACCACTGCCCGAGGCCTTGCTCTTCTTCGACTTCTGCTCACGGACAGACGTCGGGAAGTAGCCCTGGCTGCGGATGCGAGCGATCGCTTCCTCACTCGAGGCCGCGTTGATCGTCCCCTTCTGGGGCTTGCCCGCTTCGTTCAGTGCTTCAAATTGGTACGTTGGCATACATTGTGTCCTCGCCCACCCGGCTTGGAACCTCACTCAAACAAACACGATACACGCTTCTCGCCGCCACTACTCGGCGATCAGCGTCTCCCGGACCACTTCGTCAATCGTCGTCAGCCCGTCATACAAAGCCAGCAGGCCCGACTGCCGCAGTGTCCGCATCCCGGACTTACGGCATTCCTGTGCGAGTTGCTGCGACGACGCGTCGTTCATAATCAGGTCGCGCAGCTTGTCGCTCATCACCATGATCTCGAAGATGCCCATGCGGCCGCGGTAGCCCGACTGGTTGCAGTAGTCACAGCCCTTGCCGCGAGACAGTTGCCTGCCCCCTAAGTCATCGGGTGTGAGGTCGAGTCGCATCAGCTCGTCATCGGTCGGCGTGTACTGCTGCTTGCAGCGGGTGCAGATCTTACGGACCAGACGCTGGGCCACGATGCCTTCGATCGTTGCGGTGATCAGGAAGTTTTCGAGGCCGAGGTCGATCAAACGGGCGATCGAACTGGGGGCGTCGTTGGTGTGGAGCGTGGAGAACACTAGGTGGCCGGTGAGCGATGCCTGCACCGCGATCTGCGCGGTTTCGAGGTCGCGGGTCTCACCGATGAGCACGATGTCCGGGTCTTGACGCAGGAAGCTCCGGAGCGCTTTCGCGAAGGTAAGGCCCACGGCCTGGTTGATCTGCACCTGCACGAGGCCGTCGATGTCGTACTCGACGGGGTCCTCGGCGGTCAGGATTTTTTCGCCGGGCTCGTTGAGTTCGTTGAGTGCGGAGTAGAGGGTCGTCGTCTTGCCCGAGCCGGTCGGCCCCGTGACGATGACGATGCCGTTAGGCTTCTTGATCAGTTGGCGGACCGTCGAGAGATCGTCTTCGCGGAGGCCGACTTTTTCGAGGTCGAGCGAGACGTTCGACCGGTCGAGCACACGCATGACGCACGACTCGCCGAACATCGTGGGCAGAACTGCGACACGCAGGTCGACGGGGCTGCTATTGACGACCAGCTCGATGCGGCCGTCCTGCGGGATACGTCGCTCGGCGATGTCGAGGTTCGCCATGACCTTGATGCGGCTGACAATGGCGTTGGCCAAGTGCCGCGGCGGGGGGATCATCTCGTAGAGCACGCCGTCGATGCGGTAGCGCATCTTGAATTCATCTTCGAAAGGCTCGAAGTGAATGTCCGAGGCCTTGTCTTTGATAGCCTGAAGCAGGACAAGGTTGAGCAGGCGTTTGACGCGGTTGTCTTCGACCTGGAGCGCGAGCTCTTCGAGGTCGACCGAAGTGCCGTCATCATCGAAGGATTGGAGCTCTTCGTCTTCAGAGAGCTCGCTGATCAGGCCTGTAAGGGATTCGTCGTCGTCGCCGTAGAACTGCTTGATCCGCTTGGAGAGCTGCTCCGCCGGGGCGATGACCGCCTCCACCTGGAAGCCCATCAGGAGGCGGAGGTCGTCGAGCGCCCGGAAGTTGTCTGCGGACTTCATCGCGACGGTGAGCTTGTTCGCCTTGCCGTCGTACATGATCGGTACGACCTGATAGGCGTTGGCCATCTCGGCGGGGATCTGGTGTCGGATGTCGTCCGAGATGTCAAAATCTTCGAGGTCGACGACCTGCATCCCATCCTGGGCGGCGCGGGCGAGATTGACATCGTCCTCATTGACATAGCCCAGCTCGATGAGGAGCTGGCCGAGCGGGCGTTTTTTCTGCTGCTGAAGGGCGAGCGCTTCGCGGACCTGGTCGCGTGTGACCTTGCCCATCTTGGTCAAGATGCGTCCAAGCCGCAGCCCTTTGAGCTCACCTAGGTCGGTTTCTACGGCCATTCAACGGACTCCAACATCATGGGCTCCAGCCGGGCGTGGGGAACGAGGCGCGGCGGAGTGGGGGTCTGGCTAACCCGATGCATCATAGCAACGGGAATCTTGATCTACAACGATAAAAGGGCGGTTTCCGCAATCGACATCCGGAGTCTGTCACAGCAGATGCCGGGTCTTGCACGGTCGGCAGCGCTCAGTCTGCCGCTGCAGGCGCCGCCGCAGTGTCATCCAGCTCAGGTCGGCCGACCTGGCCGCCCGCACGGTGGACCTTGTCGATGAGCTGCTCGGGGTTCTTGGCCCGGTCGATCATGTCCTCGGCCGAGATCATCCCTTGCTCGTATTGGCTCCAGAGGTGGTCGTCCAGGAGCTGCATCCCAAACTTCTTGCCGGTCTGGATCGCCGAGTCGATACGGAAGGACTTGTTGTCGCGGATAAGGTGGGCGATCGCGGGGGTCACGAGCATGAACTCGTACGTCGCGGTCATCCCCTTCTTATCGATGCGCTTGATGAGGGTTTGCGAGAGCACCGCCATGAGACAGGTCGAGAGCTGGATACGGATCTGGGCTTGCTGCGTGGTGGGGAAGGCGTCAACCAGGCGGTTGATGGTCGATGCAGCGCCGGAGGTGTGGAGCGTGCCAAAAACCAAGTGGCCCGTCTCGGCCGCGGTGATGGCGGCCTCGATGGTTTCGAGGTCGCGCATCTCGCCGACGAGGATGATGTCCGGGTCTTGGCGCAGCGCACGGCGAAGGGCCTCGGAGAACGACGGCACATCGACGCCGACTTCGCGCTGATTGACGATCGATTTTTTGTGCGGCTGGTAGTACTCGATGGGGTCTTCGACCGTGATGATGTGTCGGTCGAGGTTGATATTGACATGGTCGATCATCGAGGCCAGCGTGGTTGTCTTGCCCGATCCGGTCGGGCCGGTGACGAGGAAGAGCCCACGCGGACGGCGGATGAGGTCTTTGACAATCGGGGGTAGGCCGATGTGGTCGATGTCGAGTAGCCGGTTGGGGATTCGCCGGAGGACAAGGGCGACGTCGCCTTTCTGCTTGAAGATGGAGACGCGGAATCGAGCCGAGTTGTCGGCGTCGTCCTGGTCGCCGTAGGCGAAGCCGAAGTCGCTGCCGCCTTCTTCCTGCAACTCGGTCTGGGAGCGTTCGGGAGAGATCGCCTTCATGAGCGAGGTGGTGTCGGCAGACTCGAGATTGCGGGTTTTGAGCTCGATCAGCCTGCCGCGCATACGCACCGTCGGGGGCTTGCCCACGGTCAGGTGCAGGTCGCTCGCCTCTTGGCGGATGACGGTGTCGAGCAGGCGGTCGATGTGGAAGCTGGACATTGGCAGTCGTCTTTCCCGGTGGCTCGCGGCCACCGCTTGGAGCGGGTCTATCTTGTTGATCAGGCGGCCATGTCGTCGTCGTCACTGGTGGTTTCAATGACGCCTTCGACTTGTGCGATGCGTGCGACTTCGCCCATCGTGGTCTTGCCTTCGAGGACCTTGAGTTTGCCGTCGCCCAGAAGGTTGCGCATGCCGTTGGCATGCGCGGCCGCGCGGATATCGCTGACGGTCGATCGCTGGAACGCCAGGTCGCGGATCTCGGAGTTCATCTGCATGAGCTCATACACGCCGCGTCGGCCACGGAAGCCCGCGCCGTTGCAGCGCTTGCAGCCCGCCTCTTTCATCACAGGCTTGCCCACGAGGTCTGCCTTCTTGAACCCACATAACGCCATGAACCGCGGGTTCGGCGCCTCGTCGGGCTCCTTGCAGTGGTCGCAGAGGATACGCACCAGCCGCTGGGCGAGGATCGCCTGGATGGAACTGGCGACGAGGAAGGGCTTGAGCCCCATGTCCAGCAGACGCGTGATCGCGGACGGCGCGTCGTTGGTATGCAGTGTGGAGAACACCATGTGCCCCGTCAGCGCGGCCTGGACGGCGATGTCGCCGACCTCCAAGTCGCGGATCTCACCGACAAGGATGACGTTGGGGGCCTGACGCAGCATCGACCGGAGGATCGCCTGGAACGTCATCCCGACGTCTGGTTGAACCTGACACTGGTTGATGCCTTTGAAGTTGTATTCGATCGGGTCCTCGGCCGTGATGATCTTGCGGTCGGGGCGGTTGAGTTCCTGAAGCGCCGAGTAGAGGGTCGTGGTTTTGCCCGAACCGGTCGGCCCCGTCACAAGGAAGATGCCATTGGGGCGATTGATGACCTCGTTAAAGGCTTCGAGTGTGTCTTGCTGCATCCCGAGATTCGCAAGGCCGATTTTGGCGGCCTCTGGGCGGAGGATACGCAGGACGACGGATTCGCCGTGGTACGCAGGGCAGAACGAGACACGGAAGTCGATCTGCTCGCCGCCGATCTTCATCTTGATGCGGCCGTCTTGCGGGATGCGTTTTTCTTCGACGCGCACGCCCGAGAGGATCTTGAGCCGTGCAATGACCGAACCTTGCGTGCGCTTCGGGATCTTCTGACGCTCCTGGCACACGCCGTCGATGCGGTAGCGCAGCCGGACGCGGTCCTCAAAAGGCTCGACATGGATGTCCGACGCGCGGGTCGTGACGCCCTCGGAGATGATCTGCGTGACGAGCTTGATGATCGGTGCTTGTTGACCGTCGAGGTCATCATCATCTTCCAGCCCCTCCTCGCCCTCGTAGTCGATGTCGAGCGACGCGTCGAGCGAGGTGTCGAGCGTGCGGTCGACCGACATGTCCATCGTGATCGCGTCGATGGATTTCTGGATCTCGCTGCTCAGGACCTTGTCGATGTACTCTTTGATCTTGCCCTTCCCGGCGAGCGACATGTCGATGTCGGCGTTGAGCCGGAACCGCAGGTCGTCGATCAGCGCGAGGTCCATCGGGTCGTGCACGAGCACTTTGATCCGGTTGCCCTCCTTGCCCAGCGGCAAGACGGTGTACTTGCGGATCAGTTCCTCGGGGATCAGCGGGATGTTTTCTTTGTCGATGACGTTGGGCTGGTCGAGGTCGACAAACTCCATGCCGAGTTGCGAGGCGATGGCTTTGGCGACGTCGTTCTCGCTGACGTAGTTGAGATCGACGAGGACTTCGCCGATGCGTTTGCGTGAGCCCTGGGAGATTTTGAGCCCTTCATGGGCCTGTTGGTCGTCGATGAGTCCCCACTTACGCAGGATTTCAGCGAGTTTATCGCGCTTACGAGCCATCAAGACCTCACTAGCAGGAGAGGGGGGACCACACACGGCAGGGGTTGCCGCTGCTCTGATTATGATCGGCCATGCCCGACAAGGCAAGTGCCGGCCCGGGATAATGCGCGACTATCATAAGCGGATTGGGGCTGGATTCTCTTTTCCTAATGCCGCCGCGGCGTTAAGCTCGGGCAACCGATCCGGAACTCGACATGTCATTCGATCACCTCGCCCAACGCGCTTTGCTCACTCTCTTGCTCGGCTTCACGGGCCTGACCCTCTGTGGCGGGACGGCACGGGCTGACACGCCGCCGGACGACAAGGTCATCCGCCTGACGATTACGCTCCAGTCGGGGCAGGTGGTCAGGGGGACGATCACCGCCTACGACGAGATCGGTTTCACCCTCACCGCACCTAACGAGAATGCCGAGGGATCGGCCGACCACCGGCTGATGTGGACGGCGATCCCGGTAAGTGCGTTCGACCGCTACTGGCGTTTCCTCGAAACCCCCGAGGGCGACGGCGAAGCACTGCTGCGACTGGGCATCTTGCTATCACGCCATCGGGATGGCGAGGATTTATCAGGCGTCGCGTTCGATGAAGCGCTCGAGGCCGACCCCTCGCTTGCCGGCCGAATAGAGCAGGCCCGGCGTGGCGAGGCCCCCGGCCAAGGGCCACGCTTCGTTGGCATCGCCGACCCGACGATGTGGGGCAATCTCGATAGTGAGCTGATGGAGCAAAGCGTCGAACTGCTCCGCGCGTTCTGTCAACGGACACAGGAAGAGCTCGAGATCGAACTGAATCTCTATGAATCACAACGATTCATGATCTGCACAGACATCGACGCCGAGCAGGTCCAGCGGTGGGGCGACAAGCTCAGCGAAACCTATCGGCACTGCGCGGAACTGCTGGGCGAAGACCCCGACGGCAACCTCTTCCGTGGCAAATGCCTGATCATGGTGTTCAGCGACCGTGTGGACTACTTGCGTTTCCAGCAGGTGATGCACGACACCGACGCGTTCCATGCCGGGGGGCTGTGCCACGGCTTCGGCAACGGCTTTGTCCATGTCGCGGTGACGCGTCGCCCGTCGCAGCGGGAGACTTCACACGTCATCATGCACGAGGTGGTGCACGCTTTCCTGCACCGCTACCGAGCGCCGGTGCATGTCCCGTCATGGATCAACGAGGGACTCGCCGAGTACATCGCACACCTGGTCGAGCCGCCCACGGGAGCGGGGCTGTATCAGCGTGCGATCGTTCGCCTCGAAGGCGAGCGGCTGCTGGGCGAGGGCTTTTTCGAGGGCGAGGACCTGCAGGCCTGGCAGTACGACGTGGCGGGGGCGCTGACGCAGTACATGCTCGAACGCAGCGTCGATCGATACGCGGTACTGATTAATAGCGTGAAGGACGGCGCGTCTTGGGATGAGGCGCTGCAGGAAGCTTACCGCATGGAGCATCGTCGATTGGCGCAGCGGTTCAAACGACGGCTGGATCAGGAGCTCAACCGGCAGCTTGAGCCGTAGCCCGGCTATCATGAGGGAGATGACCGGCAGCCAAGCACGACACGCGAACCGACTCCCCGTGATCGGGCTGCTTGGCGCACCAGGCTCGGGCAAGAGCACCATCGCGGGGATGTTCGAGCACAGCGGGTGTACGGTGATCGACGCCGACCAGCTCTCACGCGAAGCGTTCGAGGACGCAGAAGTCCAATCGGCGATGATCGGCTGGTGGGGCGACTCGGTCGTGCGCGATGGGGTGATCGACCGCAAGCGTGTCGGCGAGATCGTCTTCGCGGAGCCGCAGCAGCGGGCCCGGCTTGAAGGGCTGATCCATCCCTACGTGAACCGCCGTCGGGCGGAGCTTCGGCGAGACATCGCGGGCGGGGCTCGGGGGCCGGCAGTCGCCATCGTCGAGGACTGCCCGCTGCTGCTGGAGGCCGGTCTGGAAGCGGGCTGCGACTACCTGGTGCTTGTGGATAGCCCGCTGGAGATTCGCCAGCGGCGAGTATTGGAGGCCCGGGGCTGGTCAGCCGATGAATTGGCTTCGCGTGAGGCGGCCCAGTTGCCGCTTGACACCAAGCGGGATCGGGCGGACCATATTGTTACCAACGTTGGCGATCGTTTAGCGATCCAAGCCCAGGTCGACAGCGTACTCACCGATATCCTCCAGTCTTTCGCCCGGGCTCGTGCGTCCCGGCGCTGAGTGGTTCCGGTCCTTCCTTTTGGCCAATAGGCCGATCCCCCATACCCCCTGCTTCCAATAGTCGCGCGTCTTGCGCCCCCTTCCCCGTTTACCCCACCCCACATCCTGCACGCGGATGGCACTTCTGACCGCCGCGATGCACGGCCGATCGGAGCATCACCCATGGCTGCCAAGTCACCCCGTAAGAAGAAAAGCACCAAGAAATCCAGCACCAAGTCCGCAGATACCGCGGTCGAAGAACAGGCGGACCCGCAGACCGATGCGGAGATGGACGCCGAGACCCAGGCCCGCTACGAGGACGCCAAGCACAGCGACCTGACGGTCCAGGACCTCCAGGCGATGGACATCGAAGAACTCCACGAGGTCGCCAAGCTCGAATCCATCGAGGACTACGCGGACCTCGGCAAGCAGGACCTGATCTTCAAGATCCTCCAGACCCACATCGCGGGCCAAGGCCTGATGTACGGCGAAGGCGTGCTCGAAATCCTCCCCGACGGGTTCGGCTTCCTGCGCAGCCCTGAATTTTCGTACCTCGCCTGCCCCGACGACATCTACGTCAGCCCGTCGCAGATCCGCCGGTTTGGCTTGAAGGTCGGCCACGTCGTGCAGGGCACCATCCGCCCGCCCAAGGAAAGTGAGCGCTACTTCGCGCTGCTCCGCGTTGACGCGATCAACGGCAAATCACCCGACCAGGGCACCGACCTGCTCCCGTTCGAAGACCTCACGCCGCTGCACCCGACCGAGCGGTACATCATGGAGACGACCGAGGAAAACATCGAGATGCGGATCGTCGACCTCGTGACGCCCATCGGCCGCGGCCAACGGGCCCTGATCGTCGCGCCGCCTCGCACCGGTAAGACGGTCCTGCTGCAGAAGATGGCCAAGTCCATCATCACCAACTACCCCGAGTCCAAGGTCTTCGTCCTGCTGATCGACGAACGACCCGAGGAAGTCACGGACTTCAAGGCCAACGTCCCGGCCGAGGTCGAAGTGGTCGCCTCGACCTTCGACGAAAACACCGCACGCCACGTCCAGGTCTGCGAGATGGTCATGGAGAAGGCCCGCCGGATGGTGGAGTACGGCGAGCACGTCGTCATCCTCATGGACTCCATTACCCGCATGGCCCGCGCATACAACTCCGAGATGCCCCACAGCGGCAAGATCCTCACCGGCGGCCTCGACTCTAACGCGCTGCAGCGCCCCAAGAAGTTCTTCGGCAGCGCCCGCGCGATCGAGGACGGCGGCTCGCTCACCATCATCGGCACCGCGCTGGTCGACACCGGCTCCAAGGCCGACGACATCATCTTCGAGGAGTTCAAGGGCACGGGCAACGCCGAGCTCCACCTGGATCGCCGCCTCGTCGAAAAACGCGTGTACCCCGCGATCGACATCTCTGCCTCCGGCACCCGCCGCGAAGAGCTGCTCATGGACGCCCAGGAACTCAAGCTGGTCTACCGCCTGCGGAAGGTCCTGGCCGACATGAACGTCGTCGAGGCGATGGAGCTCCTGAAGGGTCGGCTCAGCAAGGCCCGTACCAATGCGGAGTTCCTGCTGACGATGTCGATGGAGAACTAGACCGCGGCGAGTTTCGCTCGGGGCACACCCCTGCACTCGATACGCTATCCCTCGCGCCGAGGCCTGATCCAGCTTAGGCCCGGATCGGACGCGTCACTTGCTTTTGCGGCCGCGCTTCACTTGTGCGACAGTACCCCCTCAAGATTCGCACCGATGCAACACCTGCATCGGGGATACTGTCTCCGTACCCGGGCGTGATGCCCGGCCTGTTCCTACCCCCTCAAGAGGACCTCCATGTCACCTTATCTGATCGCCGGACTGGTACTCGTCGTTTTCATCGTGATCCTTTTTATCTGGATCACCAAGATCTACAACCGCCTCGTGCAGCTCCGCGAACGCTGTAAGAACGCCTTCTCGCAGATCGATGTCCAGCTCAAACGCCGCTACGACCTGATCCCGAACCTCGTCGAGACGGCCAAGGGGTACATGGCCCATGAGAAGGAGACGCTCGAAGCTGTTCTCCAGGCCCGCGCCAGCGCGACGCAGGCACAGATCAACGTCAACGGCGACCCGACCAACGCCAAGGACATGGCCAAGCTCGCCCAGGCCGAGGGCCAACTCACCGGCGCGCTGGGCCGACTCATGGCCGTCGCCGAGGCCTACCCCGACCTCAAGGCCAACGAAAACATGATGCAGCTCAGCGAAGAGCTCACCAGCACCGAGAACAAGGTCGCCTTTTCACGCCAGGCCTACAACGACGGCGTCAACGGCTACAACGAGTACAAAAAGACCTTCCCGCCCGTCATGTTCGCCAACATCTTCGGCTTCGACGACGCGGAGTACTTCGAGATCGAAGAGCCCGCTCAGCGCGAAGCGCCGAAGGTGTCGTTCTAATCGGACGCCGCATAGGACGGGCTCCCTGCCTGTCGCAGGCCGAAGGCCTGACTGCTAAATCCCGTGCCCCGCTTCGGCTGCGCCGAATGACAGGCAGGAATGCCTGTCCTACGAACCGCTTCTTATGGCCTCCGACTTTTTTGAACAACAACACGTCGCCCGCAAGAAGACTGGCCGGCTGGTCCTCTTCCTGATCCTCGCGATGGTCGGGATTGTGCTGGTGACCTACCCCATCATCGCGATCGCGCTGATGTTCCTCACCGGCGGGGGAGGCGGGGCGGATGCGCAGGGTGTGCAGGGCCAGACCCACGGCCTGGGGTTCTGGAACCCCGAGGTGTTTGCGCTGGTGACGATCGGCACACTCGCGGTGACGTCGCTCAGCTCGCTGTACAAGATCGCATCGCTCAGGAGCGGCGGTGGGGGGATGGTCGCGTCGTCGCTGGGTGGCGTGCCGGTCGATCCCGATACCCGCGACCCGCAGGCGCGTAAGCTGCTGAACGTCGTCGAAGAGATGGCGATTGCCTCGGGCGTGCCGGTCCCGCCGGTGTATCTGCTCGAACAGGAACGCGGGATCAATGCGTTTGCGGCCGGGTACAAGCCCGACGACGCGGTGATCGGCGTGACGCGCGGCGCGGTCGAGCAGCTCTCGCGCGATGAGCTCCAGGGCGTCATCGCCCACGAGTTCAGCCACATCCTCAACGGCGACATGCGGCTGAACATCCGGCTGATGGGCATCATCTTCGGCATCCTCGTCATCGGCGTCCTCGGGCGCATCGCGCTGCGCGGGGTCTTCTACAGCGGCGGCCGAAAGAAGGACGCGCGGGCGATGATCGTGGTCCTCGTCATCGGTTTGCTGCTGATGGCGATCGGCGCGATCGGCGTGTTCTTCGGCAAGCTCATCAAGGCCGCGGTCTCGCGCCAGCGCGAGTACCTGGCGGACGCCTCGGCCGTGCAGTTCACAAGGAACCCGGACGGCATCGGCGGCGCGCTCAAGACACTTGCGGCGCATAGCTACGGCGCACACATCGAGAACCCGCACGCCGAGGAGTCGGCGCATATGTTCTTCGGCTCGGCCGTGAGTAGCTGGCTGGGTGGGGCGATGGCGACACACCCGCCGCTGCCCGAGCGCATCAGGCGGATTGAGCCCGGCTGGGACGGCACGCTCCCGGACCTCAACCAGAAGCGTGAGCTTCTACGCTCCGAGAAGCCCCGCAAGAAGCCGAAGAAGTTGGCGGACGGGGTCGACCTGATCCCTGGTACTGACGGTGTCCCGGGCGTGCCGGGCGGGATGCTGGGCACGGTCGTCACGGGTGCGGTTATCGCCGACGCCGCGGGCGCAGCGGGAAGCCCGCCGGCCGACCCAAGCACACCGGCTGGCGGCACTGCCCTGGAGAGCATCGGCGTACTCGACGACGCGCACATCGCTTACGCGCGTGAGCTGATCGCCAGCATCCCCGGCCCGCTGCGCGAAGCAGCACGCCAACCCTTCGGCGCACGCGCAGTTGTATTGGCTGTATTGCTTGACGAAGCAGACGCGATCCGCGGGAAACAGCTAGCGCACCTGGATCAGCATGCCGAGGGCCCGGTCGCAGAGCTGACACGCAGCTTAGCCGCCGCGGCGGAACAGCTCCCGCGTGAGGCAAGGCTTTCGCTGATCGACCTCTGTGTTCCCGCGTTGCAGCAGATGTCGTCCCAGCAGTATGAGGGGTTCAAGCGGAACCTGGATGCGTTGATTGAGGCCGACCAGCGTGTGGACTTGTTTGAGTGGACACTGCGCCGCCTGCTGACACGGCACCTGGAGGCGCACCTGTTTGGGCCGAGCGATCCGAGGGTGCACTACTACGCGCTCAAGCCCGTGGCCGAGCACTGCGCGGTGCTGCTGTCCACGCTCGCGCGCGTAGGCAGCAAGGACGAGGGGGAGATCGATCAGGCCTACAGCATCGGCGCCAAGACGCTTGGGCTCGATGGCTACGCCTTAGTCTCACGTGACCGCTGCCGATTGAGCGCGGTGGGGCGCGGCTTCGATGAACTCGCCAAGCTCAGCCCGCGTGAGAAGAAGACGCTGCTGCGGGGCTGTGCCGAGGTCATCGGGGCGGACGGCGAGATCACCGTCGCCGAGGGCGAGCTGATGCGGGCGGTGGCCGACTCGCTGGATTGCCCGATGCCGCCGCTGCTTCCGGGCCAGCGACTTGTTTAGCGATACTTGGCCTCCTGGCGACTGTTAGACTGGGCAAGGCTACGCCTGACTGATATGTTTTGGTAAGTTTTGACAAGTTATGAAACCCATGGTATCCTTGCCCGCGTTACGATCTCCAGTAGCAGGCTTAGGCGAAGATATGCCCCCCAGCACCCTACAGCGTGAACATGTCGAGCAGCTCGTCCGCGAAGCCCTTCGTGGCCGGCTCGGTTCGGGGGTGCCCGGCCCGTCACAGCAGTCACCCGCCACAGACGGCGGCCCCAATCCACTGGTCGTCAATGTCTCGGCCCGCCACGTCCATGTGACACAGGCCGATCTCGAAGCACTCTTTGGCCCAGGCGCCCAACTCACCAAACTCAAAGACCTCTACCAGGACGGCGAGTTTGCCAGCGAGCAGCAGGTCAACCTGATTGGCCCGCGCAACCGCATGATCCCCGGCATCCGCATCCTTGGCCCGACGCGCAACTACACACAGGTCGAGCTGTCCTATACCGACGGCATCTACATGGGCATCGACCTGCCGCTGCGCATCAGCGGTGACCACGAAGGCACGCCCGGCTGTGTCCTCGTCGGCCCACACGGGTCCGTAACACTGCGGCAAGGCGTGATCCGAGCCGAGCGTCATGTGCACATGGGGCCAGCGGACCTTGCGCACTTCGGCGTGAAAGATGGCGACCAGATGAAGCTCAAGATCGATGGCCCCTGCGGCGTCACGCTCGACAAGCTGCGTGTCCGCGAGCACCCGAAAGTCAAGCTCGAAGTCCACATCGACACGGACGAGGGCAACGCGTGCCACCTGTCGTCGGCCACGCACATGGAACTGATCAAGTAACCCTATCCCACGGAACCTCAACACGCGGGAACACCCCGCACACTACGCCCGGCCACAAGCGGCCTGGCAAGGAGACCCACGATGAACCAGGCACTCGGCATGATCGAAACCAAGGGCGTCGTCTCGATGATCGAAGCGTGCGACGCGATGCTCAAGACCGCAAGCGTCGAGATGCTCGGCTGGGACAAGGCCGGCGCAGGCCTCGTCACAGCCTTTGTCGGCGGCGATGTCGCGGCAGTGAAAGCCGCGATCGAAGCGGGCGCTGATGCCGGCGGCCGTGTCGGCGAAGTCGTCAGCATCCAGGTCATCCCCCGTCCCCACGGCGACGTCGCGGGCATGCTGCCCAAGACCGCTAAGGCCGGCTGACATACACCCCCAAGAACACCCAAACAGCCGTGAAAACACGGCGGGAGCTACTCCATGAGCGCAATCGGAATGATCGAAACACGCGGGCACGTCGGCGTCGTCGAGGCGTCGGACGCCATGCTCAAGGCCGCCAGCGTCGAACTCGTCCGCACCATCCCCATCGGCGGCGGGCTGATCACCGTCGTGGTCAAGGGCGACGTCGGCAGTGTCAAGGCAGCGGTCGATGCCGGGGCCGAGGCTGCGGGCCGCGTCGGCGAACTTGTCGCGGCGCACATCATCCCCCGCCCGCACGAATCGCTGCTCGCGACCTTCAGCTAATCCCGGATACGTTTCGCGCGTGCTGCTCCAGCGCGGCCTGGTTGCTTCAGCAACCAGGCGACCCACCCACAACTTCTCCCATGCTCATCTTCGTCGCCAACCTGGGCTCCACCAGCTTCAAGTACAAGCTCTACGACATGCCGTCGCAGCGCGTGCTTGCCGTGGGCGCTTCCGACCGCATCGGTGAGCCGAGCGGCGCGTGGTCGGTGTCGGGCGATGGCGTGGAGGATAACGGCGAAGCTGAGCAGCGCGACCATAAACAGTCGATCGAGTTGCACCTGGCCAAGCTCACCGAGCACGGGCTGATCGACTCGGCCGAAGCGATCGACGCGATCGGCTTCAAGGCCGTGCACGGCGGCCCGATCAGCGGCGCGGTGCGGGTCGATGACAAGGTGCTCGACACGATGCGTTCGCTCTACCCGCTCGCCCCGGCGCACAACCCGCCGTACGTCGAGGCGATGCAGGGCTTCCGTGAGGCGCTCCCGGGGGCCGAGCAGGTCGCTGCATTTGAGACCGGATTCCATGCCGACATCCCGCTGGCACGTCAGATCTACGGCGTGCCGTACGAGTGGTACGAGAAGTACGGCGTCCGACGCTACGGCTTCCACGGCGCGAGCAACGCCTACGTCGCCTCACGCATGGCCGAGCTCGCCCCCGAATGCAAACGCATCATCAACCTCCACCTCGGCGGTTCGTGCAGCGTCTGCGCGATTCGTGATGGCAAGAGCATCGCACACTCGATGGGCGCAACACCGCAGACCGGTGTATTCCACGCGAACAGGGCCGGTGAGTTCGACCCCTTCGCCGTCCTGGCGATGCGCGACGCAGGGCTCGACGATGACGCCATCTATCACGGACTAGGCAAGCAGGGCGGGCTGCTCGGCATCTCCGGCATCGGGGCTGACCTGCGAGATATCCGTGCTGCGGCCCAAGAAGGCAACGAGCGTGCCCAACTCGCCATCGATGCGTTCGTCGAGAGCTGCCGGCACTACCTCGGCGCTTACCTCGCGGTGCTCGGCGGTGTCGATGCCGTCACGTTTACCGCCGGGATCGGGCAGTACGAGCCTACGATCCGCGCCGCGATCTGCGACAACCTCGGCTTCGCAGGCATCGCGATCGGCCCGAAACAAAATGCCGAGGCCACCGGCAAGACCGATCAACGCATCGACAACCCGGACGCCAGCCAGCCCGGCACCGCACAAGTCTGGGTCGTCCCCACCAACGAAGAACTCGTCGTCGCCCGCCAGACCGCGGACGTCCTGAACCAAGTCACCGTCTAGCCCGGCCACCGCCGCGCACAAACTGGAGCTACCCATGGCAAACGCCGCACTCGGACTTATCGAAACCAAAGGCATCGTCGCCGCCGTCGTCGCGACCGACGCCGCACTCAAAGCCGCGGACGTCAAGTACGTCAAGCAGGACAAGGTCGGCAGCGGCTTTGTCGCCGTGACCCTGTCGGGCGATGTCGCCTCAGTCCAGGCCGCCGTCGACGCCGGCGCGAACGCCGCTGGCCAGGTCGGCGAAGTTGTCAGCGTCCACGTCATCCCCCGCCCCCAGGAAGGCGTCGCGTCGGTGTAAGCGATGTGATTGATGATTCTGGCCAAGGGATTTAAGTCTCTTGGCCGCGTTCCCGTTTGGTTCAAGCACCAACCAAGGACACCCCCATGTTCATCGGACGCGTCCAAGGCCACATCGTCAGCAGCGCCAAAGACCAGGCCATCGTCGGCCACAAGCTGCTCATGATCGAGCCCCTGAAGATCGGCTATAGCGCCGACGCCGCCTCCGGCTTCGAGCCGACTGGACGGGCCATCGTCGCGCTCGACAAGGTCGGCGCGGGCGAGGGCCAGCTCGTCCTCATCACCCAGGGCTCCAGCGCCCGCATGGCCAAGGGCTGTGGCGACGCGCCGATCGATGCGGTAGTCGTCGGCATCGTGGATACCGCCGTCGCCGACGGCAAGCAACTGACCTGATTCTCGACACGAGAGACGCATGAGCGCCACCGATACCCAACTCATCCACGACGTCGTCACCGAAGTGCTCGCACGCCTCGGCGCAGGCACTGCAAACGGCACCCCCACGAAGCCAGCGCCTTCGCTTCGCGGGAGCCACTCGGACGGCATCTTCGCCGATGTCGACGCGGCTGTAGAAGCGGCAAGCGACGCTCAGAAACAACTCGCCAAGGCCGGGCTCGATGTCCGTGACGGCATCGTCAAGCTCATCAAAAAGATCGCGGCCGACAACGCCCAGGTCTGGGGCAAGTTCGAGCTGGACGAAACGAACGTCGGCCGACTCGACCACAAGATCGCCAAGCTCGAGTTGCTCGAGCGTGTGCCCGGCGTCGAGTTCCTCCGTGCCAAAGCGACTGTTGCGCACTCCGGCGACGAGGGTATCGCCCTCGACGAGGCCGCGCCCTTCGGCGTCATCGGCTGCATCACGCCCGTCACCCACTCGATACCCACCATGACCGCCAACGCGATCAACATGATCGCCTCGGGCAACGCCATGGTCGTCAACCCGCACCCCTCGGGCACGAAGTCGGCCGTGCTCGCCGCGCGCACCTACAACAAGGCGATCCAAGACGCCTTCGGCATCGGCCCGCTGTGCTGTGTCATCGAGCCGCCGTCGCTCGACTCGGCCAAAGCCATCTTCGCCCACCGCGGTATCCCGCTGCTCGTCGTCACCGGCGGCCCGGCTGTCGCGCGTGTCGCGCTCAAGCAGCCCAAACGCGCCATCGTCGCGGGCCCCGGCAACCCGCCGGTCGTCGTCGATGAGACCGCCGACCTGGACAACGCGGCGAAGTCGATCATCGCCGGCGCCGCGTTCGACAACAACTTGCTGTGCATCGGCGAGAAAGAAGTCTTTGTCGTCGATAGCGTCTTCGACAAGCTGATGGACGCCATGGCTCGGGCTGGGGCCGCCCGCCTCAACGACGCGCAGGTCGTCCGGCTGACCGAGGCCGCGATGGACTGGAAAAAAGACCGACATGTCGTGAACGCGGACTTCGTGGGCAAGGACGCCTCCGTCCTCGCCCAGGCCGCGGGGCTGAACGTCGATAACCGCGTTGAGCTCCTCTTCGGCGAAACAGACGACACCAACCCGTTCGTCCCGATCGAGCAGATGATGCCCTTCGTCCCCTTCGTCCGCTGCTGCGACTTCGACGAAGCGCTCAAGCTCGCGCTCAAACACGAACACGGCTTTGGCCACACCGCCATCATCCACTCCAACCACCTGGGCAATATCACCCGTATGGGCGAGGCGATGAACACCACGATCTTCGTCGCCAACGGCCCGTGTACCGCCGGGCTCGGCTCGGGCGGCGAGGGCTACGCCAGCTACTCCATCGCCACACCCACCGGCGAGGGCATCACCACCCCGCTGACCTTCACCCGGTTCCGGCGAAACACCATCGCCGGGTCGCTGCGGATCGTCTGACCCCGAAAGGAGGACAGGCATTCCTGCCTGTCACAGGCCAAAGGCCTGATGAGAACCCAACCCACGCCGGCTCCGCCGGATGACAGACAGGAATGTCTGTCCTACCCAGCATCTGACAGGCAGGAATGCCTGTCCTCAGAACCACGCCATGCTCCAAGCCACCGTCCTAGGCCGCGCGACCTCGACCCGCAAGCACGACTCGCTTGCCGGGCAGCGGCTGCTCGTGTGCCAGCCGCTCAAGGTGGACGGCAGCGCCGACGGCGACGTCTTCCTCGCACTCGACCGCCACGGCGCGGGCAAGGGCGACCGCGTCCTGCTCTCCAGCGACGGCCGGGGCCTCCGCGAACTCCTGGGCAAACAAAAAACCCCCGCACGCTGGTGGACCCTCGGCATCATCGACGAAGGCCAGCCCTACGGCCCGCCCATCGCACGCATGGCAGGCTCCGCCGCAGAAGGGGGGCGCTGACATGCGTATCGCCCGAGTCACCGGCACCGTCACGCTCGTCCCCCGCCTGCCCGAACTCAAGGACGGCCGGCTCGTAATCGTCGAGACCCTCGACGCCCAGGCGATCGACGGTCACGCCGACGCCGTCCCTCGCGAGACACCGATGCCCCAATCGCTGATCGCCTACGACGAACTCGGCGCGGCCGAGGGCCAACTCGTCGCGCTCAGCGAAGGCGGCGAAGCCACCCAACCCTTCCGACCCGAGCGCGTCCCGGTCGACGCCTACTGCGCCGCCATCCTCGACTCCATTGACCTCAAGGACTAACACCATGCAGCACGCATCGCTGTGGCAACTCAAAAAAGAAATGTGCGAGTACGGCAAGCGCATCTGGCAACGCGGCTACTGCGCGGGCAACGAGGGCAACCACTCCGTCCGCGTCCCCGGCTGCCGGCCGGGCCAGGAACGCTACCTCTGCACGCCGACCGGTATCTCCAAGGGCTTCCTCGAGCCCGGCGACATCTGCGTCGTCGACAGCGATGGCAACCAGGTCGAGCGCAACGCCAAGGGACGCAAGCGGTCGAGCGAGGTGCTGATCCACCTGGCGATCTATAAAAAACTCCCCACCATCAACGCAGTGATCCACAGCCACCCGCCCCACGCCGTGGCGTTCTGTCTCGCGGGGATCGAGGTGCCGCACTCGATCCACCCCGAGGCGGAGGTCTTCTTGGGCAAGATCATCCACGCGAAGTACGCCGCGCCCGGCACTCCCGCGCTGCCCGCCAGCTTCATCGACAAGATCAACGAGCAGAGCAACACGGTCCTCATGGGCAACCACGGGTCCATCAGCTTCGCGGACTCGATGGAGATCGCCTACTACCGGCTCGAGATCCTGGACAACTACTGCAAGCAGCTCCTGCTCGCACGCAACCTCGGCAAGGTCAACGTGCTGGACCAGGGCCAGATGGCCGAGCTGCTGGAGATAAAAGAAAAGTTTGGCTTCCCCGACGATCGCAAAACCTGCGCCCTCGACGGCTGCGTGGGGACCGAGGACCAGCCCTTCCTCACCCAGTTTGGGGTGAATACGCCGAGCGCCCAATGCGCCTGTGACGGCGGGCCGGTCTCTGCCGGTGGCGGGGACTGCGGCTGCGGGTGCGGCGGGGGGGCGAAACCCCAGGCGAGCGACGCGGACTACGAGCAGCTTGTCCAGACCATCACCGACCAGATTATGGCCGGGCTCAACCAGTAACCCCCCGGAAGTTGTTCATCCGGTTCAACGAAGCAACCCAACAAAGGCAAGTACTATGGGATTCAAGGTCGCCATCATCGGCGGTGGGGGGCGCGTCGGCTCCAACGCCGCATTCGCCCTGCAACTGGGCAAGATCTTCCGCGAGATCGCGCTGGTCGATGTGAACGCCGACCTCGCCGCGGGCGAGGCGCTGGACCTGCTGCACGGCGCTTCCTTTTGCGCCGACCAGGTCATCACGTCCGGCTCAACCGAGATCGC
>JBCCWH010000022.1:0-39515 GCA_039193915.1 Planctomycetota bacterium
ATCAGGTCAAGGCACACATAGCTGCGCTATGTGGCACCCGAAGACGCATGCGTTCTATCTGGAATGCGTCTCTTGCGGTCGCCCGTGTACCCGACGCTTCGTCGCGGACTCCCCAGTGTCGGCGTGGGCCCCCTCCCCCTCTCAAGCGATCGAATCCCGCTGTCTCGGATCAGTGAAGATGGCATTAACCGGGATGAGGCGGGAAAAGGCGGAATGCAGGCCAGCAGGGCCAGATCCGAGCCCGGGCGGCCGCGCCTCGACCGCAATTCAATTTGGCATCAAACCCCGCTCGAACGGTGGCGATGCCAAATTGCCTCCAAGCCTCGCGATAGCGCCAAGGCCGATGCCAGAACATAAAAGCCGGGCGCTGGGCGCAAGCCGGGCGCGGGGCAAACCACACCGCCGCCCAAACCAATAGCTGCCCGCTTGGGGCGGGCTGGTCGCGTGGTGAGTTGTCGGCCCGGCGATCAGCCGGGGCCGAAGAGCGGGCCGAAGTCGGTGGACCCCGGCTCGCCAGATGGCGGGTTGGTCGGCGGCGACTGCTCGCGGCCGTTGAGGTAGAAGGACAGGCCGCCGGTGAGCCCCAGGTGGGCGAGCGGGGCGAGGATCATCTGACCTTGGGCGCGGGCGAAGCCGGCGGAGCGTTTGGCGCGGGCCGCGCTGGCGAGGACGCCCAACCCCATCCGCCGCATGAAGCCGAGGTGGGCCTGGTAGTCCTCGACCGTCTCGGCTGCCCAATACCCGCGCCGGTCAGATGCGATCGCGGCCCCTTCGCGCCTGGCCTCATCGACCAGCTCGCGGATCCGGCGGCGGCGCGACTCGCGGGACTGCTGGAGCTTGAGGTTGAGCGCGTTGGCCAGGTAGATCGCGGGCACCGGTTTGGCCTCGTCGCGGTGAGCGGATCGTCGACGGCGCAGGTCCAGCAGATGCACCAGCCGACGCTTTGTTTCGTCGGGGTACTTTGCTTGGATCAGTTCGCCGTTGCGTCCGTGCTCTGGCATGGTGATTACTCTCGGGTCAGCTGCGCAATGCGTTCCTTCAATCGTTCGATCTCTTCCTCTTTGGCGGCGAGTTCAGTGATCAGGGGTTGGTAGCGGTTGGCTGCGTAGGCGACCTGGTCGCAGTACTCGCCCTTCACTTCAACGCGAGGGCTGTCATCCTCGAAGTAGACAAACCGCTGTGGCTCACCTGTTTCACCGTCATAGGTGGCCATGTCGAGCCGACCGCATTTCATGCGGGGAAGGTCGAGCATCTCCAGATCCCATGTGTCGTCTTGCAGGTGGTAGCTGTCGCGTTCTTGATCGGGCATGGGTATCCTCGCTGGGTTTAGTTCCCACCGTCCAGGACGATGGTTTGTCGGTAACTCTCGCTGCCGTCCTTGTTCATCTTGGACCCGCCGTCGTCGTCGATGTTCGGCACTGAACGCAGTGTCACCTTCTCGATGTCGAGGATCACACATCCGTCGTCTTCAAGGGGGTGGCGGAAGCTGCTCTTATCTACGCGGACAGGTTTTCTGGCGTGGCCCTGCTGGATCAAGACGCCGAGGAGGTCGTGTAGTTGCTTGGCGGTCATCTTTGTACTCCTGCCAGGTTGTTGAAACGGGTGGTCGGCCCGTGGAACTGCATCTTCACCACGCCGGTCGGGCCGTTGCGTTGCTTGGCGATGATGAGCTCGGCCTCGTGGTTGGGCTGGTAGTCCGGGTCGGCCCGGTGGTAGTAGTCTTCCCGGTGGAGCATGGCGACCACGTCGGCGTCCTGCTCGATCGCCCCGGACTCGCGCAGGTCGCTCATGCGTGGGCGGTGGCCCTCGCGCTGCTCGGCCTGGCGGTTGAGCTGGCTCAAGCACACGACCGGGACAGCGAGCTCGCGGGCCAGCCCCTTGATCCCTCGCGATAGGTTCGAGACTTCTTCCTGGCGGGAGTTGCAGCCGGGTTCGCTCATCAGCTGCAGGTAGTCGATGAAGACGGTTTTGATGCTGTGCTCGGTGGCCATACGTCGGGCCTTCGCCCGCAGCTGCATCAGGTTCAGTCCTGGCGTGTCGTCGATGTAGATCGGGGCCTCGGCCAGTTCGCCGACGGCCATCTGCAGCTGGCCGAAGTCGTCGCGCGAGAGCATGTTCTTGCGCAGCTTCTGCGAATCGACGCCTGACCGGGAACACAGCAGGCGCTGCGTGAGCTGCTGCTTGCTCATCTCAAGAGAGAACACCGCGACGGGTTCCTTCACGACCGCCCCGATATGCTCGACCAGGTTGAGCATGAAGGCGGTCTTTCCGATCGACGGCCGGGCGGCGAGGATGGTCATCTCGCCGGGGTGCAGCCCGTTGGTCATGTCGTCGAGCTCGAAGAAACCCGACCCCAGGCCGGACAGCGTGCGCCCGTCCTGCTCTTCGAGCCGGTGCATCGTCTGGTCGAGCAGCGAGGACAGGTCGTCGGGCTCGTCGATCCCCCGGTCCTCCTGGAGCTTGTAGATCGCCTGCCCTGCGCGGTTGAGCAGCTCGTCGGCCGCGTCGTCGGTGTGATAGCAGTCGTGTAGCATCCGCGCCGAGGCGTCGATCAGGTGCCGGACGATGGCCTTCTCGCGGACGAGCCGCGCGTAGTGGCCTGCGCTCACGGCCGAGGGCACCGACTCGAAGAGCTCGATGAGGTAGTCCACCCCGCCGACCTGTTCAAGGACCCCCTTGTCGGTGAGCTTCTGCGCGAGCTGCACCATGTCGATCGACTGGACCTGGTCGTAGAGCTCGATCAGTGCGGCGTACACCGTGCCATGCGCGGGCTTGTAGAAGTCTTCGGCCGAGCGGATGATCTGGAGGACCTCACCGCACACCTTCCAGTCCAGGATCATCGAGCCGAGCACGGCGCATTCGGCCTCGATCGCGCTGGGCGGGAGCTTGTCGAGCAGCGGGCCGGCGTTGATCGACTTCTGCTGGCGATGTTGTGCGGCGGCATGGCTCATACCCAGCCCCTCCCGCCACACGTCGGGCAGGTGCTGTACCCGTCTCCGTGAATGCAGCCATGCTCTGTATGGCATAGATCGTCGAGGCAGGTGACGATCTCGCCATCGCCATAACAACGGTCACAGACTTCCGGCTCTGGCCCGTCGTAGATAGGGTCGTAGTAATCCTCATCGTGGGGGTGGACTTTAGGCATCGGCCACCCCCAGTTCTGCGTAGACCTCGGCGACCCGCTCGCGTGTCAGCCGGATCTGGCTCTGCCGGATGTCACAGGCCACCGCTCGACGGCCGTGTCGTATGGCTACGGCTGCGGTCGTGCCGCTTCCGCTGAACGGGTCGAGCACAACACCCCCAAGCGGGCAGAACGAACGAACGAAGAACTCGGCGAGCTGCTCGGGGTATGGCGCTTCGTTCTCATGCGCCAGCTTGCTGCCGATGTGGCCGCCTCCGACCTTACACTTGATGACGTTGCCGGGGTTGACGTACTTGGGGAAGGGCCGGCGGCTGTTGGGGGCGACATCGCCGTTGCGCTTCCCGTTGGGCGCTCGGAGCGATCGGTGGTTTTTGCGTTTGTTGACACGCCGCCCCTCAGCCGTTCGATTCGACATCGCGCCGCCCGTCGAGTACTTCGGCGGGCGTTTCTCCCATAGCGTGTCGGCCCAGGGCAGTTTGCCGCGCGTCTTCGTTGCGCAGACGATGAACTCCCAGTCGTTGCGCAGCCAGTCGGCGCTCCCGCCCTGGTCGAGGTGTTGCTTGATGTGACCGCCGCCCCCGCAGATCCCCACTCGGTGGAAGATGGGGGGCTTGCGGAGGATCGCGCCGCGCCTGCGTAGCTCGGCCATCAGCAGGGCAGGCGTCGCGGACCACTCCGAGCGATTGACCTGGCCCTCGACAACCCAGGCGACCAGTCCTTTGCACACGCGCAGGTGTTCCATGTAGCGGTCGGCCGCCCATTCGACCCAGGCATCGCCCTTGAGGTTGAAGCCGATGTCGTAGGTTCGCGCCGCCTCGTAGGGCGGGCTGCCGAGGACCAGGTCCACGCTGTTGTCGTCGAGCGGGAGCTGCAGGCAGTCTTGGCGGGTGTAGGCGAAGTCGCCAGATAGATCGAGGGGTTTAGGCATCGCTCCCCCCGTCTGGCGCTGTCGCCTCCTGGTGCCGAAGGAAAACGTTGCGGCCGAGCTTTGCGTAGAGCAGAAGGATGTGCAGCTCGCCGTCGACCAGGAGTCGGGTCTCCTGGCGACGCCAATGCTCATCGTTGCTCTGCCACCGTGGATCGAGCAGGTCGGCGATGCTGGACGTGGGCGAATTGAGGCCGATATCGGATGCTGTGCGATCATCCAACTCGGCCAGCAGCTGATCGTCTTCGGCGAGCATCAGGTCGTGTGGGAGGTAATCAGCCATCGAAGCCCTCCCCTCGCCGGTAGCTCATGCATGCCGCCCACTTGCAACGCAAATCGGTGGCTGGGCCGTTGGTGTTCTGGACCAATGCGCACTTGTGATAGGTCCCCCCCATGCTGATCGTGCAGCGGTGAGCGCAGTTGCCGCACCGCTCGGGGCCCTCGCCGCCGGTGTTCAACAGTGGCAGCCCCAGCGGATGCATCCCGCGCTGCACCCGTGCCTTGTGGCAGGCGGGCGTGGTCTTGCCTGGCGTGAACCATTCGGGCCACACCGTATCGGCGTCGAATTCGGGGAACATTGCCTGGGTCATGCGGCGCTTCGTTGTCCTGAAACCACGACCTCACCAGTGACGACTTCCCCGAGCCCACGCTCATCGCAGATCGCTTGCGCCGCCTCCTGGCTTTCAGCGACAACGAACAAGCCGTAGGTGCGTTCGACCTTCTCCCGGTCCAGCAGCCGCACGCGCGTGGCGTACATGCCGGGCTGCCAGCGCTGGTCGCCCAGGGCGAGGACGCGGTCGGTAAAGAGCGGGCTGCCGTCCAGCTTGAAGGCAGGGTCGGTGGTTTGATAAGCGTGGTTGATCAGTGACATGCTGCGAGCTCTCGGGTTGGGGTGTAGTGGACCGACCGGCGCACGACGGCGTGCGACTCGCGGCGGAGGGAGGGTTTAGGTGAGCGGCGCGAACGCCTGCGCCCGATGCCTGGTGAGACCCACAGGCACTCGGTGCGTGCGGCCTTCGCCAGATCGATCTTGTTGGCCTTGGTGTTGAAGCCGATCTTGCACACGCGGTCGTGTGTCTGGAGCTTCCAGCCCGACTTGATGAGCGGCGCGTAGAGCTCGGTGGCGTAGCCACTCAACACGGCCTCTCCTCGCAGACCGAGCAGCAACTCGACCAGGTCGCGGTGGTCGTCGTCGGAGAGCTCGTGGTCGTAGTTGCCGCCGCGTCGCGTGTCGTGGACGTAGGGCGGGTCGATGTAGAACACCGTCTCGATGGTGTCGAAGTCGGTGATGAGCTTGCGGAAGTCCTGTTGTTCGATCTGCACCTGCATCAGCCGGTCCTGCGCCTCGGCGAGTCGGCCGTTGCTACTGATCCAGGACTGGTTGACCTGGGACATCTTCCGCCCGGTCTTGCGGCTGCGCGACCAGCCGTTGCTCGGCGACATCACCGAGCCGTAGCCCATCCGCATCGTGATGTACCAGTAGAACGCCTTGCGGACGGGGTCGTGCTCGTCGCGCCAGTGGTCGCGGGCATAGATGTATTCCTCGCGGCTGTAAGGCGTGCGCGAGGCCAGGAAGTAGAGCTTTGGCGCGAGCTCGGTGTCGCGCACGACGCGGAAGAAGGTGACGAGCCCGGAATCGAGGTCGTTATATACCTCGACCGCCGAGGGCGGCTTGTTGAACAGGACCGAGCCACCGCCGCCGAAGACTTCGACGTAGATGCGGTGAGCGGGGAAGAGCCCGGCGATCATGCTGGCCATGTCCGACTTTCCGCCGAACCACTTGACGGGAGATTGCATAGGAGTCCTTTCCGATTCGAGCGGCCGTCCGTGGCCGGGTGGTGTGTCAGTTGATGGCGACGGCTATGCCGCGACCTCTTCTTTGAGGGTGATGCCTTCGCGCTGCGCCACGGCGCGGAGGGCGTGGATGACGTTGCGGACCTGCCTCTCATCGAGAGGCCCGAAGTCGAGTCCGTCGAGCTTGCCACCAATGGCCTGCGCGGCGGTGCCGATGATGCGTTCGGCCGGGATGCCCTCGGCTAGCAGCGACCCGGAGATCCGCCCGGCGATGTAGATGGCGCGGAGTCTTGGCCCGTCGTTGCTCTTATCGCGCCACTCCCCGAACCCGTGCGGCGTCCCGTCCTTGTGCTTGAGCGGGATTTGCCCGCCGCACTCCAGCTCGACCAGCGACATGAAGAACTCGAAGTCACAGTCTGTGAGCCCCGGCCCCTTCACGGATGGTCGGCCGTCGCGCATGGCACGCTGCCCGCACTGGCGCAGGATGTTGTAGCGGTCGGCGTCCTCCATCCCCGCCGCACGGACCGCCATCATGGCGAGTCGGATTTGATCGTCGCTCCAACCCATTACGCCACCGCCTCCCGGTAGTCGGTCAGGTCGCGGCCTACCTGGCGTAGGATGTCTTCGGCTTCGATGTCGCTGCCGAAGATGAGGATCTGCGTGATGTTCGAGACGGTCGCGGTCCGGTCCTCGTAGAGGTAGGCCACGTCGTCCAACAAGCTGCACACCAGCCGGAGCGTGCCGAAGGTCGGGAGGCAGGCGATCTTCGCCAGCATCTTTGCCACGGCAGCATCCGCGAGGCGGATGTTCTTTTTCTTGGCGATGGCCTTGATCTCCGCGACGGTGAACAGCGGGCGGCACCCCGAGCCCTCGGGGTTGGGCTCGTAGCGCAGCTGCTCGACCATGTTCACCTTGTGGCACCGGGACCAGAACTGCCCCCCACCATTCGCGCGGTCGTCGATGAGGTTAAAGATGCGCTGCGAGCCAAAGAGCGCGATCGTCACGCCGGTCTCGTCCTTGATCGCTCGAATCACACCGCCGCACTGGTCCTTAAGAAGCTGCGCCTCGTTGAAGAAGAGGATGGTATTCCGGCCTTCAAGGTAGGACACGATTTCGGCCATGATCTCGGCAGCCGAACGGCTGCACGGGATGCGGCACTGCTTGGCGATGCGCACGAGCAGCTGCTTGGGGGTGAGCGTGACATCGCAGTAGACGACGATGCCGTCGAACTCTTCGGCCAAGGCCTGGACCACCATGTCTTTGCCCGACCCCGACGGCGACACAACGCAGGCCATGTTGCGCTTGTTGTGGGCCATCCGCACGCGGAGGATCATCTGCTCGGCCACCCAGGTCGGGACGTAGTCTGCCCCGCCGAGGCGCTCGCGCTGGCGCGTCGTCTCGATCCAGTTGTTAACCAGGCGGGTCACGCTGTCGTTGTCGCCCGCGTAGGTGCCACTGACCCACTGGGAGAGGACCGGCGGCGACTTGCCGATCGCCTTGGCGATCTTCGTCAGGGACACGATCCGCTTGCCGTCGGAGCGGAGCGTAAGAGTGTCGAGGTCCTCGCGGACCAGCTGGTGATGTTCGTCCGTGAGTTTCCCGTCGGGCAGCATCCTTGCCTCCCTTATGCGGTCGCGGTTGAGCAGCCGCTGGATCAGCGGATCAATCGGCTGCGGGTGATGGGTAGAGTGCCTCTTGTTCATCATGCACCCCTCTGTGTTTTGGCCTTGAGGCGTGCGCTGATGTCGCCCAGCCCGTTCGGGGTGGCGAGGCCCGGCTCGGCGATCATGTCTTCGGGCTTGGGGGCTGGGGTGGCGGCGCGTTTGCGTAGGCGTCCTGCCAGATCGCTCATATCGAGCTCAAGCCGCTCGGCCGATTCGATCGAGGTTTCGGCCCCCGCGGCCTTCTTCAGGTGAGCCGCCCGTAGCTTGTTTGACTGGCCGTCGAGCGGGGTTTGGATCAGCTTGGCCGGCTCTCCACTGGCGGGCTCTGTTGGCGGGCCTTCCTCTTCAAGCCGTCGGCGTCGGTTGGCCTCGCGCAGCGCGAGCAGTTCGGTCGGTGTCGTCGCGGCAGCGGAGTTCTCGTTGACGAACTTGGTCGCCTTCTCCACGTCCCGCTGCAGCTTCATCGCGGCTTTGATGTCGGCTCGGCCGGCATCGGTGAAGGTCGATCCGCCCATGCGCTCGTTGTGCGCGCTGCAGATCATCGTCATGGTCTCGGCGTCGAACAGGTAGACCTGGCCGAGCAGGTCTACCTGCCGGTAGCCGACCACGACCAGCTTGCCACTGCTGCAAAGCTCCAAGAACGCGCTGGAGGTGGACGAGTAGCGCAGGGCCTTCCCGAGTGGCCGGATCGTCACCGCGTGGTTATGGACGCGCACCGGCTGCGATAGAGTCAGTGACATGTAGTCGAGCACGCCGGGGTCGGCCAGGACGCGCCGTCGGGCGGTGAGCATCACGGCGTTGGGCGACCGGCCGATCATCCGCTCCTTCCCGTGGTCGCAGCTGTCGTTGTACTGCGCGATGTGCAGGGCGAGCGCCTCGCGGACCTGCTCAAACGGGGGCAGCGACGCCTTGTCCTTCAGCTTGGCCTGAAGCCCGGGCGGCCGGCTCGACGGGTCTTTCCCGGAGTAGGTGTCCCACAGCTTGTCAAATCGCTGGTGGATGCTGTAGTCGAACCACTTCTCGATCGCGCCCTTGCCTTTGGAGTTCTTCGGGATGGCGAAGATGGTCTGGATGTCCAGGATGCCGAAGATGCCGCGGAAACGGGGGGTGTCGGCGTAGCCCTTTTTGAGCATCACTTTCTGCTTCGTCGAGAGTTTCCCCCCGTGGAAGGTGGTGCATTTGTAGTCTTTGCCGTTGTCGATGTGGATGATGTCGGGCCCGCCCATGTTGGACGGGTCGCGCATCGCGTTGGCGAAGGCCTCGCGGATCGTCTCGCTGCTTGGCGCGGCGCTAAGCACCCAGCCCACGCATTTAGAGCTGTGCGGGTCGAACCACGCGGTGAGCCAGGGCCGGCCGACCTTCCCGCCGCCCGAGCCGGGGAAGAGGCAGAACATGTCCAGGACACAGTGGTCGCCCTGCCACCGCTCGCCGGGCGCGAAGGCGTCGGGGTCCACCACCATGTACGGGGCCATCGTGTTGCGGTATCGTTCGGGGTCGCGGGCCTTGACCCGCACGACGGTGGAAATCTCCGCTCGCACCATGCGGACCGTCTTGGTGTAGCCCGCGCGGGTCCGCCCGTGCCACCGCCAGCCCTCGACGTCGGCCTTGTCGCAGGTGAGGTCGTGGCAGAGCTTGCGCGACCGCTGGTTGGGGTGGAGGAAGAGGTCCTTGAAGAACTGCCACGCGGCCGGATCGATCGGCCCGGCCTTGCTGCCCTTACGCTTGTCGGCCAGCTTCATCAGGTCGGCCTCGTTGCAGTAGAGGCCGTGCCACCGGTAGAGCGACCGCTCGGAGATTTTGAGGCCAGGGAAGTCCACGCCCAGGGTGGACAGTAGCCCGCCGATCCAGGCGGTGCGTGGGCCGGTGCGCGGGTTGGTTAGCATCGCGCGGTATCGCTTCACGCAGGTCGCGCGGGCGATCGCCTGGCTGCGCTGGTTTTCGGTGAGCTGGGTGTAGAACGCCTCGGGGATGCGGTTGCCCGAGCCCACCGGACCGTCGTGGAGCTTGAGGTTGTAGTCCCGCTTGATCCACCACCGCAGCTGGCCCTGGCCGTCGGGTCCCTTGGACCTCATCGCCAGCGAGCGGTCGGCGAGCTTGGTTCGGCAGTCCCGACGCAGCGCGTCACGATCCCGCCCGAGAATCCGAGCCGCTTCCTCGACCGCGATCCATGCCGACCAATCCACGGTCGCGCCCGCCGCGGGGCCCTTGCCCGGCACGCGGATGTTCCCTTCGGCCGTGCGCTTGGGGGCGGGCGGCCGATCGTCGGCGTCGTAGTTGGCGATCTTCAGTGCGGTCATGGTGAGTCGGTGGGCGTCGGGGTTTGGTCAGGCGGCGGAGTTCGAGAGGTCGTCGAGCGGGGTTGGACGGAGGGTCAATGGGTGATTGAGGCGGCGTTTGTGTCGGCGGCTGATGCCGTAGCGCACGACCTGTTCGGCGGCGCTGGCAAGGACCAGGAGGATCAGCGCGACCAGGACCACGCAGGCGACGCTCTGGCCGATGAAGTGGGTGAGGAGCTGGGCGTCGGTCATATCTGCTCGACCTCCAGGGCTTCGGGGTGCTCGGCCAGGTACTTGGCGATGTACGCCTCGCCGCTGTAGTAGTTGGGGCTCCCCAGGACCTCGCCGGTGGGCTGGCCGGTCTCGGTGCAGCGCTCGACCCAGTGGACGACGTGGCGGCACCCGGCGCAGTAGATCGAGCGATGCAGGATCAGGCAGCGGTAGCGCACGCTCCACGTCCCGCCGGTCGGCGCGTGGGTGACGATCTGCCCGGCGCTTTTCAGCACGCCACAGGTCGGGCACTCGGCGCGGATCGCCGAGCGGATGGGCTTGCGCCGCTGGGCGTGGCCGGCGGCGTGGACGGTGTCGATCGGTTCGTAGGTGAGATCTCGTGGGGCGGGTAGTGCGGCGGTGGTCATGGTGTTCTCCCGGAGGGGGTGTTAGTTCAACAGTTCGGGGCGGCTGGTCAGGATCAACGCGGTGGTGCGCAGGGCGGTTTCGGGGTTGAGGGTTTCGAGTTGGTCGGCGTGGCAGGTGCGATCGCGGTCGATGAAGACGCGCGTCTTCTCGCCAGAGCGAAGCGGCGCGAGGCCGGGCTGATCGACGCCGCCGACGATGGGGGTTTGTGCGGCGTTGTAGCGCACCAGGTGCGCGGCGAGCTCGGCGCGGGCGAGTTTGGATTCGGCTAGGCCGGGGCCACCGAACCACTGCCGGATCTTGCCGAAGAAGGTTTCGATGGGGTGTCTCATGCCGCCGCCTCCCCCTTGGCACTGATCCGCGCTGCGTGTTCATCGGAGCGGCCCTGGGCATAGGCCTCCCGTAGCTTGCGGGCCAGGTACACCGCGTCACAGAAGGAGGCGTGCTTGGCGATGGTTTCACCGGCAGCGCTGATAACGGCGTAGTGGTCGTACTGATCCTCGACTCGATAGCCATCCGCCAAGATGCTGTAGCAAGTCTTGCTCATGCCGCGCCTCCGATCTGTGGCTCGCGGTTCAGGCGGCGGGCGGCGTAGTCGTCGCCGAGGTGGGCGAGGGCGACATCGAGCTCGGTCTGCGCGACGGCCACCTCGGTTGCGGCGCGGACGATCGCGTCCTCGTCGCGGTCCTCTTCACAGTTGCAGAGGTGGTTGTGCCACGCCTGGGCCTTGCGGTATCGCATGGTCATCAGGCACACAACCTCGCGCAGGCCGAGGGCGGTGTCCTCGAACTTCACCCACTCCCCCTCGTCGTCGCGCTGCATCGAGTGATAGGCGAGGCCGGTGGTTTTGTAGCGTTTGAGCTTAGTCACCAGTGACCTCCTTCATAAAGGCCACCCCGCCGATCTCGTTGATCCTGGCTTCTTCCGCCTCCATCTCGGCGGTGACGTTGAAGTAGTCGGCCAGGATGCTCGCCGCCTCGTTGGCGGCGTCGGCGGTTGAGCACCAGATGGTGTGGGTCTGCTTGTGGCCAAGCCAAAGCGTCGCGGACATGCCGTCGCTTTGCGCCTCGCCGACCGTGTAGCGCGGGGTTGTCTTAGCCACGGGCCACCCCCCGTCCTAAGCCGACGATCTCTGGCCGGCACGACCGGCGGCGCGGCGCGGTGCGCTGGATGTGATCGACGGCGGCCGACGCGGCGGTGGCGGCGGCGATGAGCTTGGAGAGCTGGCGCTGCAGGGCGTCGCCCCATGCGTCGATGTCGGCGATGTCTTCCTGCCCGGCCAGGATGCCGATGGCTTCGGAGCCGTGGCCGATGGACTCGCTCGTCTTGGCAAGGACGTCGCGGTCATCGACGTCGCCGTCCCCGTTGAAGTCGAAGGTGTCGGGCTGCTTGATGACCAGGTAGCCACTGCCGGGCAGCAGATCGGCGAGCATCAGCTCGCGGACGCCGTCGTGCGCCGCGTTCTGAAACAGGTTGACGGCCTGCCCCCACTTGAGCTCGGTCGTCTGCTGGTAGGCATAGGTCGCCGACTCGGAGCGGTTGAGCAGACGGCGCATCTCGGGGATGTCGATGTAGTGGGCACCCAGCATTTTGCGGACCATGTCTACGCTCATGGGCTGGCTTTCTTGCGCGGCAGGGGAATCGGGTGGGTTGGTCGCGTCCATGCGAGTAGGCCGAGGGTTAGAGTGCTGGGCATGACGACCGTGTCACACCGAGTTCGATGCAGCCCCACAACCGGGGGCGGGGGCAAACGCCCGGCCGGGTTTTCACCAGGCCGAGCGGAAGGAGGAGGTTCATGGTTTGGCGCGTTTGATCGCTGTGATGCGCTCGTCGAGTTTGCGCACAGACTGCATCAGCGCCGCCTTCTTTTCATCGATGCCTTCGATGAGTTTGTTCTTCGCTGCCGTGACTGTCGAGTAGACATTGACCTCGCGGTGATGGTCTCTCTGCCTCGCGTGGTAGCTCCACTCCGTGCCGTCTTGGTCGCGGAACACCACGCGCCGCTGTTGGTCGCCGATGTCAATCCCGATCGCTTTTGTCCGGCGTATGGAGTCGTTCTTGCCTTGGTATCCGGGCGAAATCGTGTAGTAGGTCTTGCCTTCAGTGATCGGCTTGTCGTCGGCTGTGTGCAGCGGTGGCAGTTCGAGCGCTGGCGGCGTGGGCTTGCGTGGCATGGCGTTCTCCGTGGCGGGGGTGGTGAGTCGTTCGATCCAAACCTGAGCGCCGCCGAGTTGGCGACGCCCAAGCTTCCGGGGGATGGGTGAGGGCGGTAGCCCTCGAAGCCCACGGCTCACGTTTGGGTGAGCACCGCACGATGAGGTGCGGCCGGTTAGGCGTGGGGGTGTTGATGCCGACAGCAACGCCGCCGGACAGTGATGGCTATGCGGCTTGCTCCTCGGAAGGAGATTTGTGGTTGACGTAAACCGGTGGCCAGCCCTGCTCGTCGTCGATCAGCCACTCAACCGAAACGTCGAGAGCGCGTGCAAGACGAAGGGCGACATCTGATCGTGGAGTCACGGATGCGTTGCAGTACTTGTTGACGGCAGTGCGCCCAACACCCGCAATGCGCGCGACGGCAGCCATGTTTCGCGTGTCGAAGAGCCGCCTTAGTTTCTCGTTGATGGTCATGTCGTTCCCAAATAGGAGTAAAACGCACCGGCAGAGGATACTAGCATTCCTTTTCGGGTGCGTCAACACTCTATCGTGAAAAAAATCACTCCTATGTCGGAGCGAAGGATTACGATGCCCTGTATGGACATGTCCGAGAAGCTGAAACGCATCATTGGAGACCGGTCGGCCAATGCCTTTGCCCGTTCCATTGGGATTGGCAGCGCTACGATCAGCCGCTATCTGTCAGGTGACGCGACCCCGACACTCAAGATCGCTCTCAAGATCGCGCGATCAGAAAATGTGCCCCTGGAATGGTTGGCGGACGACGAGCAGGATTGGCCAGCCCCGGAGGGTGGCGGGCGGCAGCTCAAGGACTACGAGGACCGCGACCTGATGCGCGAGATCGCCACCCGCTATCGCCGGGCCGCGGTCGAGCTGCGTGACAAGATCCGATCGGTCGATCCGCGCATTCACAAGGACACCAAGGCGCGGTGGGCTGAGCTGCTCCGCCGTGCCCTCGACACGCCGGTAGACAAGCCGTTGGACGAGGAGCTATCCAAAGCGTTGGATGTGGCTGGTCCGCTCTCCAGGGCGATATTCCATATCAACGCGTTTATGCCCGACAAGTACGCGCTGCTGCTGGATTCGAGCGGGGAGAACTTGCCGGGCAAGGGCCAGCCGCACGGGCCGCTCGACGCCAACTCCCTGCGTCAAGATTACGCCTCGTTGGTTGAGGACCAGCCCGCAGAGGCGAGCGCCCTCTTGCAGCTCGCGGACTTCAGGATCGCGCACGAGATGTTTCCCGATCGCCGGGAGGAGTTTGCGTTCTATATCGACTACCTGCGGCAGGCATACACCGAAGACGGCGTCGTGCCGAGCCGCGACGAGATGGTTCGCGCGTGGGACGATCGGCCGTTTGTGTACCCGAAGGAGGGCAAGGCCAAGCCCCGCGCCGCCGCCAAGACCTTCGACCCGCGTCGCCATCCAGACAAGTTCAAGAAGCCGGATGATGCGTGATTTTGTCCGGGTTTTCTAGGCAAAAAAGCGCCGCGTCGTCGCCGCTGTAAAACTCCGGTTGTTGCGCGCACACACCCGAGGGCGTTCCTCCGGGTGTGACAAACTCGGTCCAGGACTGGACGTGATCGCAGAATGGGCAGTGGAAGGCCAGGTCCATCACCGACGCGCCGTTGGTTGGGTGCGGGCGCGGCAGGGTTGTCCTGATACTCCCCGGAGCGATTCGCTGCTGGCAGGTGGCGCACGCGGTCATCCGGTCGAGGCCGAGGTCGGCAAGCGTCCCGCCGAAGGCGCTGGGCTTGAACCCCTTGAGCCCGAGGGTTTCCAGGTTGAGTAGCGCGGCGGGGCCACCCTGGTTCATCAGCTGGTTGATGATCGCGTGGGTCATACTGGCGTAGTAGTTGGCGTCGTCTTCGCTGTGGCCAGTGGACGGCGGGAAGTGGTAGACCCAGGCGTGGCGAAGCTCGTGCAGCAGCACGGGCAGACGCTCGCCGTGCGGGCATTCGGGCGAGATTTCGATCAGCCGCCGGTCGCCGTGGCAGAGGCCCATCGCGGGCTCGCCTCGGTAGTCGGACAGGGGTTTGGGTGCGACCTGCACCTTGTACGCATTATCTCCCACCATGAATCGAAGCATCGTATGTCCCTAGAAAACAAGGCAAAAAGTGCCCCGTCCGTGGGGCCCCGGCGGTCCATCTTGTCGATCAGTTAATCCTAACGAAACCCTTACGGCAAATCAAGCCCCACCAGAAAATTTATCTCAAGGCCTTGACACGCTCGGGCCGATCGTGTCTTCTACGGCAGACGAGCGCGGTGTGATGGCTGCTCTCGGCCGGTGAAAGCCGGTGCCTTGGTGTTGATGTAAAACTGCAATCGAACGACCCCCGAGGCCGTTCCGATCGCGCCCCTACCGGTTAGGCGTGCGATCGGTGCGGCCTTGTTTTATGCCCACACGGACGTGGGCGGAAGGTCGATCGCAGGGATGTCCAGGACCGTCACACCAACCCATCTCAAAATCTGGCTCGACATCGGCGACGCCGTCGAGCTCACGAACGCCGCCACCGGCCTGACGGCCCGCGTGGTCCTCGCCGACACGGTCGCCGGTCACTCCGCGCGGCTCAAAGTCGATGGCGGCATCGGCGTCTGGGTGCGCGAGTTCGACCGCCGCCACCTCGGCGACCTCGCCGCGATGGACGTGTCGTTTTTCTGCGAGCGCGCCAGCGAGCAACGCGCCCGCTTCATGCTCACCGTACCCCAGCACATCCGCGTCGTACATCGCCCGGCCGTGAAGCAGGCGCTGAAGGGCGGTGTTGCGTGAACACCGCCACGCCCCCAACGCGCCCGGAGCTTGCGATCGACCCTGGCGACGAGTGCCTCGTCACCTGGACCGACGGCACGAGCGAGCTCGCCACGGTGCTCGCGTTCCGCAGCGACGGCCGTGCCGACATCCGCCTGCACGACACCGACACGCCCGAAAAAATCACCGTCCCGATGTCGTATCTGACGCGACTGCCGCACTAAGAAAACCCCTTGAAAACAAGGTCGAAACGCACACCACACTAAACGGAAAGGACTCCGCCCATGCAACGCAAACGCCCCCCGCAACTCCTCCTCGTCCTCTCGCTGATCTGCCTGTTTGCCTTCGCATTCTTGCCCGGCTGCGCCGCCGTTGAGTGGGCGACCGAGCCCGGCGGCGCGGCCCCGATCCGCGACGCGATCACCGCCGCCGAGGAGGAGTCGGCGGCGCTCGACCAGGTCATCGCCGACATCGAGACCCAGCTCGCCGCACTGCCCGAAGGCGAGGACCGTGACGAGCTCCTGGAGCTGCTCGACGACGCCAAGGCGGGGAAGTCCAAGGCCGACGCCGTCGCGGCCGACCTGAAGACGCGGCTGGCCGATGCGGACACGGGGCTGGACGCGATCGCGGCCGGGCTGTCGTCGGCGGGCACCGTTGTCCCCCCGCCCTACGGCGGCTACCTGGCGATCGCGGGCGGCCTGCTCGCGGCGCTGTCCGAGACGCTCCGCCGCCGCACGAAGCGGGCCGCGCAGGACATCGTTGTCTCGATCGAGCACACCAAGGCGAACAACGGCGGCGTGGTCAACTTCGACGATGCGGGCGTGAAGAGCGAGCTGCGATCACGCATGAGCACCGAGGCCCGCAAGCTCGTCGAGGAGGCGCAGGCGAGGACGGGCCCGCTGCTCGTTGGCACGCCGTTGCTCGTCGAAGCCGAGACCGGATGAATCCTCCGTGGCGTGCTCGGGCACGCGGACCTCCTTGGCCGCGTGTCCGAGCCATTGTGACCACTTCGCCGTTGCCCTCGAAAGCGGGCGACGGCACTTCCCGGACCGACTCACACCGCACGGACGCGACCCATGCCCCCCAGTGACAAACAACTCGCCGAGCTGATGCAGCAGCTGCGATCCAACGCCAACCTCCTCGGCAAGGCGCAGCAGCAGCTAACACAGACCACGACGGTCGTTCGCCAACACATCCAGGAGCAGAAGGCGATCAACGCCCGAATGGAGCGGATGGTTAGCGAGCAGGAGACACGACTCCGCGAGCTTGAGCAGTGGCGCGCGGGGATCGACCAGAAACTGCCCGCCACCCTCGTCGATGGCGAAGAACTCCACGACGACATGGAACACATCCGCACCACGGTGGACGGCTTGAAGTGGCGCATCGCGTCGTGGAGCGGCGGGATCGCCGTGTTGGTCGTGATCGGGGGCTGGGTCGTGAAGGGGGTGTTCGGTGGCTGACCTCCGGAAGCAACGCCTGATGAAGCAGGGCCTGCTCGGCGAAAAGCGCGGCGAGTTGGTCGAGCTTGAGCAGGAGCTCAAGGACGACCTGGACTCGCTGCTCGACGCCTCGTTTGTTCTGAACTCTCCCTTTGACCTCGACCCTGCCCGGATCGAGTCGGCCGCGAAACGCGCCGCCGAGCTAATCCGCAAGGGCAACCAACTCCGCGACCAGATCGATCAGCTGGAGGATGAGCTCGGGCTATGACCGACGCAGTTGCTGACAACTCGCAGATGCCCAACCGCTCGGAGCGCGTGGACGAAACGATCCGCCGTTTCGAGAGCGCGACCGATCGGCCCGGCTCGCTGCTGGAGCTTTCGACCCCCGACCTGTTCGAGGTCGGCCTGCTGTTGAGCGATCGCAAGCTCTCGACGGCCGAGGCGTGGCGGCAGACCAACAAGCTGCTGGGCGGTGACGACGACAACCCCGTCGTCGCCCGTAGCACGTTCTACCGCTTCGCCGATCGGTTCAAGGCGCTGCTCGGCCAGGTCACCGCCGAGTACGCCCAGCGCATCGCCCGGCTGTCTGTGGCGGAGGCGACCGACGACAGCATCCGCAGCATGACGCGGCTCACCCGGCACCGCATGGTCGAGCTACTCGCCGAGAAGCTGGTCACGACCGACGACGTGGACGAGGTCCTCAAGGACCTACCGAAGCTGGCGATGGCGCTGTCCGACGCGGAGCGGGCGCAGCACAACGCCGACAAGGTCGAGCTCGACCGCCTGAACTACGAACGCCGCCTGTCGGAAACCGAGGCCAAGCTCGATCTCGCCGAACAACGATCGAAGCGGCTTCAACAGCAGATCGAAGACGCCGAACGGAAGCACCGCCAGGCGATCGAGTCGGCGAAGGCCGCGACGACCAAACAAGCCAAAACCAACCGGGGCCAGCTGACCGAGTCGGACGTGTTGTCCATCCTCGACCAGGCCATGAAAGGGGAACTCTGATGCCCAAGACACCCGACGCTATTGCACGCTACGCGAAGCTCGCGCGTCGCCGCCACGACTACCGACGCAAGCTGGATCAGATCGAGCTGGAGATGGCCGCTGCGGAGAAGGCCGCGATCGCCGATCTCAAAGACCAGCCCGGCCACCGCGCTAGTGCCCAGGGCATGTCGCTGCGTGTGCAGCAAGACGCCAAGGTCAAGGCCGTGACCGACACCGCCGGCCTGGTCGCCGCCCTCCGGCGTGCGAAGCGTCCCGAGCTGATCGGCGTCAACTGGCCCGCGCTCATCGCCTACGCCAAGCACGCGGCGAAGGGCGGCCTGCCCAAGGCGCTTGAAGCCGTGCTGGATGTCCGCACCACAACCCGTATCGACGCCCGCCGCACCCCCCGGAAGTAATCACACCTGTGACCGACACCGTCGCCATCCCGTCCGCCCCGGAGGCCATCACCGACTCGAAGATTTCGAGCGGGCGCGTTCTGCTCCCCTACCAGGAAGCATGGCGCACCGACTACGAGCGTGACGCAAAGGGCAACGTGCTCAAGGGCCGCGACGGCCAGCCGGTCCCCCGTGCGATGAAGATATGGGAGAAGTCGCGGCGCGTGGGCGCGACGTTCGTGGAGGCCAACGACGCCATCTTCTCCCGTCTCGTCGGCCGTGGTTGCGACTACTGGTTCTCGTCGGCGGACGAGTCGGCCGCGTTCGAGTTCGCCGAGTACTGCCGGTATTGGATGAAGATCGCGGGCAAGGTCGTAGAGGTTGTCACCGAGCAGGTCTACGACGAGCTGACCAAACGCTCGGCCACCGCCTTCGTGGTGCGGATGCCTAACGGATCGCGCATCACCGCGATGAGCAGCAACCCTCGGCGCTTCCGCTCCAAGGGCGGCGATGTCTGCCTGGATGAGTTCGCATTCCACGACGATCCGATGGGGATGTACGACGCGGCCTCACCGACCGCGACGCACGGCTACGCCATCCGCATCCTCTCGACACACAACGGCGAGGGGACGGCGTTTCACAAGTTCGTGCAGGAGGGCAAACGACATGCGGCGGGCACCGCGAAGGACGGCGACATGCCCTGGTCGGTCCACCGGGTCACGATCGTCGAGGCGGTCGAGCAGGGGCTTGTTGAGCGCGTCGTTCAGCCCAACCGGCCGGACATGACCCGCGATCGCTTCTTGGCCGATCAGCGTGCCCGCTGCCGCAACGAGGACCAGTGGCTGCAGGAGTACATGGCGATCCCGTCGAAGGACGCCAGCTCGTGGTTGACCTACAGCTTGATCGAGCAGTGCGAGGATGACGATGCAGGCAACCCCGCCCACTACGGCGACGGCCAGCGATACATCGGCATGGACATCGGAGAGTCGAAGGACCGCACGGTGATCTGGACCGTCGAGCGCGTCGGCGACATCCTCTGGACCCGCGAGGTCCTGGTGATGACCGACGAGGACCTGTCGGTCAAGCAGCGTGCGCTGCTGGATCGCATGGCCCACCCCAAGGTCGTGCGTGCGTGCGTGGACGCGACCGGCCTGGGCACACAGATCGCCCAGGAGGCGGAGCGCGCCGGCAAGGGTGAGGGCGTCAAGTTCACGCTGCCCGCGAAGGACGAACTGGCGTCGCCGCTGCGTGGCTACTTCGAGGACCGCACCGTCCGCGTGCCGGGCGACGGCGATACCCGCGAGCAGCTCCACGCCGTGCGCATGACCCGCACCGCCAACGGCACGCCGCGCTTCGACGCGGCCCGCACCGAGGAAGGCCACGCCGACAAGTTCTGGGCGCTGGCCCTGGCGTGCCACGCGGCGAAGACGCCCGACGCCGTCCCGCGCATGGAGGTGCTGCTATGAGCAAGCTCGCCAGTGCCCATCCCGTGAGCCCCGAACAGCAGGCCGCCTACGCCAAGGCGTGGGGCTTTGCCTCCGAGAAGTCGTCGATGCCCGTGGACCAGTTCTTCGACCTGGTCAAGGGCCGCTCGGCGTCGGACGTGAGCAACCCCTACAGCAAGGTCGGCGTCGTCTACGCCTGCGTCAAGGCGAAGGCCGAGGCGATGGCGATGATGCCGATGCGGATCTCCGACCGCGAAGATCAGGTCATCGAATCCGGGCCCCTGGCTCTGCTCGCCCAGCGGCCCAACCCAAAGCTGACCGCCCGCAACTACCGCCGCGCGATGTCCGCGTACCTCGACCTGTTCGGCGTGGCCTACCACGTCAACCTGCTCTCGACCAGCCGGACGGAAGTGTTGGAGTACACCGTCCGCTCACCGATCGAGATGACCGAGATCAAGGACCGGGGCACCGGCGAGATCATCGCTTACGAGCACCGGCCCGTCGGCGCGGCAGGCGTGCATGACATCATCCCGGCCGAGCAAGTCCATCGCATCGTTGACGCCGACTTCGGAAGCGGCGACCTGGGCCGGCCGCTCGCGGCGCGTCGTGCCGTGGGCCTGGCCGTGCGGCAGTACTTCAAGGCCGACTCGGCCAACGACAACTCGCTGGAGTTCGGCGCGTCGGGCGGGATGGGTCTACGGTCTGAACGCAACCTGACCGAGCCGCAGAAGAAGGAGCTGCTCGCCCAGCTGCGCGAGCGCCACAGCGGCCACAACAACCGCCACAAGTGGATGCTGCTAGAAGGCGGGCTCACGATCGAGCGGCTGTTCAACAGCTTCCAGGAGATGGAGTTCTCCGCGCTCAAGCAGATGACCCGCGAGGACATCTGCGTGGGCTTTGGCCTCAACACCCTGGTGCTCGGCTATCAAGCTTCCGGCGGGCTGGGTTCGGGACAGACGCTCGACGCCGGGCATTTGGTCGTCTGGACCAACACCCACCTGCCCCGCGCCGAGCGCTTCGCCGAGGAGTGGTGCGAGGCGATCCTGACGCCGGTCGATGGTCCGGCCTCGGCGCAGCAGATGATGGCCGAGCGCCGCGCGATGAGCGTAGCGGAGAAGCGCGTGCGGATGCGGCGCGAGGCGTCGTCGCGGGCGCGGGCGTTCGACCTGGACTACTACGCATGGTTCGACCCCTCGGGCGTGCCGGTCCTGCAGCAGGCGGCGCTCGACCTCGCCAAGCAGGCGGGCGAGTGGGTTGAGAAGGGCGTGCCCCTCAACCAGGTTCTGCGTGCGTTCGACATCCCGTTCGAGGAGGTCCCCTGGGGCGACACCTGGTGGCGCAACGCCGGGCTCATCGACGTGCAGGACGACACCCCGGTTATCGACGATCCCCCCGGCCCCCCCGGAAGTGATGAACCCGAAGACATCGGCCCCGCGGTTGATCCCGACGACGATGGGGATGATGACGAGGGCACACGAGCGCGGGCGATCGTCGAGCGCGAGGTCACCGAGCAGCAGCTTGCGTCGATCTGGCAGGCGTGGCGTCTGTCGTGGGTCGGCCTGGACAAGGCCGCGCGGTCGAAGGTGTCGCGCCACTTCTCCGAGCTGCAGCGCGAGGTGATGTCGAAGCTGGATCGTCTGCTCGGCGGCGACAAGGCCGTGCGTGCGTTGTCCGACGTTGAACGACGCGACCTCATCGCGGAGATCCTTTTCAACATCGTCGAGGCCAACGGCTCGCTCGTCGCCAAGGTGGGGCCGATCATGCGTGAGGCCACACGGCTCGGCGGCGAACAGGCGATGACCGAGCACGCGCAGGCCACGGGCAGCGAGGCCGACCCGTTCCGCATCGACGACCCCGACGTGGTCTCGTCGCTGCGTCGCCGCGAGCTGCAGCTGACCGATGTCAACCGCACACTGCGCCGCCAGGTCCGCGACACGCTCGAAGCGGGGCTGACCGGAGGCGAGACGACGGCACAGATCACCGAGCGCATCCGCAAGACGTTTAGCGCGGCCAACGGCCGAGCCGCCACGATCGCCCGCACCGAGATCGGCCGGTCGGTCGAGGAGGCCCGGCACATCGGGCGCAAGCAGGCGGGGACGCCGCTCAAGTCCTGGCTGTGGTCGCGGCGCGAGACCGGCCGCGAACACCACATGCAGGCCGAGGCGCAGACGCTGGTCGCGCCGCTCCCCAACAGCCAGAAGTTCGTGCTGCCGCAGACCGGCAACACCTGCGACCACCCCCGCGCGACGGGCGAGCCCGAGGACGACATCAACTGCGGCTGCACCACGCTCGCGCGGTTCCCTGGCGACGGCATCAAGGCCGTCGTCGGGCGCTACCTCTCGCGCGGCTTCCTGACCCACAAGCAACTCACCGAACGGACCACGCCATGACACACCCCGTCCTCAAGTACATCAACGTCAAGGGCCGCCAGTTCCTCGACCCGACCCAGCGCAGCATCGAGCCGGTTGCGGGCACGCGCGGGCTCGCGTCTTACGGCATTGAGATCAAGAAGGTCGATGAGGAGCGCCGCCGCGTCTACGCCGTGATGAGCTCGCGGTCACTGGACCGCTACGGCGAGATCGTTGAGCCGTCGGCGGCCAAGGAGTTCCTGCCGCGCTTCCTCGACAACCCGGTGATGCTGAAAGACCACGACCACTGGTCGCCGATCGGCCACTGGGAAGAGGTCAAGATCACCAAGGACACGATCGAGGGGTGGGCCGTCTTCGCGGAGGGCAACACCGACGCCGAGGAGCGTTGGGCGCTGGTGAAGGCCGGGTCGGTCAAGGCGTTCTCGATCGGCTTCATCGTCCACGAGTGGGAGATGGTCGATGAGGTCATCGACGGCCAGAAGCAGAAGGTCCGCGTCTTTACGAAGATCGAGATCATCGAGTGCAGCTCGGTCGCGGTGCCCGCCAACCCCGACGCCCACGTCAAGGGCGACGGCATCGCCCCCGACTCGATCGAGCCCGAGGCGTTGGTCGCCGCGCTGGTGAAAGCGCTGGCCAACCCGGCGGTCGTCAAGGCCCTCGCCGACGCGATCACACCCCACCAAGCTAACACGATCAAGCAGCAACTCTCTGCCGATCCCGGCGGCCCGATGGCGACGCTCATGCAGGACTTCGTTGAGCTTCTCCAGGAGGCCGGGATTCACGGCGTTGAGCGTGAAGTCACCCCGCCCGACCCACCGTCCAAGCGGAGCGCCGGGCACGCCGCCCTCGACTACCTCGGGGTCGGCAACTAACCACTGCGCTGCCATATAGGGCACCGCTCAACTCATCACACGAAAGGCAACCACAGATGGAACTGACCGAACAGCAGAAGAAGTTCTTCGACCAGCTGATGCAGACCGCCGAGTCCGGCAAGTCGTTCGACGACGCGATCGCCGAACTGGTCAAGGGCATCGAAGACAAGGAACTCATCCCCGACGCGATGAAGGCCATCGCCGAGGTCGAGAAGAAGCACAACGAGCTCGACGCAGACTTCCAGAAGAAGCTGGCCGAGATGAAGCGGACCGTCTTCGACACCAACGGCAACTACCGGGGCATGTTCCCCTCGGCCGACGAGGCCCGCGCGTTCGGGCTCTACGGCATGGCCAAGCTCCTCGGGTCGAAGGACGCGATGGCGGTCATCAAGTCCGAGTACCCGGCCATCTATGAGAAGGCCCAGTTCGATTCGGGCGACGCCTCGGCGCTGATCCCCCAGGGGTTCCTCGCCACGCTCATCAACATCACCGAGACCTACGGCGTGTACGAGCGCAACGCCCGCTACCAGCCGATGTCCGAAGCGTCGATGCCTTACCCCAAGGTCACCGGCCACCTGCAGATGTTCCACCCGGCAGAGGGCACCGCCCCGACCGATGGCGAGATGGTCGTCAGCGCCCAGCCGCTGGCGGCGAAGGAGGGCTGCGTGCTCACCTTCATCAGCAAGATCGTGGACGAGGACTCGGCGATCGCCATCGGCGAGATGCTTGCCCAAGATATCGGCCGGGCGTTCGCGCTGGGTCACGACAGCCAGGGCTTCAACGGCGACACGGCGGGCGGCGGCGAGCCCAACCAGTTCGACGGCATCATCAAGAAGCTCCACGCCAACGCCATCAAGACCGGCAGCGGCAACACCTGGGGCGCGCTCACGCTCGACGACTTCACCGAGGTCGCGGGCATGGTCATCACCACCGGCCAGGACGACAAGTGGTACTGCTCGCGGCAGTTCTTCTTCCAGGTCATGGTGCCGATCCAGCTGGCGCAGGGCGGCTCGACGACAAGCAACGTCCGCGAGCGACCGGTCCCGATGTTCCTGGGTGCCGAGGTCGAGTTCACCCAGGTCCTGCCCAAGGCGACCGGCACCGACGCGGTGCAGGCGATCTACGGCTCGCTGCGTGAGGGTGCCGTCTTCGGCGACCGCCGCCAGATGGGCATCGAGTCCAGCGACCACTACAAGTTCGCCGAGCGCCTGCGGACGGTCCTCGGCCGTCGCCGCTACGCCATCGCCGTCCACGGCGCGGGCGAGGACGAGGCGATCGCCGGCCTCAAGACCGCCGCGTAACCCCCGGCCCCCGGAAGGCAACACACCCGCCCCCACGGTTGACGCCGTGGGGACGGTTTAGACGACCGCTCAAACCCCCATCGAAGGAACCTCCAATGCCCAACAAAGCGCAGCTCATCGAAAAGGCCCAGGCGCTCGGCGTCGAGCTTACCGCCGGTATGACCAACAAGCAGATCGCCGCCGCGATCAAGGCGCACCAGGACGACATGCCTGCAGAAGATGAGGGGGCTTCGCAGGGGGTTTCCTTCCGCGGGAAGAAGCTGGTCGAGTTCAACCGGCACATCGTCGGGCCGCCGCGTCGGTCGGTCGGCCAGCGTGTCTGGCTCACGCCCGCTCTGGCCAAACGCCAGGGCATCACCGACGACGACATCACCGTCATCACGCGATAGCCAACCCGGCCTCGCGCGTACGCACCCACACCGAAAGGCACCCTCATGGCAAAGAAGAAATCCACCGCGAAGCAGGCCGACACGCCGACCCCGACCCCCGTCAGCAACGCGGACGAGCGGGTCGAGATCAAAGTGACTGCCCCGACCCCGCCCGACAGGCCGCGCTACAAGCCCGGCATGCGCATACGCCTGACACGCGGCGAGATCAGCGAGATCGGCCTGCCCGCCGACACCTACGAGGTCCTCGGTGAGTAGCCCAGACAAGCGCCCCCGGCACCGACACCGCCACCTGGACCGGCTCGGCCAGGACTACTGCCAAACCCTCGAAGAGATGCAAGACCTCTGCGAACGGCTCGGCCTCAACTTCCGCTCCGAAATGATGGCCCTCGCCGAACGATGGATCGCCGAACACACCCACCCCAACGCCGACTCCCCCGGAACCTCCCTCGACCATGACCACCAAGCTCGCCCAACGCGATGACATCAAGCAACGGCTCGACCTGAACGGGTCGGCCGAGGATGCGCTGCTCGACACAATGATCGAGCAGGCGTCCGACCTCGCGTCGCAACTCGCCGGGCGGCCGCTGGGGCGTGAGGAGTCACGCATCGAGTACCCCGTCGCGTCTGGCCATTCCGACCGCCTGCGGCTGGACCGTTACCCGATTGAGTCCGTCGCGTCGGTGAAGTCGATCTACGGCCCCGGCAACTCCGACGACTTCGCCGCCGCTGACGAGTTGTCCGATGGCGACGACTACATCATCGACTCGGCCGAGCTGGGTGTGCTGCAGCGCTTCTACGACACCTGGCGATCGACGCCCCGGTCGAATCTCGTCATCTACACCGCGGGCTTCGGTGACCCGGCCAACCTACCCGCCGGGGCGATCGCGCCGCCTGGGGATCTGCAGCACGGTATCGCCCAGCAGGTCATCCGCTGGTGGAACACCAAGGGCCAGGCCGGGCTGCGTGAGATCGACGCGGGCGAAGCGGGCGGCCGCATCTCGCTTGCCGAGACCAAGCCCCACCCCGAGCTGATCGAGGCCTGCCGCGCCTTGCGGAGGTTGTCGCTGTGACCCTAGGAGCCCTCATCCTCATGGCCGTGATCCGCCTGCTGCTGACGCCGCCCTCGACCGCCGAGCTTGAGCGCATGATCCATGCGCCGCAGGTGTTCGTCGGCAACGTCGAGCACGCGCTCACGCGGTCGCTGGTGTCGCTGGAGAACGAACTCAAGGTCAACCTGCTGCGTGGCGGGAACCCTGGTGAGAAACGTAACGGGAAGCTGCCGCTCGCCGCGCGGAGTACGGCGCTGCTGCAGGCGATCCATCACGAGCTCGACGGGCCGTTCAGCGGCACCTACGGCGCTGCCCAGGGGCCGGCCAGTGCCTACGCCCGCACGATCCTCGACGCGGGTGTCACGACGATCACGCCAAAGAACGCGAAACACCTCTGGATTCCGGTCGGCGAGAACCTCACGAAATCGGGGCAGATGCGGATGAGCCCGCGCGAAGCGTTCGAGCAGAAGGGGCCACGCGGGGGCACGATGCTATCGATCTTCAAGAGCAAGCGGGGCAACCTCGTCGCTTTCCTCCGCGACCCCAAGGGCGGCACGTACACGAAGGGCAAGAACAAGGGGCGGCAGCGCGGCAAGCTGCTGTTTGTGCTCAAGGACGAGGTCCAGGTCGAGGGCACCGACGCGCTCAACGTCGCCTACCTCAACCGCGAAGGCCACATCGACGGGCTGTTCGACCAGGCCCTGCAGCTGGCGATCGCAGGGGAGGTGTTCAATGCCAACACCTGATTGCAAGCTCTGCGACATCCTGCTCGCCCTCAAGACGATCTCGGGCAACGCCACCGTCAACGGCAAGGCGGTCGGCCTCGACAAGGTCACCTTGGGCTATGTCGATCCGTCGAAGGTCACTTCCGGGGCCCCGCGCGTGATGATCTGGTGGGACGGCAACATCGCCGACGACATCGACGACTACGAAGAGCACACCGTCCGAGTCATGCTCGGCGTGCTGTCGAAGTCCGACCCCTCCGACCTGACGCAGCACGAGAGCGACCTGCTGCAGGCGACCGCGACCTACTTCTCGATCCGCACGGCGTGGGTCAAGGCCTCGCGTGACCTGGCGGGCTCGGGGCTGGGCACCGGCGCGGGCGGCGCGGGCGTCTTGCACATGCAGCCCTCTTCCGGGGGTGCCGAGCCGGACGGCTTTGCCGACCACGACCGCGCCACCTTCGTTGGCCAGTTTTTTGACATCAAGTTCCAGCAGGCGCTGCCTGCATAACCCCGCACGTTTGGAGACCCATCATGCCAGATATCGTCGAAGTCCAACTCGTCCGTTCCCGCAACTTCACCGTGGGCGCTGATGTCCACAAGGGCCTCACCGCCGTCACCATCCGCAAGAACGCGCCCGAGACGCTCGCGGTGATGAAGGAGGACGACATGGCCCCCAGCGCCTACCACCAGCTGCCCAGTGAGCGGCCTAACGTCGAGCTCACGATCCGCAGCAAGTCGTACCAGGCCCTCAACTCTCTGGCCGGCACTCAGGCCGCGACGGCGACCTTCGACGCCGAGGAGGCCGGCACGAGCAACACCGTCACCGTCACGCTGACCAACCCCATCTTCGAGGGCGCGGACGGCGGCATCCAGGGCCGGTCGGTGGATGGGTTCAGCTTGCAGGCCAAGGCCACCGCCGTCGCCTTCGCCTAACCCCCGGAAGTAGGCCCCGGAGGTTTCGCGCTTCGCTTTGATTCATCGCTCCTGAATGTCTGATATGCCCAACGACATCGAACGCAAACTGACGGTCACCGACGACGGCAGCGGCACGCTCAAGCAGGCCGCCGCCGACGCGGACCGTCTGTCCAAGGCAACCGATGAGCAGGCGCGGGCGGCGGACAAGGCGGTATCGGCGGATCAGCGGCGGACGCAACAGCTCGACGCCAAGCGCCGACGCCTGATCGAGCTGCAACGCCGTGAGATCGCGCTGGAGGAAGCCGTTGAGTCGGGCACGGTGAGCGAGCGTGAGGCCGAGCGGGTCTCGGATCGACGCCAGCGCCAGATCGAGCGTCTGGCGCGTTCGCTGGGCAGGGAGCAGCAGGCGCAGCGTCGCGCCAGTGACGCGGTGCGCGAGAGTGTCAACGCTCAACAGCAATCGACCAGTGCAATGCAGGAAGGGGCACAAGGCGCAGGGCAGTTGAGCGGCGGCTTCGACGGTATCAGGAATGCTGCTCTGGGGCTGGTGGCTGGGCTCGTAGGCGTCAACGGCCTACGTCGTGCCCTGGCGATCATCCGGCAGGAAATGGGCGAAAACACCGAGGCCGCGCACGAGTTCGCCCGCGCATTCCTCGACCTCCAGTTCCTCAACGACAGCTTCAACGATCAGGAAAAGGAGTTCATTGGCTCGGCGGCGGTCGCTGGGGGCCGCGACCTTCTGGAAACCACCCGCGCCTTTACCTCGCTCAAGAGCTTCTTCCCAGGCCAATCAGACCAGGAGCTCCAGGACCTGTTCCTCGAAGTCGTGGAGACCGGCCGAACGACAAGTGCGCCGCTTGAGCCGCTCGCCCGTGCCTTCGCCGGGCTCTATGCCCAGACCGGGGATGCCCAGGTGGCGCAGAACATCCTGCGCGCGACGATCCAGCAGGCAGGCAGTTCGGACCCCGATGTCATCGCGGCCGTGCTCGGCAAGTTTTTGGGGCCGGGGCAGGGCTTTGGTGACCTCAACACCGCGCAGTCCGCAGGCCTGGTCGCTGGGGCCACGGGCCTTGACACCCGCAATCCCGAAGAGCAGGTGACGGGGCTGCGCACCATCCTGCTGCGCCTGCTGGGCGATTCCGCGGATCGCAACCAGGGCATCCTCGACTCTGCGGGGATCGACAACAGCGACTTCTTGACTGCGCTACGCACGCTCGGCGAGGCGATCGAGCAGGGACGGATCAGCCGGGCGGAGCTGGAGACCTTGGTAGGGGCGGAGGCGATCGTAACCGCTACGGCTTTAGCCAATCCCGAGAACCGCGCTGCGCTCTTCAACAAGCTGGATGCCGTTGTGGCCGCCGGAGACAGCGACGAAGACTTGACCGCCCAAGCCATCCGCGAGCAGTTTGGCAATGACCGGGCGGCCGCGTTGAGTGATCAGCTTGCCCGTGTGCGGGCGCAGGCGCAGTTCCAGCAGGCGACCGACGAGGAGTCGGAGGGCGACCTTGAGATGGAGGTCTACCGCACGGCGCTGCGGACGCGGCTGCGTGAGATGGGGATCGGGCCGATCCGCAGGCGGATCGCCGACTCGGCTTTCGTGAGTTCATCCGCAGTCAGCGATGACCCGATCGTTGCGGTGAATGCAGCAATCACCGCCCTGACCGTCCTCGGGCAGGGGGAGGACATCGACGACATCATCCGGCAGGACGCTGTGTTCCACAGCCGTGAAACGGCGACCGAGGCGCTCGGGATCGAGGATGTTTCCGGGCAGTCCGCCGAGGACGATGAAACCGACGAGGTGAGCAAGGGCGGCAAGCCCACCGTCGTCGTCAAGCAGCAGACCGTTATCAACGGCACGCAGATCAACAACAGCACCGACCCGTCTACCGGCGACCGTGAGCTGCCGACAGGAGGGCGGCGCTGATGCCTGATCCGCTCTTCATGATCGACGACGCGGCCGCCCCTGGCCTCGGTGAGGACACCCGGCACACGCCCGTGCCCGGCAAGCTGTCGTCGCGCCGTGTCGAGGGGTTCGTCGGTGACCCGTCGCGCTACGTCATCAAGGGGCTCACGCGGCCCAAGTCCTGGGTCATCACCGGCCCGCTGCTCGCGGACACCTTCGCCGACCTCTACGCCCACATCGACACCTACGCCGCGATGCAGCAGGACATCACGCCGCACAAGCTCACGATCCACGGTGTCCCCTTCGAGGACGCGGACCTCGCGTCGTTCCGCCTGCGCGGTCGCCCCCACGCCTACCAGGCCGAGGGCATGGTCGCCCCCGGGGCCCGCGTCGAGGTCTACATGCTTTGGGAGCTGCTCGTCTGATGGCCGATGAAGCCCGCGTCATCCCGACCGTCGCCTACGACGTTTACAGCCGCAAAGTGCGGAGCGGTACGCCGCTGGAGATGGGCAAGCTCACCAGCGCCTCGTCGGGGGAGGACGGCTGGGAGTACGACGCCTTCCTCCGCGTGCGTGAGGTCCGCCTGCAGCGCGGGACGAACGCGGGCTGGGCCAAGTTCGACTACGTCGCGCTGGTCGGCATCGAGCCGATCGAGTCGATGATCGCACGCTACGCCACCGACGACCAGGTGCGTGTGGTCCAGCGATCGACGGCCAGCACCGGCGATCTTCTGATCGAGGGGCTGGACGACATCATCCCGGGCTCTGCCGAAGAGACGGGGCTGGTTGTCTTCGAGGGTGTCCTCTCCCGCAGCTCGATCGTCGCCGAGCGGTCGGGCGACGACGAGCGCGAGTCGATGACCATCACGGCCTTCGCCGCCCCGGAGGTGGACAACACCCACCCCGACCACGTCGTGCGCGGGCGGTGGGTCGCCGACCCCGACAACCTGGTGGACACCCCGCTCATCATCGACGGCCCCGCGGTGCCCGCCGTCTTCAACGCGGGCGGGCGGCCGAACATGCACGCGAGCGCCACGCTCACGGCGATCGCCGCCTCACCGGGCGGGCCGATGAGCATGGTGGCCAAACTCTTCACGGGCGACGGCGACCCCGAGGCGGAGTACTGGACCGTCCAGCAGGCGCTGCTCTCGACGATTGTGATGTGGCTCTATGGCCAGGACGCCACGCTCGCCCGCAGCGTCGCGTTGGAGTACGAGACCTACGCGGCATTGACCGAACCGACCCCCGGCGAGGGGGCGTCGGCCGGGGATCGCTGGGAAGGGTTGGCGGCGCGGATGCCGGCCGTGAGCGTGCAGGGGCTGGGCGTGTTCGACGCGCTCGACAAGCTCTGCGCGGCGGTGGGCTATGGCATGGCGATCGCCCCGGCCGCCGGCCGCTCGCTGCCCGACGACGCGAACGCCGCGCCCGACCGGCTCTACGAGCTGCGGCTGTGGCGCAAGGGCGCGGGGCCGTCTACCGCGATCAAGATGATGAAGCGCGAAACCTTCGGCGGCCTCTCCGCCGAGGAAGCGCTGGCCCGGAACAACGTCTCGATGTTCCGTGGGATGCGCGACGCGGCCGACGTGCGTAACCGCGCCGTCGTCGTCGGCCACACCTACATCGAGGCGAGCATCCCGCTCAAGCCGCTGTGGCCCGCCGACAAGGTAGATGCGGCCGTGGTGACCGACAAGCACGGGCACATGCTCAAGGGCCAGCAGGGCGACACCTACCACCGCCGCCACACGTCGGTCGGCGACGAGTACGACCGCTACTGGTACGTCGGCCGGGCGTGGGGCCTGGACTGCACCGGCCAGCTGCTCGACGACCTGCAGGTCTACGCCACGCCCGCGCTGTACGCCCAGGAGTCGGGCGGGTTCGACTTCGCCGCCGCCCTGGGCATCAACGGGGCCGACGCGCTCTCGGCCGAACGCACGGCCCGCAACGTCACCGACCCGATTGTCTGGACCCGCCGCCCGCGCCAGCCCCTGCCCATCACCCGGCCGACCAGCGAGAAGCTCACACACGGCATGATCCTTGAAGTGAGCGAGAACGCCGGGGCCACCTGGACGCGGGTCGAGCTGCAGTTCGCGGTCCTGCCCTCGGAGACCACTGGGGCCTTCGGGATCAAGCTGACCGACAAGCGGCTGGACAACCTCGCCCTGGTGAACCTGGCCACGTTCACCGACGACGGCAGCGACGCCCGGCCTGCCGACCTCGACAACTGGTGGACGCTGATCCAGACCCACCAGCTGCAGTTCCGTCTCACCTGCCGCGTCGAGGCCGACCACGCGACCCGCTACGACGCGCCGCCCGCCGCGACGGGCACCACGCTCTACGACCGGATGGCCTACGTCCCCTCGACTATCCAAGAGACCTGGGCCGCGCCGTACAGCTACTACAACGCCAGCGGGATCTTCGTGAAGATCGGCGACACGGGCACGGGGACGACGGCCGAGAGCGGCGACCGCTCGCAGACGATCCAGGACCTCGCCGAGCGCGTCCGCGACGCGGGCGAGGGGCTGCGGCTGTCGGGCACCTACGACACCTGGCGGATGAACCTCGCCCCCTGGCGTGTGGGCGACCGGGTCGTCGGCATCCAGGGCCGCAACCTGTCCTTCGCCACCTCGGCGGGCAGTTCCGGGGGCGGGGGCGCGGCCAAGCGCTACCCGACGATCGTGGGCATCACGCTCACCTGCTGGCCGGAGAAGAGCCAGGGCATCTCCGTAGACCTCGACGACACCGCGATGCGGAGAGGGGCGTAATGGGACTGATCCGTGTGAGTGTGACCGTCGAGGCGGCGTGGACCGACCAGACCGAGCTGCGGCTGATGGTCGGCACCGAGAGCGCCGCGAACCTCGCCGCGTCGGTCCCGGCGGGCGGGACGGTGGCGGCCGTCGCGGAGGTCGGCGACACCGCCTCGGGCGACGTGGTTGTCCTGGAGCATGAGCACCGCGCAGCGGACAAGTGCGGCACGCTGCCGGTCGGCGTGGTAGCGGTGGACGCCGCCGGGAACGTGAGCGCGGTCACCGAGACCACCGTGCAGATGGCCGACCTGCCCGCGGCGGTCGGCCGCCCCGACGTGAGCAGCGCCGCGTCGGGCGAGATCACCCTGACCTGGACCGCGTCGCCGGATGTTTGACCAGCGATTGAAAGGACTTCGATCATGAGCAGAAACACCCCCCCCTGGTATTCGATCGTCACCGCTTCTCTGCTATTTGTCGTCGTGCTCGCCCACTTGGTTGGGGCCCAGGATGACCCGGCCGCCGACCCGGCGTCGATCATCGGCCTGCGTGCGCCGCTGCACATCTATGCCGCCGACGAGGTGCTGTCGCTGGACCTGCCCGCCGACGCGGCACCGTCCACCGTCGTTTGGCAGGTGTGGGTTCCCGCCGTCGATGACGCCCCCGGTAGCGGGCGGCTCGTCGTGTTGGCCGAGGGCTCGGGCGAGGACGCGCCGCTCACCCTGCCCGCCGAGGTCCTGCGTGACCAGGTCGGCGAAGCGGACCGTGTCAGCGTGCAGGTGCTGTTCCCCGGGTCGGACCTGCCCCGTATCAACCAGGTCGTGACGCTCCGCGATTATGACGGCGTCGAGGTCGCGGCCGCGCCCGTCCGGCCCGACGCACAGACGCGGTTGATCCTCGACGAGCTGATCGCGCTGCGTGCCGAGGTGAAGGCGCTCACCGCATTGACGGCCAACGAGCACACATCCGAGGGCGTTGCTTCCGGGGATGGGACTTCCGGGGGTGGGGTGGACCTCAACACGGCAACGGCGCAGCAGCTGGAGCTGCTGCCGCACATCGGCCCGGTCAGGGCGGCGGCGATCGTGGCCGCTCGGGTCGAGCACGGGCCGTTCGGCTCGATCGACGAGCTGATCCAGGTGCCCGGCATCGGCTCGGCCACCATCGACAAGCTGCGCCCGCACCTGACGATCGGGGGTGAGTGATTGCCGCTTCCGCCCATGAGCTTGAGTCAGTCCCGTTGCTACACCGCGCTGCGCAGCATGGGCGAGGGCTATCACACGATCAAGGAGATCGCGGACGCCACTTGTCTCGGCCCGGGCACGATCAAGCCCCGCATGCGCGAGCTCTACAAGCTGGGCGTCGTCGATCGCCGCAAGGCCGACAAGATGAAGCGCGTGGGCATGAGCGGCTGGGCATGGGCATTTTGCGACCTTTGCCCAAGCGAGCCGATGGCCTCGCAACGAGGTCGGGTGGACGCTTCGGCGGAGGCGCGGCAGTTCGCGGAACTCTCGGCCGTCCAGGGCTTCGCGCCTCACGTCGTCGGCTACTTACAGACGCTCGCCGACATGTACCAGTGGTGCGAAGAGCGCGGCCTGGACTTTAGACAGCAGATGAACCAGGCCATGACGGCACACATGAACCAACACACGCAACCCACAGAGGTCACCCCATGAAACAAACCAACCCCGCCAACATCGTCTGCACCGCCGCCCTCATCCTGCTTGGGCTTGTTGCCGCGATCGACTTCGCGCATGCCGACCCGCCGCCGCCGGGCCCCGAGCGTGACCAGTCCGAGCGTGATCTGCGGGATAGCTATGAGGCCGAGCGATCGGACGCGCAGCAGGCGGACGACGAGCTCGCCCGGCAGGGCGCATTGATCCAGCGGCGCACGGCCGACCTGCTGGTGTCGCTGCGCGAATACCGGCGGATGGTGGAGGCGTTGCAGCCCGCGCCTGTCGATCGAGACGTCTGCACCTGGTTCGAGGCCAACTCACAGCAGTATCTCGATCAGTACCTCGCGCACGCGGCAGACTGGCCCGGCCAACCGATCATGACGGCGTGGGAGCACAACGCCGTGTCGCACGCCCAGCAGTGCATCGACGCGGGCTTGCCCGTTATCGCCGGGTTCAAGACCGCTCGTATCTTGCGGGGCCGTCCGATCGAAGACGCGGCCGCGTGGGCCGAGGTCGCTGCGCTTGCGCGTGAGCTGTCGGCGATGACGGATGGCCGACCTGTTGTGCTTGAACACGAGACGATGATCCAGGAGTGGCGCGAAGCCGGGGGATCGGACATCGACTACCCCACGCTGCTCGCCGCGATCGAGGCGCAGGAGTGGCCGGAGATCTGGTGGTACTACTCGGCGGTCGGTTCGGGTGAGCCGCTGCGGTCGATCTCGCTGGACCTGTCCCGCGCGGCGATGGCGGGCATCCCCCAGTGTCGGCTGATCGAGCCAGCCACGGCGGGATACAAGACCGAGCCGCGATGGCTGGGGGCTAACTGGTCGGAGCGCATGACCTACGCGATCGACCCGGACGCGCTGGCCCTGGTCTACTTGAGCGACACCGCCGCCAACCTCTGGCCGCTGGATGAGGTCGAGGATGCGATCGAGCGTGCGCCGGGGGATGTCATCATCTACCCCGGCTTCTCCAACATCGAGCGGGAGGCGGTCTACACCCACCACCTGGGGATGATGGCCGCGTACCCGGGCGCGTTCGTGCGGGCGGAGGTCATCGTCAACAACGACATCGGCCCGGCCGATCAGATCGCCACGCCCGAGACGATCGCCACCGCGATCGCGCAGGACGACAACGGGCGGCTGATCCCCAAGCTCAACCGTGCCGCCGCCAACGGCTCGCCGGTCTTGCTTGACATCGAGCCGTTGCCTTACCACCCGAGCGTCGTTGCGGATTACATCGCGGCCGTTCGGGCGGTCGTCGCGTACATCCGGGAGCACTACCCGCAGCTCGACATCTGGCTCTACTCGCACGCCGGGCGCAACGATGCCACGGGCTACACCGACCGCATGGCCCAGGTGCAGCAGGCCCTTGCCGACGCGGAGCTGGACATCGACGCCATCGTGCCGCAGTGCTACCAGTCGCGCGTGGGCGTTGACGTCGAGGGCTGGCTGCCTGGCGTTCTTGATCGTGCTTCCGCAACGGGTCACCGCGTCATCCCGATCGTCTGGCCTTGGTCACTCTCGCCGGATGGATCGGTGGTCGTCGCTGACCCGGAACAGCTGCGGGCGATCTGCAAGTTCATCGCCGACGCCGGTATCCGCAGGGTGCAGGTCTGGGTGCATTGGGACGCGGATCTGAATGAGCCCGGCGTCGCCGAGAACATCGCCATCATCCAGGAGGTCTTGGGCCGATGACCGCTTACGGCAGCTATCTTGATTCTGTCGCTACCGTCCACGCGCGTTGGCGGTTCCGTGACGCCTCGGTGGCCGACGGCGCGACGTGCGCTGACCTCAAGGGCACGCAGGACGCGCTGTACGAGCACAACGCAGGCAGCATCGCCGCGACGACCAGCCCGATCATCGGCGACACGCAGGCGCTCGACATGACCGGCTCGCGGGTGATCCGATCGGGCGTGCCTGTCGCCGCCGCTCCGGCCTCGATCCAGACCATCCTGATCTGGGTGCGCTTTGATAGTGCCACGGGCTTCGACTACATCTACCACGCGGCTAGCGCATCCAACAACTACATTGCCGCCTTCAAGAGCGGGGCGAAGATCGACTGCCGCGCGATCATCGGCGGGGTCGGTCATTCCGTCCAGTCGGACTCCTTCATCGTCGCCGACACGTGGTATCAGATCGGCATTCATATCAATGGAAGCGGCGACCGCAAGCTCACCGTCAACGGCGTAGACCATACCGTGGCCCATTCCTCGGCGATCGGCTACGACGGCGCGGCCATCGCGTTGGGGGCACGCATCGGCGGGCAGGCCCCGCTGCGTGGGCACCTGGCGGACGTGGCCATCACGTCACACCTGACTGTCGCGCAGGCCCTTGCGGCGTACCAGCTCGCCACTACCCCGGCCGACGATATCGTCCCGCGCTACGAGGTCTACCGGCGCGACACGATCAGCGGGGCCGACACGCGCGTCGGCATCATGCCTGCCGACGAGTTGACCTTCACGATCGGCGGGCTCGCCGCCGACTCGGTCGGCTGGTACTGGGTCAACCCCGTCACGGCCTGCGGCGTGGGCAACACCCAGGGCGTCGCCAGCCGGTTACGCCAGGCCGCGCTCGACGGCTCGGCCGATCTGATCCCGCCATCGCCCAACGCGCCCTACGGCCTGGCCCTGACGCCGGGGGCGGGCGGCCAGGTCACCGCGACATGGCGATACCGCGCCGACGGCGCAGAAGCCGACGCCGCCAAGTTCTTCGTCTACGTCGCCGAGGGTGCGGCCGCGTTCGACTTCAACACCCCGACCCACACGGTGGAGGCGGTGCGTGTCACCAACACCCAGGACCTGGGCGCTTTCGCGGATGGCACGACGGTGCGATGTGTGGTCCGGGCGGCTACCTCGGCCGATGTCGCCGAGACCAACACCACCGAGGCCACGGCCGTCGCCGACGCAACCGCGCCCGCCGCGCCGGTCACCATCGTCACGGAGGTGGTCGGTGCCTGATACGCCACCCACCCAACACGGGCAGGGCGGCCCCGCGCCGCTGGGCTGGCCGCCGTTCATTGTGACGGCTGTCCACACCAACTACGTTGAGGCCGAGCCCTACGACGGCTCGACCGGGTACGGCAACGCCCAGGACATCGCCAAGTCGCCCGAGCAGCGCAGCACTTCCTACGGCGCGGTCGGCGACATCATTCTGGCCGCACCGGTGCTGACCATCGTCCGGAACGATGCGGATAGTGCCGACGTGATCTGCCAGTGGGTTCAGGTGTCGGGCAACCTCCCGGCTGGCACGGGTCAGTACAAGGTTCTCCAACTCGATGGGGCAGACGTACCGGTGTGGGATTGGGTGAGGGCACACGACTAATGGCATGGACGGACCTACCAGCAACGCAGACCACCGACTGGTCGAAGAGGAGCTTCCTCGACCAGTTCCGCCAGGCCGTGCGCGAACGAAGCGAGATCGCCGGTGCCGCAGGCGATGTCCCCAGCGGCTCTACGACTGCGATCACCCTCGGTGCGGACGTGCAGCACAAAGACACCGTCGCAGCCATGCAGGGAGTGATCGAGCAGATCTGCACACACTTCGTCCGCCTTGCCGAGGTCGACACCGACGACCTCACGATCAACACGACTGCCGACGCTAACAACGATTCCCTTGCGGAGCAGGCCATCGATGCCGGCTGGCTCTATACCTGGACGACACTCAAGGCGGACGCCGGGCTGCACGCCGATGGGTGGACACGGAAGTACCCCGATGGCATGGGCGGGGTGACCACCGCATACGGACGGATGGAGGCGGGGGACTACTTTGGCCCCTGGCTTTGGAACGAGCTCCGCGCGGCATGTGACCTGCTCAAGCACCGCCTCTTCGTCGAGTCCCAAGTCCAGGGCGGCCAAGGGACGGGGGCGGGGTGGGGGACTTTTTACGAGGTCGGCAAGATGTCGCTGGCAGCCGGGATGGGCTACTACGGGGCAGAGCATGCTGGCAGCTGGGCGACGGCGAAGGCCAACGCGGAGGCGGCCTTTGCCGCGTCGGGGGCGCTGGGAACCCAACTCTGGGAGTTCGCCCAGCTGAACAGGACTGCGACTCGTAGGGCGACGCTGCAGGGGTCGAACCTGCCCTATCGGTTCGATCTGAATGACGACGGGATCGACGACTACGACGCGACGTTGGACGCCTACATCTACTCCGCAAAGCGCCCGCTCAACCCCGGGGGGCCGATCGGCTCGGAGGTCACGGTGTCGGAGTACGACGACAACGGGCTGGGGCTGGTCGAGGACGACTGGGCGCTGGTCGCCAACGATGTGGCGGCGACTTTTGTAGATGGGGTGACCGCCACGCAAGTGCTGGCCCCAGGACACACAGCGAACCCGCCCGCCTGGCCGACGACCGACCCAGCCGTGTCTGGGGACGGGCACATCCGGGGCTGGTCGAGCTTTTCGTGGAGTACCCCGGGCAACAGCAACCGCGTCTGGGTCTTTGCGATCGCAACTTTCACCCTGACCCAGTGAGGTCACGACAACGGGGCCTCGAAGCCCCTTCGACCTGGCGTTGAGGCCAGGTCAACCCGGCGTCCATTCAGGCGGCCGGGGACAGCAGATTGACCCGGACCCCCGGCGCGATAGGTGCGTATGTGGGGTCCGTCCCATTTACGCGCACAAAATCCCATTTCGGTCGGCACACTACGATGAGCTTGCGCTCGTGGCGGGGCAGGGCCTCGGCGAGGCGGACCAGCTGCTCGGGGTCCAGCCGGAGGTTCTGACGGCGGGTGTGGCCCTGCGGGGTGGCGTTTCTCAGGTCCATCGATACTCCCGGGTTGACAGAGGCAGATAGGTAAGGTATTTGTACGGTATTCTCGCAGAGCCACCCGGCCGTGTCAAGCCGGGGTTTAGGGGGCTCTGAACAACTGCCAGGCCTGGTTGCCCGGCGAGGAGGTTGTGCGATGCAGCGTCTGGGACAAGTCGTGCGTGAGCGTCGGCGGTCGCTGGGGCTGACCCTGGCGGACGTCGCGGAGCGGTCGGGGGTGACGCGGGGGTACGTGTCGATGATCGAGAACCACAAGGTGGACAACCCGCCGTCGGAGAAGGTGCTGGCGAAGCTGGGAGCGGCGCTCAAGTTTGCGGCCGGGGAGTTGGAGCGGGCGGCGCAGTGGGAGCGGACGCCCGAGGCGATCCGGCAGCGTCTGGCGCAGGCCGAGGACGGCGCGAAGGCGGGCCGGGAGCTGGCGCAGTGGCTGCGTCAGGTGTCGGCTAAGCGTGAGCGGGGGACGGGCAAGGACCTCGATGCGCTGTACAGAAGCGGCCAGCTGGGCCGGCGGGTGAACGCGGTGTTGGCGGAGGGGGAAGGGGCGAGGATCGAGGATCGAGGATCGAGCGGCGGCGCGACGGACGCAGTAGGTGGCGCGGGTGAGAATAGCCGCCGCGTCACACGCGGGGGTGACGCGGTTGCAGAAACCCACGGCGTTGACGCTCGCGGAGCTCGCGGCAAAGCCGTGGGCTTGGGGGGTGCGGCTTCGTCGTGCGCGGGTGTTCCGGGGCTTTCGATTTTTGTGGATTCCGCTTCGGACATCGGACATCGGACATCGGAGATCGCACATCGCCCCGCCGTCCCGTTGATCAACAAGGTCGCGGCCGGCCTGCCTTCGGGGTTCACGGACCTGGACTACCCCGCACGGACGGGCGACGAGCTGGTCGTCGTGCCGGGCTACACGGGTCTGCACGGGGCCAACGACCCCGACGCCTTCGCCGCGACGGTGAGCGGCGAATCGATGCAGCCCGGCTACCACGAGGGGGACGTGGTGGTGTTCTCGCCGTTGGCGGACGTGGTGGACGGGTGCGACTGTTTTGTGCGTTTGGAGCCGGACCATGAGACGACCTTCAAGCGGGTGTTTCTGGACGAGGAGGCGGGGCGGATCCGGCTGCAGCCGCTGAACCCGGCGTTTGAGCCGCGGACGGTGGACCGCGAGCAGGTGGCGGGGATGTACCGCGCGGTGTGGCGG
>JBCCWH010000023.1:0-38602 GCA_039193915.1 Planctomycetota bacterium
GTTGTTTTTTCCACCGCGTCGCGACGGTGGGGGCGCGCACTTTGGGTAAAACACACGCCGGGGGCCCGCCCCCACACGGACGCGGCTCGTCGTTGGCGTAGAGCGCCTAGGGTCGGGGCACGCGGATGATCTGCTCGAAGTACCGGCCGGAGATCTTGGCCTCGTCGGCGTCGTCGGGGGTGCCGTCCAGGTTCTGGTCTTTGTTATCAAACAGCCGATTCGACGCGTTGCTTTCCAGCCTCCCGGGCGCGTCGTGCAGCCGGTAGCGGATGCGGATCATGTAGGGCCACTTGCTGTCGATCGCGGTCCCGGCCGTGGTCTCGTTGGCATCGAGCGTGCCGTCGTCGTTGTAGCGGAAGATAAAGGCGTGGTCGCCGTGCGGTGTTGCGAGCTGGAAGTAAGGGGCGTTGAATTCGCTGGAGGTTGCCCCATCCCAGTTCGCGTTTAGGCCGAGCAGGAACGCGAGGTTGTCCATGTCGTACCAGATGATGAAGTCGTCCTCGATCTGAGGCGTGCCGTTGTCTGAACGATCGATCTGGCCATCACCGTCGACATCGGCGGCGAACTGGACGATGAAGTCCGAGCAGTTGGGGGCGAACACGCCGTGCACCTGACCGACAACGCCGGGCTCAAAGTCAGTACCCGCAGCTTCGGGGATCGGGTTGACGCGGAGGCGTTCGTTGATGTGGGTGAGCGCGAGGTAATTATTCGTTCTGGTGCCGGCATCGACGGACGGGTTGGCGGCATTGCCGGTCTGGAGGAACCGATTGACGAATCCAACGGCGGGGTCGGCATCTGCGGGCGGCGCGAGTGTGACATCGCAATACCCTGCGGCCATCAAGCCGCCGGCGTTTTGAACCGGCTCCAGGGCGAATGGCCAATTGACGTACCAGTCCGTCCCCTGCAGTGGGAAATTGCCGCTGTCGGTCGGGCTGAACAGCACAGCCTGCCGCGCGAGGATCCAGTCGTTGGCGAGGCGGTCAAGCCCGGCGGCCCGACCTGAAAGCTCGGGGTCTCCGGCGACAAAAGGCTGGCCCAAATCGTCGAACGTTGCGTTGTCGCTACCGTCGCGCTCGGTGCGTCGGCCGTGGGAGTAGCGGACCAGCGCGTATGGGGAGGTGAAGTCACTGCCAAACTGCGTTGCGTCGCGCGGGGCCGAGCCGCGGAACTCCGTCACGCGACTGTTGGCTTCGCTTGCGCTGGCGACATAGACGAGTTGGTCGACGCGGAAGGTTTCGATGACGGTCGTCCCGTCCTGGCGTTTGACCGGGGCGTTGACTTCCTTGTTGATGATGATGATGTACCCGCCGCCCTGGGGCACGGGGTTGGACGCGTTGGGGCCGAGCATGGCCGAGGCGTCCAGCGCGATCCGGTCATTGGTCGCGCGGGCGTTGGCCAGGACGGTGCTGGTGCGGACGCCGGTCGAGACTGCCTCGGTGGTCTGGAAGAACAGCGTGTTGATCAGGAACAGCATCAGCGAGAGCACCGACACCGCGACCAGCAGCTCGACGATGGTGAAGCCGCAGGCCCGGGCGCGTCGGCGAAGGGGGGTGGTGTGTGTCATGGCAAAGTCCAAGGCGAAGGCGGGCGCAATCGGTCGGCGGCTAGGGCGCGATCGTGTCGAACGTGAAGGTTTCCACGGCGACCCCCTGGGGGTGGAAGAAGACGCCGCCGCCGAGCGGGGTAATCGGGTTGATCAGGTCCCACGTCCCGGTCTTGCCGTCGACGGTGATGTAGGGGGCGTCCTGCTGGGTCGGGATGCCGAAGTCGAGTTGGTCAAACACGCTGTCGGGATGCGTGGGTGATGGCGTGTTGTAGTTCTGCCCGTCGAGTCGCTCGACGATCAGCACGTAGCCCTGCCAGTTAGGCCCGGCGGGGTCCCCGGCCGCGTCGCGGACATAGAAGAACCAGTAGTGGTCGCGTTCGTTGAAGTCTGCTTCGGTCGTGGGGAAGCTGCGTTCAAGAATGCTGTAGCGTTTGTAGAACGTATAGGACGGCCCGCTTAGCGCCGCGATCTCTTCGACCGGCACGACGCCGGAGTATTGGAGCGTTGTGGCGCCGTAGCGGTTGTCGGATGCGGTGTGGTAAAAATCCAGATCGTTGTTGACACCTATCTCGGTGAAGTACGTCAGCCCGACGGCTTCGAGCGTTGCGCGTGCGTTGGTCGCGGCCTGCTTGCCCAGGATGTCGTCGGCGGTTTCCTTCTGCAGGATCGCGGCGACGGGGAACAGGGACGCGACGGCGATCATGCCGACGGCGAAGATGCCCAGCGAGATCAAGACCTCGGCGAGGGTGAAGCCCTTGGTTTTTCGGGGGGCGGTGTGTGTCATTACTCGTTCCCTTCATCGCGCATCGCGACGCCGGTGTTGGGGCTGAAGAACACGGTCGTGCCGTTCTCACGCAGCCAGTCGTAGCCTGTGCCGGCCGGGTCGGTTTCGCTGTAGACCCCGCCGCCGGAGAAGTCGAAGCCCGCGGCCTCGGCATCGGTCTTGTCGTAGATCACGACGCCGACGACGGTCTCGATCACCTCGAAAGGCAGGTGTCGGACCAGTGCAGCCCCATCGAGCACGGCCGAGTCGAAGTCCCAGTCCCTGGGGTTGTAGCCGGCCGGCCGGGTCGCGTTGATGTCGTATTCGTTATTGAAGTTGCCGTCGTAATAGATGACACGGTTGCCTCCGGCGACATTGGCGCCGGGGACCATCATCCCGTCGCGGTCGAAGGCGATCGCGAAGGGCGGGGCGAGGAGGTGTGCGCCGGTGTTGTTGCGGTAGACCCCGGCGACGCCGGTGCCCTGGGGGATGGAGATGTATTCGAGGTCGCGCTTGCCGCCGTGGGCCTGGCGGTAGTCGCGGTAGCCGTTGAGGTTGAAGGTCTCTAACGCGTTGCCGCCATTCGAGGCCGGGGGGTTGCCGTCGGTGGTGGCGCGCTGGTTATTGATGACGACGCGTACTTCGCCGGTGGGGCAGAAGATCACAGCGGTGCCGGAGTACGACGCGCCGAACACAGGGTTCGCCGGGTCCGAGCTCAGGTCGGCTTGCGGCAGCGAGGCGGTGGACCACGCCCGCGCAACGTCGACCGACATCCCGACCGTGTTCAGCCCTGCCTCGATTCGGCTGCCGTTTTGCAGCGAGCCGACCACGGGGAACACGATCAACATGATGACCGCGATGATCGACACCGAGGTCAACAACTCCGTGAGCGTAAAGCCCTGGGTGCGTCGGTTGGGGGAGGGGGTGTGGGTCTTCATGTGCTAACTCCCCAGCTCGATGGTGCTGATGTCGTCATCGGTGCCGAACGCGCCGTCCTTACCCGCGGAGACGAAGAAGGGGTCGCGGTGGAAAGGAAGGTCGGTGTGATTGATGCCGTCGATGTTGGGAGAGCCAGCTTCGTTGCCGTTGCGGTAGGCGATCTGGCGATCCCACGGGTCGTAGAGCTCTTCGATGCCGTCGCCGTCGTTGTCTTCGAACACGCCTCGGCCCTGCATGGATGCGACCACCAACGATCTCAGCTTCGGGTCACGATTGCATGCCCAGACCAGCGTCTCGGAGGAAGTCAGGCCTGCGGGTGCGGTGACGTCGTGGGGCGGTTTGACGCTGAAGACGATCTCATGCTCATCGACCGCAGCCATCAGCGCCCGCATCATGCTCTGCGTCCGGTTGCGCTGTGCGCCATTCCGCGCGATCAGTGCGCCGGTTGTGACGATGCCGATCAGCAGGACAATGATGCTGATGACCACGAGGATCTCGATCAGGGTGAAACCGCTGCTGATGCGGCGGGATCGGCGTATTTTGCAATGGACACCCGAATATCGGGACGCCTGGGGCGTCCCTGAATCGCTGCTGGAGGGGGTCGTCGTCGTCATCGCTGGGGCTCGCTCGGGCTGGAAACCGGCCAAAATGGGGCACTTTTCTCGGGAAAAACCGTGATTGTCGGTCGGCCATGACCCCCAACTCCGTGGTAGGCCGGCCCAATCCCCTGCTCCAGCGAACCATCCTAAAGGAAGATCGGCGTCAATACTAGCCCTAATTAAAAAAACTTATGCTGACGGCCGATTGTGGGTGGGCTGGGGAAAGACGGGTTTCCCGCGTTTTCTTCGAGCGTAGCCCCCGATACCGGGAATCGGGTTCTCAATGCTGCATCAATATCTCGTGTCCGTACATCTACGACCGCAATCCTGGGCGTCTACGGTCTTCGATCGTTCAGGGCCACATGGTGTTGCCCGCGAGCAGGACGCGCTCGATCCAGCGGTCGTCCCAGCCGAACATCACCCCCGCGAGGGGGTCGGGGTGGCGGGGGCCATGCGGGGTGTTGTGTGTCGGCTTATCGCTGAACAGGGTTCGCATGACGTCGTCGTCTGGCCTAACGAGCACGAGGTCGGCCGCGCAGCCGGTTTGGAGAACGCCTGTATCGGTCCATCGCAGTGTGCGGGCGTTGCCGTGTGTGATCTGCCACCACGCATGAGCGGCGGTGGGGACGGTGCCGGCATCGCGCGACGGGTCGTCGATCAACAGCCCCCCGGCGGTCTCCAGCATCGCCCGCGCGACACGGACCATCGACACCTCGTATCCCCCGCCGATGTCGCTGCCCAGCACCATCGGGTGGGCCTTGGCCTGGTTCCAGTCCATCCGCCCGGACATGAGGAAGCTGTTGGCGGTGGGGCAGTGTGCGATCGACGAGCCGTGCTGCGCGATCATCAGCCGGTCCGCGGCGTTTAGGTAGATGCCGTGCCCGAGCAGTGTGGTCGGATGTAGCAGGCCAGTGTCGCGGTAGATCTCGGTGTAGCGCCGTCCGCCGAACAACGTTTCGACTAACTCGCACTCCGCACGTGTCTCGGCCAGGTGGGTCTGAACGAATGCGCTGTGTTTCTGTGACAGTTCACCCGCCGCGGCGAGCATCCCCTCGCTGCACGTCGGCGCGAACCGTGGGGTCACCGCCGCGCTGACGCGGCCGCCCGCAGGCGACAGCGGGAACTGTTCCAGCAGCGCCGTTGTCTCTTCGATCAGTTGTTCCGAGGGTCGGCACAGGTCGGCGGGTGCGCCCCGGTCCATCAGCACTTGGCCGATATGTGCCCGAACGCCCATGCGGTCGGCTGTCTCGAGCGCCGCCCGTGCCCCCTCGGCGTGTACGGTCGCGTACCCGGCGAAGCCCGTCGTCCCGCAGCGCAGCATCCGGCGGATCGCGGACTCGGTGTCCGACCGCGCGGCCGCCGGGTCCGCCCAACGCTGCTCGGCCGGGAAAGTGACCTGCTCAAGCCAGTCCAGCAGGCCCAGCCCGTGGGCACCGATGACGCCGAACTGCGGCAGGTGGAGATGCGCATCAACAAACCCCGGGCAGACGACGTGCCCCTCGCCGCCCAGGTCCACGTTACTGGGGATGTCGCCCTCGATGACCTCGGCGATCCGCCCGCCCTCGACGCGCAGCCACCCCGGCGCGAGGCGGACACACTCGCCGTCATCGGGCAGCATCAGGTGGCCGGCGATCTTCATGGTGCTGTTGTAGCACAACCGGGAGGATAGAGAGGACAGCCGACGGCCTACGGACGCCGGACCAAACCGCGCGTCCTGCCCTATGACGTCCGGCGTCCGTAGGCCGCCGGCTAACGGGGCGCTCGTCAAGCCCCGCGGCACGGCGTCTCGTGAACCCATCCGTACAAGGGGCTAGACTCTACGCTTTACGCATAGGAAGAGCCCGCCATGCCTGAAGACAAGCCGTTGGTTGCCGTGATCATGGGGTCCAAGTCGGATTGGCCGACGATGCAGCACGCCAGCGCGATGCTTGAGCGGTTCGGCGTGGCGCATGAATCGAAGGTCGTCAGTGCGCACCGCACGCCGGGGCTGATGAACGACTTTGCGTTGGGCGCGGAGGATGCGGGCTACGAGGTGATCATCGCGGGCGCGGGCGGTGCGGCGCACCTGCCGGGGATGGTCGCGGCGCAGACGACGCTGCCGGTGCTGGGCGTTCCGATCCAGAGCCGGGCGTTGAGCGGGCAGGACTCGCTGCTGTCGATCGTGCAGATGCCCGGGGGCGTGCCGGTGGGGACTTTGGCCATCGGCGACAGCGGCGCGAAGAACGCGGCGCTGCTGGCGGTGTCGATCCTCGCGAACAACGGCCGACCCGAGCTGCGCGCCGCGCTGCACGCTTTTCGTAAAGAGCAGGCGGACGGCGCGATGAATAGTGTGCTGGATTAGGTCTGTGTCGCGCGTGCGCTTTGCGCAATAGCCGCGTCGCTACGCGACGCCGGTGCCCGCGCGGAGCGCAACGACATGGGTTTCTGTCACGCTCCGGCACCGCGTAGCGGTGCGGCTATTGATGTGCGCTAACCGTGAGCTGGTTGAAAGGTCTTCTACTCACGCCCACCGCGCCGCCGGTTGCCGCGTTCGCGTTGTGAGCCGCGGCCGCCTTGCTCACCACGATCCCCACGCCCACCGCGTCCCTCGCGCCCTTCGCGTTGAGCATCCCCGGCTGAGCGTTCTTGCTCCTCCCATGCCGGGGGCGCGTGTGTCGCGGCCCAGGCCTCGTACAGCGCGAGCAGCCGCGCGACGTCCTCGGGCCGATCGTCTGCGAGGTCGCGCTGTTCGCCGAGGTCGTTGGCAAGGTCGAAGAGCTGCATGGTCGTGCCGCCGCGCCGCCCGCCGGGGACGCACAGCTTCAGGTCGCCGTTGCGCACCGCCCATCGGTCGCCGAGTTTCCAATACAGCGTGCGTTGCGCTATTGCGTCACCTCCGTCGGCGAGGTGGGGCAGCAGGTTGATCCCGTCCAGCGGCTCGCCCGGCGATTCGTCGATCCCCGCCGCGGCCAGTGCGGTCGGGAACAGGTCCAGTGTGATGATCGGCTCTTCCACGACCCGCCCCGCGTCGATCACGCCCGGCCAGCGCATCACAAACGGCACGCGGAGGCCGCCTTCCCACAGCGTTCCCTTACTGCCATTCAATGGCCCGTTGTCGTGGCTGCGCGTCCCGCCGTGGTCGTTGGCGAAGACGACGAGCGTGTCCTCGGCCAGCCCGTGTGCATCCAGCGCATCAAGCACCTTCCCCACCGCGCGGTCCAGCGCGATCGTCATCGCGGCGATCGCGTCGCCGTCCGCCGCGGCGAGGTCTGCATCGGTCGTGTGGAACGGGCTGTGTGTCCCGTTGAACGCGAGGTACATAAAGAACGGCCCGTCGGTGCTGTCTTCGATGTAGCGCACCGCCTCGTCGGCGAGGTGGTCGGTGAGGTAGTCAAAATTTTCGTCCGCGATCGGCTCGGTGTCGCGCAGCAGCGTGCCCGCGCGTCGGCCGGTGGTGACCGGGAAGTAGCCGCGCCCGCCCTGGAGGAAGCCGTAGAAGTCGGTGAACCCGCGCGCGGTCGGCAGGAAGTGGTCGGCCGAGCCGAGGTGCCACTTGCCGATGGCGATCGTGCGGTAGCCCGCGTCGTGCAAGACATCGGAGATCAGGGTTTCGGTAAGCGGGAGGCCGTGGCTTTCGTCGCGTCCGCCAGGGACGTTGAACTCGTGCCCGAAGCGTTGCTGGTAGCGCCCGGTGAGCAGCGCGGCGCGGGCAGGGCTGCAGACACAGGCGGTGGCGTAGGCGTTGGTAAAGCGCACGCCGTCGTTGGCGATCGAGTCGATGCGCGGGGTCGGCGTGTCCGAGCCGTGCATCGAGAAATCGGCGTAGCCGCAGTCGTCGGAGACGATCCAGATAATGTTGGGCTTTTCGGTTTGCGCCGACGCAGACCACGTGAAGACGCAGGTGCAAAGCAGCAGCAGGGCGGTACGGAGGGTTCGGGGCATGGGGTCGCGCTCGCGGGGAATGATGCAGGTACAACGCCGCTGGAGCCCACGGATTGCATCCGCAGTACGGGCGAATGTAGGGTGGGTGGAGCGAGTCCGCGAGCGATACCCACCGCGATGAAACAAGATTGTTCGTAGCGCCCGGTGGGTATCGGCCGCAGACGGCCTCCACCCACCCTACATCACTCCCGGATCGTGTCGAGCAGTTTGGTCAGCTCCGCGACGATCTTTGTGTGTGTTCCAAAGGTCGGCCGACTCTCCCGCCAAACACACTCAGTGATGCGCTTCCCCGCGGGTACGGATCAGGCGGAGCTGCTGCTGGAGTTTTTCGAGCTGCTCCTCGACCAGCGCGAGCTCGTCTTCGACACTCAGGTGGCCGGTCTCTTCCATGCTCTTCTCGCGCGCATCCGCGGCCTGTTCGTCCTGGGCCTCCTCCATCGAGTTGATGATCACCCCGATGAACAGGTTGAGCATGATCATCGTGCCCAGCAGCACAAAGCTCACGAAGTACACGGCCCCCACGACGGGGCTGGCCTGGCTGTTGAACTGCCCGTCGTAGGCCACGCGGTCGCCGACGCTGAAGGGGTAGCGGTCGCTGCCCCACATCTGGATGTACATGATGTCGGTCCAGTCTTCGAGCGTGACGACGCGGAAGAGCGAGAGCATCGATTTTTGCAGGTTGCCGAAGTGGACCGGGTCGTTGCCGCCCCAGAGGAAGACGCCCATGACGGCGTAGACGTAGAACATCAGCCCGAGCAGGAGGCTGACGTAGACCATCGACGGCAGGGCTTTGATGAGTGAGCCGACGATGAGCTGCAAACGCGGGACGGCGGTGACCAGCCGCAGGGCACGCATGATGCGCGCGAGGCGGAGGACGGCGGCGTACTGCGTATTCACCGGCAGGAAGCAGACGGCGACGATGATGAAGTCAAAGACGTTCCATGGGTCTTGGAAGTAGCGGTACCAGTGTTTGCCGTGCTGCGCCATCTTGAGCGCGGCCTCGATCGCGAAGAGCCAGAGCACGACTTTGTCGAGGAGGTGCAGCAGGTCGCCGTGCCTGTCCATCACCGACGGGTAGGTTTCGAGCCCGACGAGGACGGCGGCGAGGAGGATAAGCACGAGGACCGTGTTCTGGAACCACGGGCTCGCGATGAGTCGGCCAAGCGGGTTGTCGGGGTGGTCTTTGGGCATGGGGTAAGTTATCGAGGCGGTCGTGTCGCGACAGTCTACTGGCGAGCTATTGGAAGTGGTGGCTGGTGTCGGGCGCAGCCCGCCCCCGGAACATGTCCCGGCGGAACTTCGGGAGTCCGCTTCGCCCAACCCCGGCCACTATTTGCGGTCCCCCGGCTTCGTTTAGAATGCCCGGCTTCCCACAGTCAAGAGACGGAGACCCCCCGACATGGCCGGCCACAGCAAATGGGCAAACATCAAGCACCGCAAGGGGCGTCAGGACGCCAAGCGGTCCAAGATCTGGAGCAAGTGCAGCCGCGCGATCATCGTCGCCGCGAAGAACGGCGGCAGCGGCGACCCGGCGATGAACCTCGCGCTGCGTTACGCGATCGAGGAGGCCAAAGCCCAGAACATGCCCAAGGACACCATCGCCAAGGCCATCGAAAAAGGCACCGGCGGCGGCGACGGCGTGAGCTACGAAGAGATCCTCTACGAGGGCTACGGCCCCGCAGGCGTCGCGGTCATGCTCGAGATCCTTACCGACAACCGCAACCGCACCGCCGCCGAGATCCGCAAGCTCTTTGAAAAGGGCGGCGGCAACCAGGGCACTACCGGCTCGGTCGCGTTCAACTTCGAACGCAAGGGCGAGGTCTACATCGACAAAGCCCACGCGACCGAAGACCAGCTCATGGAGACCGCGCTCGAAGCCGGCGCAGAAGATATCGAGGACGACGGCGAGGCCTGGCACATCGTCTGCGACCCCAGCGACTTCATCGCGGTGAAGGAAGCGGTCGAGGAGGCCGGCATCGAGATCGCCTCGGCCGGGGTGAACCAGATCGCGATTAACACCGTCGCGTGCACCGGCAAGGATGTCGAGAAAGTCATGCGGATGATCGAGGCCTTCGAGGACAACGACGATGTCCAGAAGGTCCACGCGAACTTTGATATCAGCGACGAAGAGATGGCGAAGCTGGACGCGGAGTAGATTTTCGCAAGGCACGAAACGCCAAGACGCCAAGGGAAGAAGAGGAAGCCAAGTGGCGTGTCGCTGCCTTGTGTCTGTAGCCGCGTCGCTACGCGACGCCGGTGCCTTGGCTAGAGTCTTGTGGCCCTCCGGCACCGCGTAGCGGTGCGGCTATTGTTGAACCGCAGCGTGCTATGCCGCTTGGGGCTTAGCGCCGCCGACGCGCGAGCAGCCCGACCCCGCCCAGCACCAGCAGCGCCGAGGCTGGCTCGGGCACGGCGGCGGGGGTCAGCCCCTCACCCCATTGTGCGGCGACGATGTCGAGGTCGCCCTGGCCGACCGTGCCGTCGCCGTCGAAGTCGCCGGCGCTGAAGTCGTTGGCGGTGACGGTTTGGCCCCAGTTGGCGAGCAGAATGTCGAGGTCGTTTGCGCCGACGTAGGCATCGCCCGTCGCGTCGCCGACCACGCGGAGGGTAGTGAGCACGATCTCGTCTTTGTCGAGGACCGGGGGCGCGGCGGTGTCGAGGATCGGGATCGTGCTATACGCCCCGCCGAGGTTGGCCACGCTCAGCGACGCGATCGCGTCGACGACGTCCATCCCTTCGATGACATCGGCGAAGACCGTGAACCCGCCGTTCTGCGTGTCGAGCGATGCGGGCCCGCCGCTGTTGTCGTTGACATTGACGAACCACTGGCTGGTCGCGCTGTTGGGGTTGCCGCTTTGCTTCGCCATCGCGACCGTGCCGCGCGTGTTCGACACGCCCGGCTCGTTTTGCACCGGCGGGTCGGTGGGGACGTTGAAGATATCAACGAACGCGCCGTCCTCGACCACAAAGCCGCGTGGGCCCGAGGTGTACCCGCCGCCCTGGATGACAAAGTCTTGCGAGATGAAGCTGCCGGGGTTATCGGGGTCTTCGACGGTGATGTCGGCCGAGCGGTGGATGAAGGAGTCGTTGTAGTCGCCGTCGGCGATATATCGCAGGAAGTTGTTGACGGTGAGCGGCGCGTCTTGTGGGCGCATCTCCATGGTAAAGCTGCCAAGCGGGGTATCGACCTGGACGAGCGTCGCGTGCGCGGCGTGTGAGCTGAGTACGGCGGCGGCGAGGGACAGCGACATCGCGGTTCGAGGCATGGCGGGGTTCCGGGGGTGGGCTCTTGTTCTCTCTCCGCCCGTGGGGAAACGGGCTAGGGGTTTACAAGCATAGCACCGGGAAAACCACCGGCCAGCCCGGGGCCGTCACACCGGTGGTTTTTACGCCGCAACCGCGTTTCCAGCCGTCTCAAGCGGTAATTAGGGGGAAGTGTTCGGGTTGTGCCCTCTGTCTCGGCCGGCTCTTTCTTGGACGTCAAGACCCTGGGGGATAGAATGCGCGGTCCCGTCCGATTCTCTCCCGTTCCGTCTCACCTGCATAGGGGTCTGCCATGCGTGCCAACCCGAACCATCAACGGCTCGGCTTTACGCTCATCGAGCTGCTGGTCGTGATCTCCATCATCGCGATCCTGATCGGCATCCTGCTGCCCGCGCTGTCGTCGGCGCGGAAGACGGCCCGGCTGTCGCAGTGCTCAAGCAATCTCAAGCAGATCGCCACCGCGCTTAACACCTATGCCACCGACAGCAAAGGCTTGCTCCCCGCCTGCCGGAAAGACGTCACCGCCGGTGTCCAACAAGCGATCCCCCAGACCACGAGCGGGATCATCAGCGACCCGTTCGGCCCGTCAGCGCCTGCGAACGATGTCGCCGGGGCGCTCTTCCTCCTGATCCGCCAGGATTATGTCACGTCGTCGGTCTTTATCTGCCCCTCGACGATCGACGAGGCCGACAACTTCGAGGGCAACTCGCCGTCTCAGCGCATCAACTTCACGGTGGTCGGCTCGAACCTGAATGTCACCGACGCCTCGAACCTGAGTTACGGGTACACAAGCCCGTATGCGTGGGAGTTTGCCGACCCGGATTACGTTCTGGATGTTGATCTGCTGCAGAGCCAGTTCGCCGTCGCCGCCGACGCGGGTCCGCCTTGCTGCGGGACGACCGACAGCTCGGGCAACACCGGGCGCCCCGGCAACTCCAACATCCACGAAGAGGTCGGCCAGAACGTTGCCTACGGCGACGGGCACGTGTCGTTTGAAAAGACCTCGTTCGTGGGCGTCCCCCAGCCCGCCTTCGGCGGGGGCACACGCGGCGACCTGATCTATGCCTTCGACCCGACATCGTTTGCCACACGCGACACGGACAGCGTGATCTTCCCGTCGCGACGCGAAGGCCCGCCGTTCTTCGGCAACGGGCCGTGATCGATGCGATAGGTCTTGATCCAACCGCACGGCTAAAGCCCGGGGGTAGCCACCCCCGGGCTTTATCAACCTACGCTATAAAAGCGTGCAGGGGCTAACGCGGCAAAACCCGACTATGGCATGGCCACGAGGTAGGCAAAGCCGAAGTAGCACACCACAAACAAAGCAAGGCAAATCGCAGACATTGTGCAACAAGCGCTTAGTCCCTGCCTTCCAAACGCCTCGCCGATCCCGGCCATGATGCCAGCCAATATCGCGAACAACAATGTCCCCGACATTGCGCCTTGTAGGATGACAAACCAGTCGAGCCGAGGTGGGTTGAAGTTATTCGTTTGGTAGTTCACAAACATCGAAACTCCAAGGCAAAGCACAGAGACAACCACACCGCTCGCAACGCCGACGACATACCACGGCCGACGTAGATCTGCGATTGCCATCGTTTCGAGCATTGGCTGAATCATTTCGCCGCACTCTGGGCACTGTGCGTTGGCCGGTTGCCCACGGAGGTCGTAGCTGCAGCCGTCACAGACGACGCCGGGGACGACTCTGCCCTCAGCGTCCAGATAAGTGTTGGCCTCGTGCCTGCGTTTGAGCAAATCTAACCTCCCGAAACCTATCGATCTACTCTTCAGAATCCACGACTACCTTCACGGGCGTGATACTGCCGTTGATCTCGAGCAGGTGGCCTTCGCGCGCCGCGTCGCCGGTCTCGCCTTCTACGAAGTAGCGGTACCGACCCATCTCGAGGACGACGCCGTCGTTGCCATCCTTGCCCGTCGTCGTGTGTGTCGTGACTTCGCCGGTGTCCAGCGACCGCACGGTCACTACCCGGCCCGGGGGGTCGGAGATAAACAGCACGGGCTGGTAGGCCGGCTCGAAGTTAATCGTTTCGGCGATGTCGGCAAGGTCGGCCTGGCCCCACGCGACACGCACCGTGCGCGTCGCGGGCTTGAGCCGCCACTGCTCGAGCGGGCGGGGGTGATCCGGGTCTTCGAGGAACACCAGCTCGATCACATGCTCGCCCGGGCCAAGCATCACCTGGCAGGGTGTCGAACCACAGCCCGGCTGCAGCACGCCGTTGACCTTGATGCTCGCGCCCGCCGGGTTCGAGTTCACCGGCAGCACCACCGTCTGGTGGTACCGCTTGTACGTGTACGCCCCGATACCGACGGTCGCCGCGAGCGCGACACACCCCGCGGCGATCAAAGGCTTTCGGAACTTGTAGGCGCGCTTGCGCAGCAGGTAGCCCAGCGCCGGCGGGCGGGCGTTGAGCGGGTCGCCGTTGAGGTAGTTGTCGAGGTCGGCCGCGAACGCCCCGGCCGAGGCGTAGCGCCGGTCGGGTTCTTTCTCGAGCGCCTTGAGCAGCACGGTCTCGAGCTCGGGGTCGACCATGCGCGTTGCGCGTTGAGTGATGTTGCGCGGCCGACGGACTTCGGTGTCCTGCAGGCGCTGGACGACCTGATGCAGCGCACCGGTCATGTCGTGGGGCAGCTCGCCGGTGAGGAGTTTGTAGAGGATGACGCCCAGCGAGTAGACATCGCTGCGGGTGTCGAGCTCGTCGAGTTTGCCGGCGGCCTGCTCGGGCGACATGTAGGCCGGTGTCCCCGCGATCTGGCCGGTGAGGGAGACGCCTGCGCCGTCGTCGATGGCGGGCTTCGCGAGGCCGAAGTCGACCAGGACGGGGCGCGGCCCGGCAGGCTCGGCGGTCTTGCTTGATGCGCTGTCGTCCCCGCCGCCACTTGTCCCGTTGGCGATGTTGGAGACGTGTGTCGCGTCCTCGTCCTGCGGGGTGGTGACGATAATGTTGGCGGGCTTGAGGTCGCGGTGGATGACGCCGCGCTGGTGGGCGTGCTGCACGGCCAGGCATGTGTCGCGCATCAGCGCGAGGACTTTTCGCTTGGTCGGCTGGTGCGCGCTGGCCCAGAGGTCGAGCGTCGTGCCGGGCACGAGTTGCATCGCGTAGTAGTAGGCCCCTTGTGTGAGCCCCGAGTCGTAGACACGGGCGATGCCGGGGTGTTCGAGGCGTGCGGCGAGTTCGACCTCGCGCTCGAAGCGCCGCCGGGCCTGCTCGCTGCCGAACATGCCGGCCCCCATGACCTTGAGCGCGACGCGGCGGTGGGTCGCGAGCTGGATCGCGCGCCAGACGACGCCCATGCCGCCCTCGCCGAGTCGGCCGGTGATGTGGTAGCCGGGGATGGTCGGCGCGTCCTCGGGCTGGGGCTCATCGAGACCGAGCGCGGCACGCGACGGGGCGGACGCGCCGCTTAGCACAGCGGGGGGCCGGCCTGCGTCGGAGGCGACCGTCTCGCCCGCGCCCGAATCGACTGTGGGCAGGTCGCCAGCGTCGCCCGCCCCCGAGTCCACGGTCGGCAGGTCGCTGGGGTCGGGTTGGGCCGGGTCGGGCATGGCATTCTCAGAGCACGAAGCGTCAGCGAGTGATTCAGGAAATAGCCGCACCGCTACGCGGTGCCGGGGCTTGGTGCCGGGGACCGGCGTCGCATAGCGACGCGGCTATCTCAGATGCAGCCGACACGTCCTCTACCCCCACGCGCCGTGCTCGGACCCGGCACCCTCGACCCAGTGCCCAAATTCTCGGAACCCCACCCATCGTACCGCGTCCAACCCTGAGTACCATAAGGATGCGCGCGTTCGCGCGCTCAAAAAAACGCGATCCTCCCGTCCCCCCGCTCAGCCGGAGCCCCGCCATGACCCTCACCCGCACCTCGCTCTACGCCGCACTGCTCGCCTCGCTGGGCCTGCTCGTCCCTGCCTTGGCCCAGGATGGTCCGCTGCCGCCGGGCATCCCCGAGACGATCCCCGAGCCCGAGGAAGCCGAGCCCGAGCCCACCCCCCAGCAGCAGCTCACCGACGCCCTGGGCGGTGAAGCCCGCTACCTGACCCACCTCTCGACCGACAAGCCCATCTACCGGGCCGGGGAGACTGTCTTTGTCCGCGGCGTCGTGCTCGACGCGTTCGACCACACGCCGCTGCCCGAGGAAGAGAACAACATCGCCCGCCCGACAGTCGAGATCAAAGACCCCAAGGGCGCGGTCGTCGTGTCGGGACAAACGGGGATGCAGGACAGCACCCTTGGCTTTAGCTGGGAAGTCCCACGGGGCCAAGCCGGCGGCGAGTACACGATCAAGGTGACCTACCCCTGGTCGGGCCACGCCCCGGCCGAGCGGACGTTCGATATCCGTGCGTATCGCCCGCCCCGCATCAAGACGCAGATCGCGTTCCTGCGTGATGGCTACGGCCCCGGCGACACTGTTGTCGCAACATTGGAGGCCGAACGCGCCGAGGGCGGTGTGCCCGAAGGCGCGACCGTCACCGCCATCGCGCGCGTCGACGGCGTCGAGGTCGCCCGCGTCCCCGTGACGATGAGCAACACCGGTAACGCGGAAGCGCGCTTCGAGCTTCCGGGGGAGATCGAGCGCGGCGAGGGCACGCTCGCCTTCGTCATCGAGGACGGCGGCGTGGTCGAGACGGCCAGCAAGACCCTCCCGATCCTGCTGCAAACGGTGGACATCCAGTTCTACCCCGAGGGCGGCGACCTCGTCGCCGGCGTCGAGAACCGCGTGTACTTCGAGGCCCGGACGCCCTACGGCAAGCCGGCGGATATCCGCGGAGTACTCACGAAGCGCGTCCTCATCCACACCGATGGCGACCCCCACGCCTGGCAAACGGTTGCTGGTGTTTCGTTTGAAACAACCCATGAAGGGCGTGGTGTCTTTTCATTCACACCCGAGGTGGGTGAACAGTACGCGCTGGTTGTTACCGAGCCGAGTAGCGTGACGCAGACGTTTGAGCTTCCCGGAGCAACCGAAGAGCGCGTATTGCTTTCGACACCCCAGGGCATTGTCGGGGCAGGCGAGGCTGTCGAGGTGCGTATTGATGGAATGCGGTTTGAGGGGCGCAACGGAGCCTCACTTGTCACGATCCGGCAACGCGAGCGGGTCGTCGCCGAGCAGCCGTTAGTTTTTCTCTCGGGGCGTCAGGCGACTGAGCCGGGTGAACACAACGGCTCGAGTGCCGAGTTCGCGATGCCGCTGGATGAAATTGTAAGCGGTATCCTTACCGTTACGGTGTTCGACAACCTGGGCAGCCCGCTCGCCGAGCGGTTGATCTACCGCGCGCCCAAGGACCGCGTGAACATCGAGATTGTGCCGAACTCGGCGCAGTACACGCCTTCCGGCGAGGTGCAGCTCACCATCCGAACGACCGACGCCGAAGGCAATCCGATCCCCGCGATGGCCGGCGTGACGGTGACGGATGATGCGACGCAGGAGATGATCGAGACGCGTGAGCAGTCGGCCAACCTGCCGGCGATGGTCTTGCTCGAACAGGAGGTCCGCGAACTGATGGACGCGGCCGTTTACCTCGACCCCGACAACCCCGAGGCGGCGCAGCAGCTTGATTTGCTGCTGGGCACGCAGGGCTGGCGTCGGTTCGCGCTGGTGGATGTCGCCACGTTCCTTCGTGAGCACGGGGATGACGGCCGGCGTGCGCTGGCGATCCGTGCAGAGATTCGGCGTGAGCAGTTGCGTGCGGCGCGGAACGAGGTGCGGCGGCGTGGCGGTGCGGTGGATGATGATGCCGTCGAGTTGTTGGCCGACGCGATGGAAGAAGCGGATGGTGCACTGCCCGTGCCTGAAGCGATGCCGATGGCGGCGGCTGCCGTGGCGGGCGGTGAGGGTGGGGCGGACCCCCCGGCTCAGGCCCAGCCGGTCGACGCCAACGACATCGTTGATGCGCTCGAGGAGCTGCGCGACGAGGCTTTGTTTGCTGACGAAGATATCGCTGCCGGGCGTGCCCGCCTCGCCATGCCGCAGATGGTCTTCGTCCGTGAGTACGCCCACGCCCAGCCCGAGGGCAAGCCCTTCGGCGAGCGCAGCGACTTTACCGAGACCGTCTACTGGTCCGCCGCGACGAAGACCGGCGAGGACGGCCTCGCGACGATCACGTTTGACCTCTCCGACAGCGTCACCAGCTTCCGCGTGTCGGCCGATGCCTTTAGCGCGACCGGCGCGCTTGGGGCGAATAGTGAGCTGATCGAGTCGGTCCGGCCGTTCTACGTCGAGCCCAAGCTGCCGTTGGAACTCACGGCAGGCGATACCGTGCTGCTGCCGATCGCGATGGTCAACAACACCGACCGCGACCTGCCCGTCGAGCTGCTCGTCAGCCGACTGGGACAGGCGGGTACGCTCAACCTCGACCCGGTCCTGCTCGGGGCCGACCGACGCGAACGGGCGCTCTACGAACTCGCGATCGGTGAAACCTACGGCGACCTCGCGTTCAACATCGAGGCAAGAGCGGGTGGTATGTTCGACGAGAACCGCCGATCGCTCCGCGTCGTCCCGCGCGGCTTCCCCATCGACGCGGGCAGCGGCGGCATGCTCCAACCCGACGGCGAAGCTTCGGACACGATCATCGTGCCCGACACCGTCGTGCCCGGCTCGCTGCACGCCAGCGTCACCGTGTACCCGACACCGCTGGCCAACCTCACCGAGGCCCTCGAAGCCCTCATCCGCGACCCCTACGGCTGCTTCGAGCAGACCTCCTCCACCACCTTCCCGCTGGTCATGGCCCAGCAGTACTTCCTTTCGCATCAGGGTGTGGATCCTGAACTGATCGCCGCCGCGCGTGAAAAACTAGACGCCGGCTACCAACGCCTCATCGGGTTCGAAACCGAGAACGACGGCTACGAGTGGTTCGGCTCGACCCCGCCCCACGAGGCGCTCACGGCCTACGGCCTCTTGCAGTTCAACGAGATGAAAGAAGTCATGGACGTCGATCAGGCCATGATCGACCGCACGCAGGAATGGCTGCTCGGCCGCTGCGGGAATGATGGCTCGTTCGAGCTGGACGACAAGGCGCTCGACTCGTTCGGCCGGGCACCCCAGGAGACGACGGATGCGTACATCGTGTGGTCGCTCTTGGAAGCGGGGATGCGTCCCGAGCGGATCGAGAAGTCGATCGAGCGCGTGCTGACCCTGGCCCAAGAAGGCGACGATGCGTACATCATCGCCCTGGGCGCGAATGTTGCGCAGCTTTGCAGCGAGTATTGGTCCATTCATGACGATGGCGAGTTCACCGCGCTGTATCACGCAAAGGCGTCGGCCTTGCTAGCTAAGCTCGCCGACAAACTCAACGACGAGGGCTACGTCGAGGGCGCGGTGACGAGCATCACCCGCTCGGGCGGTGATGCGTTGAACATCGAGACGACGTCGCTGGCGATCCTCGCGTGGCTGCGCGACGATGCGTATACCGAGCAGGTCGAGAGCGCGATGCTCTGGCTAACCGAGCGTTGCAAGGCGGGGCGGTTTGGCTCGACGCAGTCGACGGTGCTGGCGCTCAAGGCGATCGTCGCCTACGACGCCGCACGGGCCGTGCCCAAGGCCCCCGGAACATTGACCCTCGTGGTCGATGGTGAGGTGGTCGGTGAGCCGCTGGCGTTTGATGAAGACACCACCGGCGCGCTCAAGCTGCCCGACATCGCGGCGCTCCTGACGCCCGGTGAGCACACGGTGGCCGTGCAGATGAGCGGCGGCAGCAAGATGCCGTATTCGATCGCGATCGAGTTCTTCGCCGAGACGCCGGCCAGCAGCGACGAATGCGCGCTGCGGATCGAGACTTCGTTCCCCGCAACTGGCGGGCTTGCAGTTGACCCTCAAGCTGGCTTTGTCACGCCGTACCCGGTCGGCGAAGGCGAGACGACCGAGGTCAACGTCAAAGTCACCAACACCACCGCCGAGGGCCTGCCCACGCCTCTGGCGATCGTCGGGATCCCCGGCGGCTTGGAGCCGCGTTACGACCAGCTCAAGGAGCTTGTCGAGCAAGGCACCATCGCGTCGTTCGAGGTGATCGGGCGCGACGTGGTCTTGTACTGGCGCGAGATGCAGCCCGAGCAGGTGGTCCAGTTGTCGATCTCGTGCATCGCGGCCGTGCCCGGGACGTACACCGGCCCCGCGAGCCGGGCGTACCTGTACTACACGGATGAGCACAAGCATTGGGCGGACGGTTTGACGGTCAACATCACCCCGCGTCAGGGGGACACGGAGTAACGGTGTTTCGTGGCCGAGCGCTATCCGTTGAATAGCCGGCGGCCTACGGACGCCGGTCGGGTGTCGGGTGGGTGGAGCGAGTCCGCGAGCGATACCCACCGCGATGAAACGATTGGCTTTGCAGCGCCCGGTGGGTTTCGGTCGCGGACTCCCTCAACCCACCCTACGCGGGAGCGACCGGTGTCCGAGGCTGCCGGCTGAGCGATTCACCGTGTGTTTACTTTCACGGGGTCTATGATGGTGTCATGGACCTGCCCCACGACGATGCGCCGACGCCTGCGGAGCCGAGCGCCGACGCTGCGCCCGCGCCGCCGCGCCCGTTTGCGCCGCAGCCGACGTTGGCGATCGACCACCCGCCGCCGATTAATGTTGAGGTCGGGTCGGGGGCGCATGGTTTGCCGGTCAGGCCCGCGCGTGTGCAGGGCTCGCTCGAGGCGGGCGGGCTGCGCATCGTCATCATCGCGTGGTGCTTCTGGCTGCTGGGGTCGTGGGCGTCGTCGTGGTTGGCCGACACGGGGCTGCCGCGTGTGCGTTGGATGTTGTTTACGGGCTTGCTGGGGATGATGCTGGTCTGGCCCGCGCTTCGGCTGAGTCAGCCGGTGCATGCGCGTGAGCCGGGGCGTGGCGCGGCGCAGGCGTTTCTGGATTGGCTGGCGATGGTGCTGGTGTTCCAGGCGGTGATCTGGTCGCTGCGGCTGATCGCGGGTTGGACGATTGCGCGGGGGTATTGGCTGGATGCGGCGTTTGTGTCGTGGACGTTGTTGACGGCGGTGGTGGTGGGCTGGGGCCGGTCTTCGCCGTCGGGCTGGGTGCGGACGGTGGCGTACGTGTTGTGCCTGGGGATCGTGCTGGCCGAGCCGCTTTCGCTGGTGTTGTTCGGCGTGCCCGGGGCCGAGGCGATGCGGGTGAGCCCGCTGCAGACGTTCTGGGCGTTGACACACCTGCCGGCGCATGCGTCGCTCGACCCGTGGGACGGCCGGATCATCGTCGTCGGAGTCTCGGCGGTGCTGGGCTGGGCGGTGCTTGCGGGGTGGGGCTGGCTTGGGCGTGCGCCCCGGGCGGTGGAGATCGATCTGGAGGACGACCCCTACGGCCAGCAGGTGGAGGTGATCGATATCGCTGCCGGGCAACGCGAGCGCGGGCCATCTGCTACGATCCAGCGACCGCCCGATGGGGCGTAACCCCAAGCGACAGGCCCCCGCCGGGCCGCGGACCGACGCGGCCGGGGTCGTGTTTGCTTGCCAGTTCGTCGCCTTGCGACAGGAGTGCCCGCGATGGAATTCATTACCAGCGAAGAGAAGATCGTCCTCGAAGCCAAGCTGCAGGGGCTGCGTGACAACCGTCCCAAGATCATCGAACGCATCGCCGAGGCCCGTGCGCTGGGCGACCTCAAGGAAAACGCCGAGTACCACGCCGCCCGCGAGGAGCAGGGTATGCAGGAGGCGGAGATCAAACGGCTCGAAGAGCGCCTCGCCACCGCGCAGATCGCGGACGATGTCGAGAAGCCGGACGACATGGTCTTCCTCGGCAGCGTGGTGAAGCTGCGCGACACCGACGACGATAGCGAAGACCTCTACAAGCTCGTCGGCGAGGCTAGCGGCAACTTCGACGCCGACGAGATCGAGGTCACGACGTCGAGCCCGCTGGGCGAGGCGCTGATGAAAGCCCGCGTGGGTGAGACGGTGAAGGCCGACCTGCCGCGGGGGGTGAAGCGGTATGTGGTGGTGGAGCTGATATAGGCAGGCGATGGGTGCAGTGCCCATCGTGTAATCGAAACAAAAGAAGCCCACGCTCGGCGAGCGTGGGCTTCCGTTTTATCGACTGAACTTGCTGTTTACTCCGGCAGGTTCACCGGGTCGCACACCAGGCGGATGCCCTGGTAGTAGTGGTCGCGGTACCAGAACCGGCTGTTGGGCTTCTGGGGGTAGGTCTCGTTCCAGATGTCCTGGTCCTCGACGGACTTCCACTGGGCGGAGAGCTCGGCGATGGGCAGGCGGAAGTGGCCGCCGCGGACGTAGCGCTCGGCGCCGGTGTCGGTGACCCACTCGGCCGCGTTGCCGATCATGTCGTAGATGCCCAGCGCGTTGGGCTCACGGCTGCCGACAAAGGTCGTGTACACCAGCGGGGCGCTGTCCTCGGCGCTGTCGTCCGCGAACGGGTCGAAGGGGTCGGCCGCCTCGGCGGCGCGGGACTCGGCGTTGTCCAGCATCGTCGCCTGGCTCAGCAGCGCGGCCTGGTCGGCCGGGATGCCGCCGCCCAGCTCCAACGCGAGCTGCCACTCGGCGTCCGTCGGCAGGCGGTAGCTCCGACCGGTCTGCTCGCTGAGCCACTTGCAAAACGCCTCGGCGGTCCGCCGGCTCATGCTCAGCGCCGGGCGGTTGCCCAGCCCGATTTTGAGCTGGTCACAGTCCTGATACAGCGGTGAGGGGCGCAGGCCTTCGCGCTCGAGCTCGGCCTGCTCGTTGACGCCGATGTCGTTGGCGTAGGCCCAGTCGTAGAACAAGGCCCACGTCACCTCGTGCTCCGACATATAGAACGGCGCGATGCCTGCGGCTTCGTCGCCCGGGACGCGCACCATGTCGAAGCCCATCGGCTGCTTGCCGGGGTACTGGATCGTCTCGGTGAAGCTCTCGGGCAGCTCGGCGAGGGCAACCGCCTCCGGGGCGCCGCCGGCCACGACTGCGGCCGCGAGTTCCTCACGCAGCGCTTCGACCTGGCTGTTGAGCTCTTCGATCTGGTTTTCCATCCGGCCCATCGAGTCGATGAGCGCCCGGTTCTCCGCCAGCCGGACATCGTGGGACCGCAGGGTGTCGACGATGATGTCGCCCTTGGGCGCGGACTCGACGGTGGCGGTGAGTGTGATGGTGTCGTCGACGACCCACCCGCCGACGATCGCGCCCTCGATGCCGAAGTCGCTGCGGTTGAGCTGGAAGCCGAGCGTGAGGACCAGCTCGTTGTTGATGAACTCGGCCTTGGCGGGGATGTCGAGTGTGATCTCTTTGCCGTTGAGCGCGAACGTGCCTTTGATCAGGTGTGTCCAGCCGTCGGGGGCGTTGTCGAAGGTGGTTGTCCCGTCGGCGTCGGCCTGCTCACGGGTGACGAACTCGGTCGCGGTGTAGTTCGCGGTGGGGTGGCTCTCGAGGTCGAACCACGCGGCCATACCGCGCGTCTCGCCGATGAGCGTGTTGGTGAGTGTCGGCGGCGCGGGCTTGTGTGTGCCCTGCATGCCGACGATGCTGTTGGCCTGGATGATGACTTCGAGGGCGTTGAGCGTCTGGTCGGCGGGGTTATAAACGACCGCGCCGGTGAGGTTGGTCCACGTGCCTGAGAAGGCGTCGTTTGCGCCGCTGGGCTTGTTCTTCTCGGCGTCCCACGTCAGCATCGTGTTGCCGCCGCTGAGCTGGTGCAGGAGTTCGAGTGTCTGGTCGCCGTCGGCGGGGGTGTAGCCCGCGACGCTGGAGAGGTCGTAGCCGTCGAGGTCGTTGGTGACCTCGGCCGCCTTCTGGTTCTGCATGTAGAGGAACGCGGCCGACCCGCCGCCCAGCACCAGCCCGCCGGTGGCCAGCAGGCCTAGCGCGATATTCGTTTTCAGACCCATCGCAGTCGCTCTCGCTTAGAGGAAAAACGTTGTTTGTTTTAGATCGGCCCCGGCCCGGCTCCGTCGCCCGGCCACACACGCCGCCGGCCCGGTCGATCGGGCCAAACACGCGATTATAGGCGATGAACGGGTAAGACGCGGGTGAGGGGTGGGCGTTACAGCGGGTGCGATAAAAGCGCGGGTGGGTGTTTCAGGCAAGGCGTTTTGCGATCCGCGGCGCGTTTGAACTCGACGCGTCGCTAGGTGACCCCGGTGGCCAGGCGACACAAGGCCCCGGCACCGCGTAGCGGTGCGGCTATTCCGGTTGTGCTTCTTGCGGCGCGGGCTCTGCTTCACACACGAGGCGGAAGCCTTGGAAGTGGTGCTCGCCCCAGTACCAAAATTTGCTGACCGGTCGTTGCGGGTAGATCTCGTTCCAGATGTCGTGGTCCTCGACATCAGTCCACTCGGCCGACATCTCCGCGACCGACACCGCATAATGGCCACCCATGAGGTACGCCTCACCGCCCTGCGCCGCGACCCACTCACCAGCATTACCCAGCAGGTCGTAGATTCCTAGTGCGTTGGGTGCATGGCACTTGACCGGCGAGATCGCAGGATAGTGGTCGAGTTCGTCGGCGAACGGATCGAAGGGGTCGGGCTCAGCGAACTCGCCGGAGTTTTCCTGAAAGCTCCCAACCGCCAGAAGCGCCTCGGCGTCGTCTGGGCAACCACCGCCTAAATCGAGCGCATGTGCCCATTCGTAGGGAGTCGGCAGGCGGTACGTCCGGCCCGTCTTTTCAGAGAGCCAGAGGCAGAACATCTCGGCCGTGTGGCGCGTCGCGCCGACGACCGGGCTGTTGAGCTGATCCATGCGGTATGTCACTTGTGCCCAGCCATCGAGCCAACTCGGGCGCAGGCCTTCTCCGACCAGCCGCATTGCTTCTTCCCAGTCTGCGATGTCACGGCAGTAGCCCCAACTCTCAACCATTTCCCACGTCACTTCCGTTTCACCCATGTAGAACGGTGCTATGTCTTGCGCCTCGTCGACGGGGATCAGGATCATGTCGAAGGGGACGGGCTCGGCCTCGATGATGTCGATCTCGCCATCTGCGTTTCGCTCTTGCCAGTACTGCGGGGCGTGGTCGGTGAAACGCGGCGGTGCTTCGGCGGTCGTGTCTGGCGTAGGTTCGACTCGTGAGGTGTCAGGGGTTTCGGATTCAACGGTGTTGGAATGCGTGTCTTCGCTGGCGGTGTCCGTAGTGGGTTGCAGAACTGCGGTTGCCGGCGGCGGATCGAGCGAGCCGGTCTGGGGTGCGGGCTTCGACTCGCCGCAGGCGGTGAGGAGCAGGGCGGCGAAGAGGAGGGGGAGCGCGCGTTTTTTCGTAGCGTGTTGCATTGCGTGGGGTTTGGGCGTCTGATGGGGGGATGAAACAGGGTAAACAAACGACGACGGCGGGGCGGTCCGCGCTACGGGGTTGGCTGCTTCGCCCCGCAAAAACGGGGCAGGCGTTCGTACGGGGTGCGGTGTTGTGTGCCGTTTTGCTCGCGTTGGCTTTGCAGCCCGGCTGCGACGGCGGGGCCACCGACCGCACAGGCGATGGCGGGGCGGCTGTGGCTGAGCCGCCCGCCGATGAGGGGACCACGCCCCAGGACCACGCGCCGCCCGGCGACTTGCTTGTGCCATCGCCGGTCAAGCCTGAAGTCGCGCTGGTGTATGCGGACGAGCGTGCATCCGAGTTGGGCTTGTCGCGTCACGACTTTGCCGAGGGGTTGATGGGGACGCAGGTTGTGATCACGGTCTACGCGGCGGACGAGGCCGACGCCCAGCGTGCGGCCGAGGCGGCGTTTGCCGAGATGCGTCGGCTTGAGTCGGTGATGAGCGACTACCCGCAGTCCTACCCCGACAGCGAGCTGCTCGGCCTCGCGGCCGCGGCGGTGGATGCGCCCGGCGAGCCGCAGCCGGTGAGTGATGACCTTTGGCCCGTGCTCTGGCGCGCGAAGCTCGTGCACGAGGCGACGGACGGGGCGTTCGATATCACGGCCCGGCCGTTCACGGGGCTTTGGCGGGTGAGTAAGGAGCGCGGTGTTCTGCCGCCGCCCGAGGCGCTGGCGGAGCACGCGTTGCTGGTGGGCATGCACCACCTTGTGCTCGATGAAGACGCGAGGACGGCTTACCTCGACACGCCCGGGTGCTGGCTCGACCTCGGCGGGCTCGCGAAGGGCTACATCGCGGACCGCGCGGTGGAGGTGCTGCTGGAGCACGGGTTCGCGATTGCGCAGGTCCGCGCCGGTGGGGATATGGCTTTGGGCGATCCGCCGCCGGGCCTGGCGGGTTGGCCGATCAGCGTGTACGACTTTCCGCGCGAAGGGGCCGAGGGCGAGACCGGGCTGGCGTTCTTCCATGCCAATGGCGGCGTCTCGGTGTCGGGTGATGCGTACAGGTTTGTTGAGATCGATGGGGTGCGTTACTCGCACGTTGTCGATCCGCGGACGGGGCTTGGCGTGACGGGCAGCCGGTACTGCTGTGTGCGGGGTCCCAGCGCGTTTGCGACGGATGCGGCGGCGACGGCGGGTTGTGTTATGGGGGCGGAGGCGTTTGAGCGATCGCTCGAAAAGCTGTCCGAGATTGAGGGGCCTTTGGCGGGCTGGCGGTTCCAGGGGGCGGTCCAGGCCGGTGCGGAGGCCCCCTGAGCGTGGGTTGGGGAACAAAACAGCCCTTGCGAGCGTCTCAACAGGGGCCGCGCGGCAGGCCACGCCCCGGTAACGAAAGCGGGGCGGGCGGGGTCATCGGTTTGGTGCGGAATCGCCGATATCCCCTTTGGCACGCTGATTTGCGCGCTATAATGACGACGGACCCAGCTTTGATGTACCTGCCCGAAGGGATCGCAATGACCTGCTCCACGACTCAGACGACTACCCCGAAGCCCCGCCGATTCGCGACGTCCGCGCTGCTCGCCGCCGCTGTCGCGCTGGGGGTCGGCCCCGCCGCGCTGGCGCAGCAGCAGGTGCAGAACGGCAACGCGCTCGACGCCAACCACCAGGTCGGCTCGGGCGGCAGCAACCGCGTCGAGAACCAGGTCGACTACGCCCAACGCAACCTCGTCGTCACCGGGCAGGTCGGCGGCGGCCGCGCGTTCCAGGGGAACATCGACTACTTCACCGCCGGCGGGTTCCAAGGTGGGCTCGGCAGCGACTCGCTCTTCAACTTCCAACGCGACAGCGTCTACTCCTCGCCCCAAGCCCTGGGCGTCCGCGTCAACAACACCGGCGGGCAGGTCATCGTTACCCGCAACACCACCTCGACCCCCGGCTACAACGCCTCGGCCCCGCTCGGACGGGCGACCGGCACGGTCTACGACCAGCGCTCCGGCACGCTCTCTTTCCGCCAAAACTCCGGCGCCCTCGTCACCATCCCGGGCATCAGCGACCCCAGCCAGTTCCACTCGCTGGGAACCGTCCGCACCCAGGACGGCTCGCTCGCTTCGCTCAACGCATCGACCCTGACCGGCATCCAGGTCAACCCGCTTCAAGCCCAGGCCCTTGACCTGACCCCGCAGGCCGTTACGCCGCTGCGCCCGACCCCGCCCGAGTTCATGCCCGAGCTAGAGCCCGGCATTGAGCAGCCCGGCATCACCAGCCCGTACCTGCGTGGCCAACAGCCCAACAGCCCGGGGACTGAAACACCTGACGCCGACGGCATGGCCGACCCCAACGCGACGTCCAACACCGGCCGATTCCAGCCCGCCACCATGCTGGGCAGCCAGATCCAGCAGGACCTCGCGATCCAGGCCACCCGGGGCGGCACGCAGCGGCGCGAGGGCTCGCTGGACCCGCTTCGAAACTACATCGGCCTGGGCCCCACGCCCCCGCAGGCCAACCCCGGCCAGCCCGCCGAGGCACCGGTCAATCCCTACGAAGTCATCCTCCAGCAGATCCGCGATCAAGCCGCGGGCGAGATGGCGCAGGACACCGGGGATGGGGCCGGCCCAGACCGCGCGCCGTGGATGGACATCCTCGAAAACCCCGATGAGGCGGTGCTCGATGCCGTCAACCGCGCCAAGGACGACGCGATCCGCCGATCGCTCGGGTTGGTCAATGAGGACGGCAGCGTCGACCGCAACGCGGAGCTGCCCGAGATCGATATGGACTCCGAGCTGGGCCAGTTGATCGAGGGGCTCGACTACGACCTGCCACGCGTCGCTTCGCTTTCGGGTGAAGACCGCCAGCAGCGTCAGAACCAGATGCTCGTGCGGGCCGAGCAGGACCTCGCCGCGGGCAACTACCTCGCGGCGGAGAACCTCTACCGGCAGGTACTGCGCGAGTCGGGCAGTAACCCGCTTGCGCGGGCGGGGCTCATCCACGCGCAGCTCGGCGGCGGGATGATCCGGTCGGCGGCGTTCAACCTCCGGGCGCTGTTCTCCGAACACCCCGAGCTCATCGCGCTGCGCTACGACGAGTCGCTGATGCCCTCGGGCGAACGGCTGCGCTGGCTCCAACGCGAGCTGACCGACATGATCGCCGACGACGTCCACGGCGCAGAGCCCGGGCTCATCCTCGCCTACCTCGGCTATCAACTCGAACACGACACGCTGATCCAGTACGGCCTGGGCATCGCGCAGGAACGCACCCCGCGCGATCCGCTGCTGCCCGTCCTCGACCGCATCTGGCTCGAACGCGAGTCGGAGTAGCGGGCAAGCAGGGGGGCTCCAAAGTACTCAAGCCCGGCCGTCGCGACGGCCGGGCTTTTACTTGTGCGTCACTCGAACCCCGCGCCCCGCACTCCCTATACTGTCGCGCGAACCACCCCGCCGATGCAACGTCGCATGGACGCCCGACCGTTTGTACGCCCGTGACCCAGTCTCCACCGACCAGCACGCCCCCGATGCCCGCGCTGACCGATCTGGTCGAGCGCGAGACGCTGCAGGACATCCAAGACAACTTCGCCGCGTTCGCCCGGCTTCAGACCGAGATCCTTGACCCCGCCGGGGCACCCATCACTACGCCAACGGATGTCGGCCAGCGCGCCGCGTCCGACATGACGCTCCAACTGCTCATCGAATCCGAGCAGGAACAGGACGGCTCCCTGCACGCACCGATCATCGTCGAGGGCCAGACGTTGGGCACGATCGTCGTGCGGCCAGACCAGATCGCGCCCAGCGAGGCGATCAGCGAGGAAGACCGCGAGCGCATGCTGGCCTTGTGCGATCGGCTGCAGATCAAGGGCACGGACCGTGATGACCTGCTCCGGGTGGCCGAGGACACCTACGCCGCGAAGGTCGGGGCATCGATCCAGTTCCTCTACCTGATCGCCAACTCGATCGCTCGGCTGTGCTCCGAGCAGCACCAGAGCGCGCAGCGCGTCCGCGAGCTTTCGGCGTTGTATGACGTCGCCAGTGAACTGGCCGGGCAGCGCGAGCTGTCCAAGGTGCTCGACACGGCGACGCACACCGTCGCGAAGGTGCTGTCGGTCCGTGCGGTCGTGATTCGGCTGCTGCGCGATCGCGGCGGCAAGCCCGAGTTGCCCGCCGAATCGGTCTACGGCATCTCCAACGAACTCGCCGACATGGGCCGGACGCTGGTCAACAAGAGTGAGCTGACACGCAAGGCGCTCACCGGCGAGATGGTCTACATCGCCGACATGACCACCGACGAGCGCAGCTTCTATCCCGAGGACTGCAAGCGCGAAGGTGTTGTTTCGATGCTGTCGACCGGGTTGATGTATCAGGGCCGTGGGATCGGGACGATCCAGCTCTTCACCGATGCGCCGCGTTCGTTTACGCCGTTTGAAGAAAACCTCACCCGCGCGATCTCGCAGCTCGTAGCAACCGCGATCCGCAGCGCGCAGTTGATCGATGAGCAGTCGCGCAGCCGCGCGATCGTCCGGCAGGTCAAGCTCGCCAGCGATGTCCAGAGGCGCATGCTCCCGCAGTACGCGCCGGAGCTGCCCGGCTACGACATCGCCGGATGCTACGTCCCGTCTCACGACCTGGGCGGCGACTTCTACGACTACATGAACCTCGAGGGCTCACTGGGGCTCGCGATGGGCGATGTCGTCGGCAAGGGCGTCGCGGCGTCGCTGCTGATGGCTCATGTCCGGGCCTCGCTCCGCGCTTATGCGCACGGGGTCTACGACCTCGACCAGGTGATGCAGCGTGTCAACCACGCGCTCACCCGCGACACCCGCGACAACGAGTTCGCCACACTGTGGTACGGCACACTCGACCCCGAGAGCCGCCGGCTCACCTACTGCAATGCGGGCCACGAGCCGGGCCTGCTGCTGCGCGGCGACGAGATCATCCCCCTCGATATCGGCGGCATGGTCGTCGGGGTCCTTTCACCCAACGACTACGACAAAGGCATCATCGACCTCACGCCCGGCGACCGTCTGCTGCTGCATTCGGACGGCCTGCCCGACGCGATGGACCCCGACGACCGCCGCTTTGGCCGTGAACGCACGGAGCGTGTCTTGGCTGAGACCCGTGACCTGCCCGCGAAGGAAGCGCTCAAGCGCATCCTGCACGAGGTCGACCAGCACCGGCGCGGCCGACAGGCATCGGACGACACGACCATCGTCCTGCTCCGCGTGCTGGCCTGACCGCCGATGCGAGCAACTACGGCGCGATCGCCTGCGGGAACTGCACTTCGCCGGTGTTGATCCACGACTCGGGGTGTAGCCCCATGCGGAACGTGTCGAGCGATACAAGCGCGTTGAGCGCGTTGATCTTCGTGCGCACCTCGGCCTCGACGATCGCGTCCGGGTGGCCCGGCGGCAGGCCCCACACGATCATGCACGTCACCGGCTCGACCGCGCCGGGGACCGGCACCGCGATGGTCAGCACCAGGCGGATCCGCTCTTTCTTGTCCCGGCTGTTCACGCTGATGGACTCGATGATCCCCAGCACCGGCTCGCCCTTGAGCGCCTCGATCAGCGCCAGCGCGGCGGGCACCTCGTTGCCCTGGTACTGGAACTCGCCCTGCTCATCGCGTGGGCGGTAGCTTGAATCGACCCCGAGGATCAGGGGCAGCCCGAGATGGTCGACGTCTGCCAGCGGGACCGGGCCGTACAGGCGGTAGCCCGTGTCGTCGATGACGTGGTGCCCGTCCTCGGCATCGACCCACGCGCCGCGGTTGAACATCCGCAGCACCGCGGCGGGCTGGCGGAAGTCCGCGTCGATGGCGATCGTCCCTTGCGGCGTGCGATGGACCTGGCGCAGTTCCTTGATCAGGTGCGGCTGGGCGCGGAGCCAGTCCGCCGCCTCACGTAGGCCGTCACGCTCCATCGGGCCGCTGTACCCGATCAGCTCCGCGATCTCGGTACGCATGTGGTTGAGCTCGGCCGGGGTCAGCCATTGGGGCGTCTGGCTGAACGCGATATCGTCCGCGACGATCGGTTTGGCGTGGTGCGTGTTGGCGTAGCTGACCAGCCCGCGTTCCATAAAGCCCCAGCCGACCGCCGCCAGGACGACCGCGCCGATGACGCCCGCGAACTTCACGCCCAGGAGCGTGCGCTTGGGATCCCAGTCCGACCCGCCGCCGCGCGCCGATTTCTTTTTCTTTTTGGGTTTCGTGTTGCTTGTCAGGAACCAGCCCATTTCAACTCCCGCGTTGGGTCACATCTGATCGGCGACTCGCCAGTCGTTTGGTATCGGGCGGCGCAGCGCGATCACGATAGTGAACCCGGTTCGGGTCGTGTAACGCGCTGCGGACGTTGTGCCGAGGGGTGCGGGGCAGAAAAAAACCGCCTCGCAAAAGCGGGGCGGTGGGGGGGTTGGGGTGTTGCGTGGGATTAGCCGACGAACTCGTTGCCGACCTTGCGGGCGCGTTCGGGCTTGTCGATGTTGATGCCGAGCGATGTGCCGACTTCGACGAGGATGTTCCAGCCCGCCGCCATGTAGACGTAGCCCATGAGGTCGGCTGCGGCGGCGCTGAGCGACGGCACGCGGATGGTTGGGAAACGCGTCTCGCGGTCCGAGACCGCCACGATCGTCACGCCCACGCCCTTGCCCAGCACGTCCGCGAACTTGGCTTCCTGATCTTCGATCGGGTCGATCCAGAGCACGACGTCCTGGTCCGACATGACTTCTTCGATGCCGTGCGCCGCGTAGGTGCCTTCGAGGTAGTCAGCGGGCTTGCGCGTGATCTCATTGGTTTTGAGGGTGAGTTCCTCGGCCACGCCATCGTTAGGCCCGGCCCAGTAGATGATGGGGCTCTTGGCGATCGCCTGCGTGAGTTCATCAGGGATCTCGACCTTGAGCGCGGCGTCCATCGCGTCGGCGAGTTGGCCAAGGTTCCCGGCCAGTGACTTCTTGCCCTCTGCTTCTTCAAGCAATGCCTGGTAGAACAGCGCCTGCTCCACGACCGACTTCGTCGCCGCGACCGCGCCCTCTTCGCCACAAGACAGGACGTATTCCTGATTGGCAAATGAGGCGAGCTTGCTGTCGGCGAATGCCGCGAGCGAGAACAGCTTGTCGTGGCCCGCGTCCTTGAGCTGCTTGAAGAGTTGGATCACCTCGGCGGTCCGGCCCGAGTTGCTCAGGCCCATGACCGCCCAGTCGTCTAGACGATAGGACTGGCTCTGGCAGCCGGCTTCGGTTTGGAGGGCGGCGGCGTGTCCGCGCTGGCGGGCGACCTTGATCGCGTGCTTGGCGGGGAAGATGCGGGAAGAACCCTCGCCGGTCATGTGCAGCTTGCCAGCTTGTTTCACCGCTGCCGCGGCGGTCGAGGTCTGGTCGCAGTCAAAGCCCGTGACAATCCCGGGGGTGTCGAGCATGTCTTTACAAAGGCCAAACGCGGTGTAGCGGGCGTCGATAGAGTTCATCGGGGGTCCGTCTTTCGGGGTCGGGGGGGCTAGGTAAACCTGGATTGTAGTCCAACCCGGGCCTATTCGTCGCAGATGTGCCAACGCGGCTTACTCGCAAATCATGTCGGTTTGTACGCAAAATAGGGTTGGAAAAGCAAAAAATCGGCGTATGATTGCAACACCTGCTGGCTAGGCCCGCTTGGCGTTGTTTGACCGCGAGCCCCCCACCTGCCACGAAACTCGAAGGAATGGAGACACGATCGATGAGGTATCCCACCGCAGCCCTCCTGCTGGCCGCCAGCCTTGCCGCCGCCCCGCTTGCCCAGGCACAGAGCCAGCACGTCCTGCTCATCGGTATGGACGGCGTCCGGGGTGACGCCTTCGATGCCATGCTCAACCAAAACTCGAGCAACCTCTCGAACATCCGCTCGCTGTTCGAGAACGGCAACGGGCTCTACACCCCCCGGGCTTCGACCTCCGACCTGACCGGCAGCTGGGGCGGCTGGTCCGATGTGCTGCGCGGCGTCCACCGCGACGAACACCAGGCCGGCTACTGGGGCTCGGGCGGCGTCGGGAATGTCAACCCCGGGCCCAGCCACCCCGACCTCGTCGGTGCTCCCGGACTCTTCGAGCGTGTCGAAACCTACAACGGCTCGCTCGACACCGTCTCCTTTATCACCTGGTCGAACCTGCACGTCTCGATGGACTCCAGCTCGAGTTCGACCGGCATCGACCGCGGGGCCGACACCCGGTTCTTCACGAACTACACCAGCAACGGCGACAATGTCGTGGCAAGTCAGGCGGCCAGCTACCTGAGCGCGACGACAGGCGGCGTCTCGACGAACACCCCCGAGGTCGTGCTGTTTTATCAGGCCGACACGGACATCGCCGGGCATAACAACGGCTTTGGGCCCAACAACCTTTCAAACAACGTCAACAGCTTCAGCTCTGGCTACCGCAATGAGATCAACGAGACGGATGACAACGTTGGGCAGGTGCTCGATGCGATCCGCAACCGGCCGGGAGTCGTCAACGGCTCGGAAGAGTGGCTAATCATCCTGACCTCGGACCACGGCGGGACTGGCGGCGGGCACTCGCAGAACCGGGTCGGCGAACGCGAGGTGCCCTTCATCGTCAGCGGGATCAACACCAATGTCGTTAGCCAGACCCCCGGCAGCAACCCGGTCTTTGTCCAGCCCAAGAACATCGATGTCGTGCCGACCATCCTGGACCATCTCAACGTGCCGACCAACGACGCGGCGTGGGACGGGCTGCGCGGGAACGTCGTAGGCCAGACCGCTTCCGTCCAACCGACCATCGCCGTAGGCACCAACCTCGTCTTCAACGGCGACGCCGAGTACGACCGCGGGTTCAACGGCCACAGCGGGTTCATCGGGATCGGCGGTGCATGGAACGATCAGCGCGACCAGTCCACCGAAGGGCTCTGGTGGGACCAGGACGTCTCCGGCTGGGACGACTGGACCCAGACCCCCGCCCGCAACAGCATGACCGTCATGTACTACGGCTCGGACGCCGGCTACCCCGCCACCAACGACCCGGGCCCGACCGACCGCGGCACCAACCACTTCTCCGCCGGGATCGATGGCAACAGCATCATGACCCAGCGGATCGACGTCTCCTCGATCGCCGACATCATCGACGACGACGGCGTGGCGTTTGATATCTCCGCCTGGCTGGGCGGGTACGTCAGCGACAGCGACAACGCCACCTTCCAGGCACGCTTCCTGGCGGCTAACGGCACGACCCAACTCGGCGCGGCCACACTCACCGGCCCGACCGGCGGACCCACCGGCCTGACCTTCCTCAGCGACGACGGCGACATCGTCAGCGGCACGCGCTTCATCGAGTTCGTCCTCTCGACCACCGGCAACGACGGATACGCCGACAACCTCGGCTTCAAGATCCGCTACCACGGCGACCTCAACGGCGACGGCTTTGTCGGCGCACAAGACCTCGACATCCTCCTGGCCAACTGGGGCGAGAATGTCACCGCCGGCTCGCTCACCGAGGGCGACGCCAACGGCGACGGCGTGATCAACGACGCCGACCTCCAGATCGTCCGCAACCACTGGGGCAACGGCACACCGGCCGGCAACGTCCCCGAGCCCGGGTCGCTCGCCTTGCTCGCCCTGGGTGGGCTGGCGCTCACGCGACGCCGGCGGCGGTAGGGCCCAACGCCGTCGTTGAATCGCGGCTAGCCCGCGTCCCGGATGAACTGCTGCCTCGCGCCTAGGATTTGCCATGCCTTTGAACATCAGCCCCAAGCCCCGACACGCCTTCACGCTGATCGAGTTGCTGGTCGTCGTCAGCATCATCGCGTTGCTCATCGGCATCCTCCTGCCGGCCCTGGCCTCGGCACGGGAGTCTGCCCGGCAGACCCAGTGCCAATCCAACATCCGGCAGCTCGCGCTGGCCCAGACCGGGTTCATGGCCGACAACCAGCGTCACGCACCGCTGTGGGTCGCCGGCACCGGCCAGGCCAACGCCTCGCTGCTCAGCTACCTCGAAGCCAAGCTCGAAGACTTCGCGGACGCGACCTCGGTCCTGAACTGCGTCAACGTCACGCAGGCCGAGATCGACCGGTACAACGTCGACCCGACCATCGGCGTCGCGTCCTTCGGCATGAACCCGGGCATCGTCAGCAATCCGGAGTGGGGCTACAACCCCGAGAAAGTGCCCGACCCCGCCCGGTACATCCTCATCGCTGAGCAGCCCGTCGAGCAGTCCGACCTCGCGGTGACGTCCGACGGCATGACACGCGGCAAGTGGGATTTCGACCCCAACGGTGAGTACTTCTGGAACTACGTCACCACCCACACCCCCGAGCGTGGCTACCGCCACAAAGAGGACGGGGGCAACACCGCCTTCAACGACGCGCACGTCGAGTTCCTCAACCCGACCGAACTGTCACTCCGGGGCGACGACGGGTTTGCCTTCTATATCCAAGGCCCGCAAGACCTGGCCGAGTCGCGCTGGATATGGTGGTCACCCAACCGCGAGCCCGAGGGCGTCTTCTCCAACGCCGGGCAGTGTAGCTGCGGCCAATAGACCACAGCACTCTGCCGGTTTTACCCGAGACTAAGCGCCGCCCACGCGTAGGGGTGGTCCGACAGCCCGCCGGTGCGGGTGTCTATCGCCGGGCCGTTGTCGATGCCCGCGGCCGAGACGCCGACTTCAGCCGCCGACTTGTAGAGGATGTGGTCGATCGCGCGGTCGGTGATCGCGTTGGTCAGGCCCGCGCTGTCCTTGAGCGACGCCAGCACCGCGCTGTCGGTGCGGACGTTGAAGTCGCCGGTCACCAGCACATGCTCCAACGGCTCGTGTGCCAGCACGTCCTCGGCCAGGGCCTTGTGCTTGGACTTGTCGTAGTCGCGGTGCCCGGGGATGTGCAGCGAGTACACCGCCCAGCGTACCTCGCCGACACGGACCTCCGCCCGCACCGCGCTGGCGGGCGACCAGCCCTCGCCGGCCAGGGTGTAGTCGTGGGTGTTGCTGATCGGCCAGCGGCTGAGGATCGATTTGAACTTCCCGCCGTAGTGCCCGGTCACATCGCCCCAGTCCGGCGCGCGGTGGTTCGCCGAAGAAACCGACCCGACGTAGACGTGCGAAAGCGCGAGCAGCCGCGCGACCTCGCCCGACCAGTCGGGCGCGTCGTCGCCTTGATTGAACTTGGGCACCTCGTTGAGCGTGACGATGTCCGGGGCCTCCCCATCGAACCGGGCCTTGAGCGCATCGGCCACCTGCTCGGGCGTGCACCACTGCCCGCAGGCGACATTCCACGCGACAACCCGCATCGCCGAAGGGTTTGCGATGTCACCCACGCCTTCCTGTGCTTGCGCGGCTTGCGGAGAAAGCCCCCCCGCGGCAAGGGCCGCCCCGGCAGCGCCTGTTAGTTTGACGAATGTACGCCGTTTCATGTCGGTGTCCTTTGCGAAGGTTTCGAGTATAGCCCGCCGATCGCGCTCCCTGCGCCACCCACACACTGGCGAGAACGAACATCTAAAAGCGTACCCCTGGCATCGGGGCGGCAGCAAAGACTGCCCACCCATAACCTGACGCCGCGCCTGGGCTCGCGTTACGAAACGCCTCGATGCTCACACTCCGCCTCACGGCACTCGCCTCACCGCCGACGCCGTAGCAATCCCAACCCGCCCAGCCCCAAGATCGCAAGCGTCCCCGGTTCGGGCACCACGGTAAAACCCACCGAACTCCCGCCCCAAAGCACAGGGTCGACCCCCGACATCTCCGTAAACTGATGCGACTCAATCGAGTAAGACCCGGGAGATAGCCCCGGTAGTTCGACACGCTCCCTTCCGACCGCGAGGTACTCTTCTACAAGCACCCACTCGCTGTTGACCCGATGATAAAGAAGCATGTATGAGGTGAACACGTCCCCCTCCGGGCTCGGATCAAACTCGTTATAGACACCAAACCCAACGCCCGGCTGCACCCCGCCATTGATCGGGGCACCGTTGAGGTCGAGCAGCGCCTGGCCGTCATCATCAACAACCCGCAGATCAACCCCCGCGACGTGCTGGTTTCGGATCACGATCGGCTGGATGATGGAGGGTGTCCGGCCGCCAAGCGGCACCATCTCAAACGCAAACGTAAGCGTATTTTCATCAGAAACAAGCGGAAGGTACACCCCCAGATCTGCGACATGACTCTGGCCAAGCAACAACGATGCGCCGACCCCCGCGCCTTCCGCGTCGGTCTCTCCGGAGAAGAAAACCGTGTCTTGCAGGAAATCGAATCCAACCGCTGCCTGCCCCGCGATTGGCGCAAAACTGCCCGGGCTGTAGTGATCGGTTTCGCCGGGCAAGTTGCCGACGCGATACGAAGCAATCCCATAACTCCGCCCGACAACCCGCGCCGTGAGATCGCCTTCTGAATCCGCATGAATAAAGACGAGTTCCGCGGCCGCTGTTGTTCCTAGCAACGCAGTCATCAGCCCGCCCGCCAAGATCGCTGAGAATGCACATCGGTGTCGCATCGATCGACCTCCAGTCGAATCACGAAAGGGCCCTGCGAACGCGGGGCATCCCAGAACTTCAGAGCGTCCATCGTAAACCGATCCATAACACAAAACAACAAAAAAGCGCGTAAGCACAACCCACGCCCCTCGGGCGCAGCATCGCCTAGACATCATCTCATCGGGCCCCAACCCCGACAGGGTGGACGCCCGCAAGACGCTTCATGGGTTTGCTGTTCTATCGAGGCCTAACGCCAACTACTCCACCGGCACCAGACGGATCGAACGCAGGTTCATCAGCGCGGCCCCGTCGATCCGCACCGGCTTGAGGTGCAAGAAGTCGTGGCCCGGGGCGCTCAGCGTCACCTCGCCGGCATCGACTTCTTCGTAGCTGCCCCAGCCGCCGGTGGGCGCGATGTCCACCGTCAGCTTCTGGCCGTGGCCCAGCGTGATCTCCGCCTGCCCGCCGCTGCCGTTGGCACACGCGATCTCCAGCACCACGCGGTACCGGCCGGGGTGCTGGACCACATCGCCGCCGCGGTGCTCGATCTCGCCGGGCCGGGTCACCACAAACGGGAACAGCACATCGTCGCCCGCCTCGGTCCAGAAGCCCAGATTCTCCCCGTTCTCCAAGCCGAGCGTCTCGCCCCGGACGATCCCGTCGCTGGCGTTGAGCGTCAGTGTCCGGTCGGCCTTCTGCGTCGGGAACTGCACCACCTCCACGTCCGGCTCACCGACAATATCCACCGCGATCACGCTCGCCACATCGTGCGGCGCCTCGGCCGGGAGCGCGATGACCAGCTCGCCCCCATCCTGCTCGAACGCCGCCGCGCTGCCATCATGCAGCAGCGATGCGGCCGTCACCTCGTTGCTCAACCCCGTCAGCGACACCCGACCCGACTCGGGCCAGGCAAACAGGTGCAGGTACAGCCGGGTCGTGTTCTCATCCACCCGCTTCATCGTCACCCGCCCATCGAACGGCAGCTCGGCGAACGGGCTGGCCTGCGTCCCGTAGATCGCGTCGCCATACAGGTCCATCCACTGCCCGACGCCTTCCAGCAGCTCCACCGCCTCCGGTGGGATCGTCCCGTCCGCGCGCGGCCCAACGTTAAACAACAGGTTCCCGCCCTTGCTCACGATATCCACCAGCAGGCGGATCGTCTCCTCCCGCGTCTTCCAGTTGTCATCGTGCAGCGAGAAGCCGTAGCTCTCGTTCATCGTGTGGTTGACTTCCCAGTCCAGCCCCGGGATGCCCGTCGGCGGGACGTACTTCTCCGGCGTCGCAAAGTCCCCGTTGCGGTTCTCAAGCCCGCTCGACCAGAAGCGGTTGTTCGTCAGCACGTCCGGGTTCTTCTTCCGCGCCAGCGACAGGATGTCCGCCGCGCCCCACGCCGCGCCCTGCACATCCCCCGAGCTGTAGTCCCACCAGAGGATGTCGATCTTGCCGTAGTTCTCCATCATCTCGCGCGTGTGCTCGAGGATGTACTCGCGATAGATCTCGTGGTCGCGCTGCGCCGGGTACAACGGCCCGGGCGTGTAGCCCGGCATCGCCAACGGGTACGCATGCGGGTGCTGCCAGTCCAGCAGCGAGTAGTACAACCCCACCTTCAACCCGCGCTCGCGGTACGCCTCTGTCCACTCCGCGATCAAATCCCGCCCCTCCGGCGAGATGTTCGTCCCGCCCGTGATCGGGTTGTCCACGCTGTACGGGTGCGCGCTGTTGAACAGCGTGAACCCCTCGTGGTGCTTGGTCGTGATCACCGCGTACCGCATCCCCGCCCGCTCGGCCAGCGCCGCCCACTCATCCGCATCAAAATGCTCCGCCGTGAACAGCGGCTTCAACACCCGCCCGTACTCCGTCGGGTGCACCGCCGCCCAGTTCTGGATCCACTCCGCGTAGTGCTGCGGGTACACCTCCCCGTCCCACATCCCCCCCGCCGCGCTGTACAGCCCCCAGTGCACAAACATCCCGAA
>JBCCWH010000024.1:0-37271 GCA_039193915.1 Planctomycetota bacterium
CGCAGTTCCAAGCACATCTACGTGCAACTGATCGACGACTACACAGGGACGACCCTCGCTTCGGCGAGCACGGTGCAGTCGAAGGCCCAGAAGGGCGGCAACATCGAAGCCGCCACGGAAATCGGCAAGACGATTGCCGAGAAGGCGAAGTCGGCCGGCATCGAGCAGGTCGCGTTCGACCGTAACGGGTTCAAGTACCACGGCCGGGTGAAGGCCCTCGCCGACGCCGCCCGTGAGGGCGGACTCAAGTTCTAATTCACGCAACGCCCCGGCATGCGGGGCCGAATCGGCTGGCGATTGTCAGCCACCTGGAAGACCTACCATGGCAGAAGTCCTCGAAGGATCATCGACACTCGAGTCCACGACCGTCGCGATTAACCGCACGGCCACGACCGTCAAGGGCGGACGACGCATGAGCTTCTCCGCGCTCGTCGTCGTCGGCGACCGCAACGGCAAGGTCGGCGTCGGCTACGGCAAGGGCCGGGGCGTCCCCGCCGCGATCGAGAAGGCCCAGAAGGCCGCGAAGCGCAACCTCTTCACCGTCGGGGCGCAGGCCGGCACCATCCCCCATGCCGTCCTCGGCCGATTCGGCGCGTCCAGCGTCAAGCTCATCCCCGCCGCGCCCGGTACCGGTGTGATCGCCGGCGGCACCGCCCGTGCCGTCCTCGAGATGGCCGGCATCAAAGACGTGCTGACCAAGGCGTACGGCTCGACCAACGCGATCAACCTGACCAAGGCCGTGGTCGACGGTCTCAAGCAGCTTCGTAGCCGTGAGTCCGTTGCCGCCATGCGTGGTGTCGAGATCGCCTCGTCGCAGGTCAGCGAGATGCTCGACCAGGCCCGCAAGACCATGGAAGAAGTGACCGAGGCCGCCCCCGCGCAGCCGCTGAAGGCCGCGAACGATTCGGTCAAGCCGAAGGAAGAGCCCAAGGCCGAGGAAGAAGCCCCCGCAGCCGAAGCCGCGGACCAGGCAGCAGAAGAAACGCCTGATGCGCCCGCTGAGGAAGCCGCGGGCGACGACAAGCCGGCCGAGTAATCGGCAGATCCAAACGACGCAAGACTAAACGTCCAAATTCAACAAAGAACGCAAGCCCCGCACTAGACCGGGGCCACGCGAAGGGATACAACACCGCCATGATGATCCACGAAGTTACCGAGAAGGTTGGCCGCCACAAGCGACGCAAGCGCGTGGGCCGGGGTATCGGTTCGGGCCACGGCAAGACCTGTGGCCGCGGCCACAAGGGCTACGGTTCTCGCTCGGGCAACTCCAAGCCCCACGACGGCGGCGGTACGCCCCTGTACAAGATGCTGCCCAAGCGCGGCTTCTCCAACGCGATGTTCAAGAAGCACTACGCGTTGGTCAACATCGCCGCACTCGATGCACGCTTCGACGACGGCGCCGAAGTGAACGCCGAGATGCTCGTGAAGCACGGCCTGATCCGCGATGCCAAGCTGCCCGTCAAGGTGCTCGGCAACGGCGAGACGAAGAAGAAGTTTGTCGTCACTGCGGCGAAGTTCTCGAAGTCGGCCGAGGAAAAGATCACCAAAGCCGGCGGCTCCGTCAACGTGCAATAAATCGGCCTCCTGTGCCGCGCCGTGTGACGGGCGATAGCCCCGACAAGTGTCCGATACGCTTCCTCATCGGCTAACCGCCAAGGGCTTTCATGCTTCAAGCATTCATCAACATGTGGAAGATCAAGGAGCTGCGCAACAAGCTCCTGTTCACGCTGTCGATGCTGGCGATCTACCGCATCGGCTTCTTTATCCCGCTGCCCGGTGTCAACCAGGAAGTCCTCAGCAAGTCCCTGGGCAGCGCGACCGGTGGCCTGGGCAACCTCGTCAGCTACATGCAGATCTTCACCGGCGGGTCGCTGAGCCAGTCGACGATCTTCGGCCTGGGCATCATGCCCTACATCTCCGCCGCGATTATCTTCCAGCTTTTGGGCAGTGTTTCCGAACGCCTCAAAGCACTCAAAAAAGAAGGCCCCGTCGGCCAGCAGAAGATCCAGGAATACACCCGCTACACCACGGTTGCGCTCTGTCTTGTGCAGGCGATCTTCTGGCTCCGCTATATGCCGTCCATCGGCGCGGTCTACCCCGAGTATGTCTCCAGCCCGATCTACTGGGTCTGCGGTGTCCTGGGCCTCACGGCCGGCTCCGTCTTCCTGATGTGGCTCGGTGAGCAGATCGACAAGTACGGCATCGGCAACGGCGTATCGCTCATCATTACCGCGGGCATCATTGCTGGGATGCCCAACGCGATCGGGCAGATCATCGCAGGCTTCTCGCTCACCGGTGAGGGCGGCGAGTACGACATCATGACGGTGATCTTCCTGGTCGCCTCGTTCATCATAGTCGTCGCCGGTGCGGTGATTATCACGCAGGGCCAACGCCGCATCCCGATCCAGCAGGCCAAGCACACACGCGGCCGTCGGGTCTACGGCGGGCAGAAGAGCTACCTCCCGCTGCGGGTCAACCACGGCGGCGTCATGCCGATCATCTTCGCATCTTCGCTGATGATCTTCCCGTCCATCCTGTTGGCATGGCTCGTGCCCCAGTTCCCGCAGACGCCTGGCGATACCGGCTTCACCGCGGTCATGGCGAGCATCGTCGGCTTCCTCAACCGCGAACTGGGCGATATGACCGGGTACATCTATGCGGTCCTCTATCTCGGGATGATCTACTTCTTCAGCTACTTCTGGACCAGCGTCCAGTTCAATCCCGAAGAGACCGCGACCAACCTCCGCGATCACGGCAGCTTTATCCCCGGGCTCCGGCCAGGGCCACGCACGGCCGAGTACCTCGAGACCGTTATGGAGCGGATCACCTACGTTGGGGCCGGCTTCCTGTGTGCGATCGCGATCGTGCCGACGATCGTCAGCGCGTTCTTCGGCATCCCGTTCATGATTACCCAGTTCCTTGGCGGAACGGGCCTGCTCATCTGCGTGAGTGTGATGCTGGACTTTGTGCAGCGGATCGAGGCGCAATTGATGATGCGGAACTACAGCGGCTTCCTGGAGGGCGGCGGGGGCGGGTCGAAGATCCGCCGGACACGATAAAACAACGGTAAGGCGGTGTTAGTGCCTTACCTGCAAGGACTTGTCAGGGTAGCGGGGCGGGGGTACAATCCTCGGTTCGCCTGTGGGCCGCTCCGAGTGGCTGGGTGAGCGGTATGGCAGTGATTTTCAAGACACAAGACGAGATACAAAAGATGCGGGTCGCGGGCCGGGTGGTCCGCAAGGTGCACAACCGGGTCAGAGAAATCTGCAAGCCCGGCATCACGACCCGCGAGATCGACCAGGAAGCACAGCGTGTGATCGACGAAAGCGGGGCGGTCGGCCTGTTCAAAGGCTACCCCGGCCCGACCCCGTTCCCCGGCACGCTCTGCATCAGTCTGAACGAAGAAGTCGTTCACGGCATCGGGTCGGACCGGCAGGTCAAAGATGGAGACGTCGTCGGGATCGATTGCGGCGTCAAGGTAGATGGGTGGTGCGGAGACGCGGCGACGACCATCCTTGTTGGAGATGTGCCCGAGGACGTCCGCAAGATGTGCGAGGCGACCGAGCACTGCCTGAACATCGCGATCGAAAACGTCCGCCCCGGCAGGCGTTGGAGCCAGATCGCCGACATGATGCAGCGTTACGCCGAGGCCCGGGGATACGGCGTGGTGCGAGAGTTTGTAGGCCACGGCATCGGCCAAAACATGCACGAAGACCCCAAGGTCCCCAACTACGCGGACCGTGAGACAAGAAGACACGACATCGAGCTGCGGGAAGGCATCGTCCTCGCTATCGAGCCCATGCTCACCCTCGGCAAACGCGATGTCAAGACATTGGCTGACGGATGGACGGTCGTCACGAAAGACGGCAAAGCGTCGGCCCACTACGAACACACGGTGGCCGTCACCAGCGCTGGGGCGGAAGTCCTGACCGACGGCAACTAAACACTCGGCAGTGATAGCCGGGTCGAAACGAACGAAGACGCCGGGACGCGACCGGCCAGGAACACGACTTGCCCAAAGAAGACACGATCCAACTCGAAGGCGAAGTGATCGACGCCATGCCCAACGCCATGTTCAAGGTGAAGCTGGAGAACGATCACGAAATCATCGCCCACATCTCCGGGAAGATGCGTAAGTTCTACATCCGTATCCTCCCCGGCGACCGGGTGACCGTCGAGATCAGCCCCTACGACCTGACCAAGGGGCGGATTACTTACCGGCATTAGAAGGATAGAGCCGGGCACTGAAGTCCCCTCCGCCGGAAACGAACAGACTTGAAACCAACCGTCAATCGACGACCGAGATAGAAAGGCCCGAACCATGAAAATCCTTAGTTCCCTGCGAAGCGCCAAGGTCCGTCACGCCGACTGTAAGGTCGTGCGTCGCCGCGGCAAGGTGTTTGTCATCTGCAAGACCAACCCGCGTTTCAAGGCCCGCCAGCGCTAAGACCCTCTGGCCGGCCTGATGCCGGCCCTTACAAACCACCCACCACCACCCCTTCGGGGGCGAAGCCAGGTTCCCGCCGCGAACGGAAAGCGGAACCGCTCAACTTCAAGGAAGCCACTATGCCTCGTATTGCCGGTATCGACGTCCCCGACAACAAACCGCTCCGCTACTCGCTCCGCTACATCTACGGCATCGGCCCGAAGTTCGCCGAAGACATCGTCGCCGAGTCGGGCCTCGACGGCGCGCAGCGTGCCAAGGAACTGAGCGAAGACGACATCGCGAAGATCAACGGCATCATCGAAGCCAAGTACATCATCGAAGGTGCCCTGCGTCGCCAGACGACCCAGCACATCCAGCGCCTCCGTGATATCCGCTGCTACCGCGGCGACCGCCACCGCCACGGCCTCCCCGTCCGCGGGCAGCGCACGCAGACCAACGCCCGCACCCGCAAGGGCCGCAAGAAGACCGTCGCCGGCAAGAAGTCGGTCAAGGGTATGAAGTAACGCCCTGCGTTACGTGCGGCAAAGCCGTTAGATCGCAACGCGATCGTTTAGCCGCCGCTCAACGGGCGGCGCGTCCCCCCAGCGACCGCCTTCCGCAAGACCGGCGTCCGTAGGCCGCCGGCTAAACCTACGAACCAATCCCCGCGCATGTGCGCGGACCACCGAAGCCAGGACCCCGCCAAATGGAGAGTGGGTCCGTAACTTCCAGGAGCGCCTCCCATGGCCAAGAGCAAGAAGATTCGCAAGAACGTCACGCGTGGCATCGCCCACGTCAAGGCTAGCTTCAACAACACCATCGTCACCATCACCGACGTCAACGGCGAGACCCTGTGCTGGGGCTCGGCGGGCACGGTGAACTTCAAGGGCTCGCGCAAGAGCACCCCCTTCGCCGCCACCCGCGCGGCCGAAGAGTGTGCCGCCAAGGCCAAGAAGTTCGGCATGCGTGAAGTCGAGGTCAAGGTCAAGGGCGCCGGCCCGGGCCGTGAATCCGCCGTCACCGCGCTGCAGCGCGGCGGCCTGAAGATCACCGCCGTCGAAGACCACACCCCCATCCCGCACAACGGCTGCCGCCCCCGCAAGAAGCGCCGCGTGTAATCCGGTAGGGCGGGCGTTTTTGCCTGCTTCCACTTGCAAACAGATCAACCCGTCAGGGAACAGAAGCGACGCCCGGCCTCCGCAGCAGGCCGGGCCGAGCGTGAATCCCCGGCATCTTCTTCCTTCCAAGAACCGCTGCGACGATTAGGAGAACCGCCATGCGTATCCGTTGGCGAGGCCTCGAGCTACCCCACCGTGTGGTCCCTGTTGAGGAGACCCTGTCCGACACCTACGGCAAGTTCGTCATCGAGCCGTTCGAACGCGGCTTTGGCACAACCGTTGGCAACGCGCTGCGTCGCATCCTTCTGTCTTCGCTCGAAGGCGCTGCTGTCACCGCGATCAAGATCAAGGGTGCCCCCCACGAGTTCACCTCGCTCGAAGGCGTGATGGAGGATGTCACCGACATCACCCTCAACGTCAAGAACATGGTGGTCTCGCTCGACGGCGAAGAGTCCCGCACGATGCGGCTCCAGGCCGAGGGTCCGGGTGAAGTTACGTGTGACCTGATCGAGGCCGACACCTCGGTCACGATCCACAACCCGACGAGCGTGCTCGCGACGCTGACCAAGCAGGTCGATTTCGACATCGAATTCGTCGTGAAGAACGGCAGGGGCTACGTCCCCGCGTCCGAGCAGTACCAGAAGTCGGACGATGAAGACCAGGAAGTCGGCATGATCCCTGTGGACGCGATCTTCTCGCCTGTGACGCGTGTGCGTTACAAGGTTGAAGATACCCGCGTGGGCCAGAAGACCAACTACGACAAGCTGACGCTTGAGGTCTGGACCAACGGCACGATCTCCCCGGAGATGGCGCTGGTCGAGGCCGCGAAGATCCTACGCAAGCACCTCAACCCGTTTGTGCAGTACTTCGAACTGGGCCAGGAGATCGCAAGCGAAACCGCCGCCGCTGCTGCGAAGGTCGATGAAGACCTGATCCGCAAGCTGGAGATGTCGGTCGCCGAGCTCGACCTGTCGGTCCGTGCCGCCAACTGCCTCGAGTCCGCGAAGATCGTCCTGGTCGCCGACCTTGTATCGATGCCCGAGTCGGACCTCCTCAAGGTCCGCAGCTTCGGCCGCACGTCGCTGCGTGAAGTGAAGCGTAAGCTGGTCGACCTTGGTCTTGAGCTTGGCATGGAGCTGCCCGCCGAAGTCCGCCGGACCGAGGGTGCAGGCATCCTCATGGATTCCGAAGAAGAAGCGACGGCCGACGTCGAAGAAGTCGAAGCCGAAGCGCAAGAGTAGACCCAACCCCCGCGGTGCCGAGCGATGCTCGGGGCCGCGGTTTTGTTTGAACATGGGGCCTACGATGCCCCGCCCCCGGTTTGGTTGCCCGCGTTGAAGCGGGCAAGGCCCGGCATGTCGCCGAGCCCCCGGCGGCAATTCCCCGCGACTCGGTGTTCCGAGTCCTATGCGGGAGTGGCACCCCGGCCCGGGCCATCTCACCCGGCCGGCCGTCAAGACTAAGGAGCTTCAATATGAGACACCGCGTTGCAGGCCGCATCCTCGGCCGCCGAACCAACCACCGCCGCGCTATGTTCCGCAACATGGCGGTCTCGCTGTTCACCCACGGCCAGATCACCACGACCGTCCCCAAGGCCAAGGCCGTCCGCCCGTTCGTCGAGCGCCTCATCACCGCCGCGAAGAAGGGCGACCTACACGCCCGCCGCCGCGTGATCGCCAAGCTCGGTGGCGACCAGGTCATGGTCAAGAACGACAACGACGAAGACGTCGTCCGTAACAAGTACGGCGAAGTCATCGGCGGCCCCAAGGTCGTCAAGCACCTCTTCGACGAGATCGCCCCGCAGTTCGCCGACCGCAGCGGCGGGTACACCCGCATCATCCGCATCGGCAAGCACCGCATCGGCGACGCCTCGGACCTCTGCGTTCTCCAGCTCGTCCGCGCCGACGACGACGGCCCCAAGCTTGCCGGCGAACGCCCCCGCCGCACCAAGTCCAACAAACGCATGGAGTTCGCCGCGAAGCTCGCGAAGGACAACAAGCAGGAAGAAAAACCCGCGAAGGAAGAACCCGCCGCGGAAGCTGCCGAAGAAGCCGCAGGCGACGAATAATCATCGCGATTGTTCCACTTTGATTACACCCAAGGCCTGGGGACTTAAGTCCCCAGGCCTTTTCAATACAGTATCGTTACCCCATGCGCATCCTCCTCACCAACGACGACGGCATCGACGCGGCGGGCCTGCATGCGCTGTATCGCGTCATCGCGGGTTTGGGCGAGGTGCATGTCGTCGCCCCGGCGAAGGTGCAGTCGGCGACGAGCCACGCGATCACGTTGCACAAGCCGATGGATGTGACGCCCTATGCATGCGACCTGTTCGAGGGGCTTGCGGTGCACGGCCGGCCGGCAGATTGCGTGAAGCTCGCGGTGGCGGAGCTGCTGCCCGGGCCGGTGGACCTGGTCTTCAGCGGGATCAACCACGGGGCGAACGTCGGGGTGAACGTCCACTACTCCGGCACGGTCGGCGCGGCTCGCGAGGGGGCGTTCCTCGGCCTCCCCGCGATCGCGTTGAGTCTGCACATCGGCGACTGGGGCCACGACCACTGGGATCGAGCGGCAAGACACGCGCGGGAGGCGATCGATGTCGTGCTTGCCGAGGGTGTCCCGCCCGCGACGCTGGTGAACATCAACGTCCCGATCCTCGACGATGGCAAGGAGCCCAAGGGTATGCGGGCCGTCCCGCTCAACACGTCGGGCATGAACGACCGCTACACGATTACGACCGGACCCGACGGCGCGAAGCGGTACCACGCCCAGGACTCGATGTCGTTTTCGGATCGCGGCAAGGGGACGGATGTCGACACGCTTTTTGCGGGCTACACGACGCTGACGCCGCTGCACTACGAGCAGACAGATCGCGACGCGGTCGATCGGCTGGCGCGGCGGCTTGGCGGTTAGCCAGCCGCGCGGCGTAGGGTGGGTGGAGGCCGTCCGCGGCCGATACCCACCGTGAATTCCCGTGCTATTGGCAGCGCCCGGTGGGTATCGCTCGCGGACTCGCTCCACCCACCCTACGGTGCGCGATCCGAATCTCCATCTCACCACATACCCCGCCACGCGGTACACTCATGCGATGGCTCAGGAGACGGACGACAAGGCGGGCGCGGTGTCGCAACTGGAAGAACTCGTCGCCGACGGCGGGGGGGAGGCGGTCGTGGCGTTCCTGCACCTGCTGCCGCCGGAAGACACCGCCTACACGGTCTCGCACCTGACCGAAGACGCCCGGACGTCGATGCTGTCGCTGCTCTCTGAGCATGACGCCGACCTCGCGGCGGACCTGCTCGAACACTTCGTCGATGAGCAGGCGGCGGGGATGATCGAGCAGCTCGAGCCCGACGAGGCCGCGTTGATCGTCGACGAGATGGACTCGGACGAGCAGGTCGATGTGCTCTCCGAGATGGCGGACGAGGACGCCGAGGCGATCCTCGCGGAGATGACGCCCGAGGAGGCGATCGACACTCGCAAGCGTTTACTGTACGACGACGACACGGCCGGGGGGCTGATGATCACCGAGTACCTGGCGTACCACGAGGATCAGCCGGTCCGCGAGGTGACGGTCGACCTGCAGGACAATGCCGAGCAGTACGGCGAGTACGAGGTGCGGTACGTCTACGCGGTCGATACGGCGGGGCGGCTGACCGGTGTCGTCCCGCTGCGGTCGATCCTGCTGGTTCCGCCATCGCGGCCGATCGTGTCGATCAAGATCGACGAGGCGATGACGGTCGAGGTCGATATGTCGCTCGATGACCTGCACGACCTGTTCGACCGTGTCGACCTCTCGGCGATCCCCGTGCTTGATGCGGGGAAGCTGGTCGGTGTCGTGCAGCGTGCGTCCGTGCAGGAAGCGGTCGGCGAACGCGAGGCCGAGCAATTCCTGCGCTTCGGCGGTATCGTCGGCGGCGAGGAGCTCCGCTCGATGTCGGTCGGTTCACGCGCGGCGCGGCGGATGACATTTCTGCTGCCGATCATGCTGCTGCTGCTGGCGTCGGCGTCGATCATCGCGCTGTTCGAGGGCACGGTCAAAGAGCTGCCGATCCTCGCGGCGTTCCTGCCGGTCGTGGCGGGCATCTGCGGCAGCGGCGGCAACCAAGCCGTGGCCGTGAGCATCCGCGAACTTTCGCTGGGGCTGATCGGTCCGGGCGACTTCCGGCGTGTGCTCTTCAAGGAGCTCGCCGTCGCGACCCTGATCGGCCTCGGGCTGGGCGCAGTCCTCTTCGGTGTCGTGCTGGCCTGGCAACAGAACGTCTACCTCGCGATGCTGCTGGGCGTCTCGATCCCGTTTGTCGTGACCGTCTCGAAATGCATCGGCGGGACCGTGCCGGTACTCCTGAAGAAGACCGGCGTCGACCCCGCGATGGCGTCGGGTCCGATCGTGACGACGGTTGTCGACCTCGTGGGATTCTTTACCGTGCTGGTGCTGGCGCGGATGATGATCGAGAAATTGCAGATGGGGGGATAGCACTGCACGATGCCTAAAAAGAAAACCACAACCCGCAAGCCCGCCGCGTCGCCTGTTGATGGCTCGACGCGCATCCTCGTGCTGACAGGCACCGAGGAGATGGTCGCGAAGCAGCACATGGATGCGCTGCGCGAGGCGGTGTCGGCCCAGCATGGCGAGGTCGAGGTGTTCCAATTCGCAGGCAAGAGCGCGACGGTCGCGGATGTGTTCGACGAGCTGCGCAGCTACTCGCTGATGATGACATACAAGCTGGTCGTCGTGGACGATGCGGACCAGTGGGTGAAGCAGCACCGCGAGGCGCTTGGCCGATACGCCGAGTCGCCTGTGGACCATGCGACGCTGGTGCTGCGTGCGCCGACGTGGCACAAGGGGAACGTCGATAAGCAGATTGCGAAGGTCGGTGCGGTGATCAAGTGCGAGCCGCCCAGGCCGGCCGAAGCGGCGTCGTGGCTGGTCGGTCGGGCGCAGGCGGAGCACGGCGTCGAGCTGGAGAAACGCGCGGCGTCGCTGCTGGTCGATCGGCTCGGGCCGCATCTGATGCTGCTGGATACGGAGCTTGCGAAGCTGTCGCTGATGACCGGCGACCCGGCGGGGGGCAAGCGGAAGGTCACGGCCGACCTCGTCGCCCAGGCGGTCGGGCAGACGAGCGAGGAGAAGGCGTGGGTGATCCAGGAGCCGCTCTTGAAGGGGATCGCCACGGGCTCGGCCAAGGCCCCGCTGGAGATGGTACGGGAGCTGGTGGACCTCGCGGGGCACGACGAGGTGCCGGTGATGTGGGCGATGATCGACCTTGCGCGGAAGCTGTCGGTGGCGACGGCGATGAAGGCGGCGGGGGAGAGTGAGCAGCAGATCGCGAAGGCGGCGAAGGTCTGGGGCCCGCAGATCAACCCGTTCATGGCCGTGGTGCGGGGCCTTAGCCCGGCGGCGGCGGCGGGGATGCTGCGGGAGGCCCTGCGGGCGGACCGGCGCAGCAAGTCCGGGCTGGGCACGGCTCGGCGAAATCTTGAAGGGATGTGCGTGACCCTGACCGATAGAATCCGTAGCGCAAAGATTGCGCGGTAGTTGCCGCGTAGACGTCATGGATGACGCGAGGCCGACCGTCCGGTTGGCCGCAACGAGCATGGAGCCAAAATGCGACGCCAAAGCTATAGACGATTGACCGCCGCGATCCTGTCGGCCGGTCTTCTAGTGGGGTGCAAGGGCGATCCGGAGACGGTTGAGGCCGACGCCGAGCCGCAAGACCCCGCGGCCGGTGTGATGGATCGGCACCCCGCCAACCCGCAGCTTGATGCGCTGCTGGCCCGGCTGGAAGCGATCGAGCACGACAACCGCATGCTCCGGCAGGAACTCAGCGCCCGCGACCTCGCCGCGGTCGAGGCCCGCCGGCTGCTCCAGCAGCAACGCGGGGCGATGAATGTCGAAAACCCAGTCCAGCAGTCGCCAAGAGACGATTCCGCGGTCGCTGCTGAGGCGCAAGCCAATCAGCCCGCTTCATTGGGCAGCGCGGACCTCGGCGCGCTCGACGACGAGGCGTTGGTTGAAGAACTCCTTGACCGCATCGCCAAGAGCAACGACGAGGCGCATGTCCGTGCGCTGCGGGCCGCCGCGTTGAGCATGCTGACCCGTCGGCACGACCTTGACTTCCGCTACCTGGAATCGCTCGACCCGGCGACACGTGAGCAGGTCGTGCGTTTCCACCAGCTCGTCGCGATCACCTTCGAGGAGATCGCCGCGGGCCAGGCCGACGAGCTCACTCGGCGGGAGATGTTCGCCAAAGTCGAGGCGGTCTTTGGGGACCCGCCTTTGCAGTTCGAGGCGATCGAGCTTTGCCGACGCGTGGATGGCTACGGCATCTTTACGCCGCTGCCGTCGCACCGCTTTGTCACCGGCCGACGAAACACGCTCAACGGCGGGGCGGTGCATGACGCGGTGCTCTACATGGAGCTTGAGAATTTCGTCCGCCGAGAGCTGGCGGACGGGACTTACGAGGTCAAGGTCTCGTGGGAGCTTGAGCTCTACGACCGCACGGGCACGGTCCCGGTTTGGCGTCAGCCCGCCGCGGTGGTCACCGATGTCTCGCGCAATCGTCGGCGGGACTTCTTCCTGGCCCAGACCATTGACCTGCCGCCCAACCTCGACGGCGGGGGGTACCTGCTGAAAATCCGCGTCGTAGACCAGAACTCCGGGGCACGGGCAGAGCGGACGCTGACGGATATCGAGTTCGTCGCCGACCGGGCGCTCGTGGGGGGCTAACGCCGCCGGGCGATTCCAGCATCTGGCCTCACGATGCCGATAGTCACTCCATGGCAACCACCACCGATACCATCCTGGAGCTCAAGGTTCCGCTGATCGTCTCCATCGCCAGCCGTAGCGCGACGGTCGAGGAGATCCTTTCGCTGGGGCCTGGCACGATCCTGGAGATGGGCAAGCACGCGGACGAGGAACTCGATGTGCTTGTCAACAACAAGCCGATCGGGACCGGTTTGCCTGTCAAGGTTGGAGAGAATTTCGGCATCCGCATCAGCGCGGTCGGCAGCACACGCGAGCGGGCCGAGGCGCTCCGCGAAGCGCCCGAAATCACGAAGCTGAAGCTCAACAGCGAGTAAGCCGACCCCGCCGTGGTTGGGCGTGCCTACTTCTTGCCCGTGAAGAAACGCTTGACGACGTGGACCGTCATCTGTCGGCCGACCTTGGCGATGGCCTCGGCCAAGGGGATTTCCTTCGGGCAGACCTTGACGCAGTTCTGCGCGTTGCCGCAGTCGGTCACGCCGCCAGGACCCATGAGGACGTCCAGTCGTTCGCCCTTGAGCTGCGCGCCGGTGGGGTGCTCGTTGAAGTACAGGGCCTGTGCGATGGCCTGGGCGCCGACGAAGTCGTTGTCTTTAGTGAACTGCGGGCAGGCCTCGAGGCAGCACCCGCAGGTCATGCACCGGCTGATCGCGTAGCGGTCGTGCTGCTCGTCCTGCGTCTCGCGCGGGCCGGGTCCGAGGTCGGCGGTCGAGTCGATCGGGACCCAGCCCTTGATCTTCTTGAGGTTGTCAAACATCCGCTGGCGGTCGACGAAGAGGTCGCGGACGACCGGGAACTTGCTCATCGGCTCGATGCTGATGGTCTGGTTGGTTGTTCCAGTGAACAACTCGTCCACGAGGCACGAGCACGACTGGCGGACCTTGCCGTTGACGACCATGGTGCAGGCGCCGCAGACCTCTTCGAGGCAGCCGCAGTCCCAGGCGACCGGGGTGACGCGCTTGCCGTCGGTCGTGACCGGGTTCGCGGCGACCTGCTGGAGGACCGTGATGATGTTCTGGTTCGCGGTGTAGGGCACCTCGAACGACTGCCAGTAGGACGGCTGGTCTTTGCCGTCCTGGCGCTTGATGCGGACGGTGAACTTCTCGGGTTTGTTGGAGGCGATCATGGGTTTCGATCGGTTGAGGATGGGGCGGTAGGGTGGTTCGGGCCAAGGGACTTAAGTCCCTTGGCCTGGGGGGAGCAAGTTAACTGCTATGTATTGCCGCCGTAGTCACGGATGCGGGGCTCGATCAGGGGGATGGGGACATCTTCCCACTGGACCGTGTGTTGGCCGGTGCCGGGGTCGTACTGGCACACGGCGGTCTTCATGTACTTCTCGTCGTCGCGGCCGTCCTGGTCAGAGCAGTAGTGGCAGCCGCGCGATTCCTTACGCTCGATCCCGGCAAGCAGCATCGCCTCGGCGTAGATCAGCATATCGCCCAGCGCCCGGGTGAAGCTCAGGTTCTGATTGGTCCAGACGCCCTGGTCGCCGAGCTTGATGTTCTTGTAGTCCTCGATGTAGCCGCGGACGATGCCGAGCGCGCGGGTCATGCCTTCCTGCGTGCGGACGACAGTGAGTTCGTCGGTCATGATCTCGCCGAGCTTGCGGTGAAGCTCGTAGGGGTTGACGCCTTCGTCGGCGGAATCGACGGTCGCGATCAACTGATCGGACTTGTCTACCTCCTGTTTGACTACGGCGTCGAACACCGCGGCGTCAACCTCGGCGGCCGGGTCTTTCTTCGCCATGTCGCGAGCGTAGTTGGCGATGCCGAGCCCGCAGAAGAGGCCGTCGAAGATGCACGACAAGAGCGCGTTCGCGCCGAGTCGGGTCGCGCCGTGGTAGGAGAAGTTGACTTCGCCCAGGGCGTAGAGCCCCTTGATGTTGGTCATCATGTTGTAGTGCGAGCCCTGCACCATGCCGGGGTGGGCGGGCTTGCTGGGGTCTTTCCTCTGGCCGGCATCTTCGGGCAGCAGGTCGGTCAGGAACTGGGGCTTGGGCTCCTGCTCGGTCTCGTAGATCGCGTAGAGCCCGCCCATCGAGTAGTGGACGGCCGGGAAGATCTTCATCGGGACGTCGCGCGGGTCGTCGCCGGTGAACTTCTCGTAGATCTCGAGGATCGCAGCGAGTTTGTCCTTCGTCGCGGTGGGCAGGTGGGTGATATCGAGGTAGGCCATTCGCCCGCCACCGATGCCGAAGCCCTGCTGAACGGCGAAGAAGATGCCGCGGGTGGCGACGTCGCGCGAGACGAGGTTGCCATGGCGCGGCGTTGGGCCGTAGGTCGGGTACATCTCTTCGAGGACGTAGTAGCGTTCGTTTTCGGGGATGTCGTTGGGGTGTCGGCCCGAGTCGGGGTGGGGTTTCCACTCGCCGTTTTCGTCCTTGATGCCTGGGAGCCAGACACGCCCGCCTTCGCCGCGTGCGGACTCGGACATGAGCCGACACTTGTCCTCGCCGGGGATGGCGGTGGGGTGGACTTGGATCATCTCGGGGTTGCCCAGCCAGGCCCCGGCCTGGTAGCAGCGGCTGGCTGCGCCGCCGGTGCAGATGACCGACATCGTTGATTTGCCGAAGATGAGTCCGCAGCCGCCGGTCGCCATCACGACGGCATCGGCGCGGAAGGACTTGACCTCCATCGACCGCATGTCCTGGGCGACGATGCCCCGGCAAACGCCGTCGTCATCGACGACAGGCCAGAGGAACTCCCAAAACTCGTGCTTGGTGACTTTGCCCTCGGCCTCATACCGCCGGGTCTGCTCGTCCAGCCCGTAGAGCAGTTGCTGGCCGGTGGATGCGCCGGTGAAGTGTGTACGTCGGAAAATGGAGCCGCCGAAGTACCGCCGGTCGAGGAAGCCCTCGGAGGTGCGGTCAAAAGGCACGCCCATGCGGTCGAGCAGGTCGATGATGCGCGGTGCCCAGTGCGTCATCTCATAGACGGGGGGCTGGTGGTTGAGGAAGTCCCCGCCGTAGAGCGTCTCGTCGAAGTGGTCGTACTCGGAGAAGCCTTCTTGTCGGACGGGCTCGGTGCAGGCGTTGATACCGCCCTGGGCACAGACGCTGTGGCTGCGCTTGACCGGGACCATCGAGAACAGGTCTACCGCGACGCCAGCCTCGGCGACGCGCACCGATGCTGCCAGCCCCGCCAAACCGCCGCCGACCACAATAACTCTGGGTTCTGATGCCATGTCGTTGTCTTACTCGTCGTGTGCCCGGATATGTGCCGGGAGTTCGTCGTGATCGGGTGGGTCGTACTTATCAAGGTCCATCGTGCCGAAGTGGATCGCCGAGGCGTTGCCTGCGATCGTAAGCGCGAGCCCGAGGCCGGCACAGACAAACCCCCACCGTTTCTGGGCCGCCGCCGAGGTCGTCAGGCCCCAACTGATCGCCGCGGTCCACAGCCCGTTGGCGAAGTGGTAGACGCACGCGGTGAGGCCGATGATGTAGAAGATCAATACCGCGGGGAAGGCGAACTGGATCGCGACCGCGGTCGAGCCGGTCGGGTCGGTAGCGTCGAACGGCGTGTCCCACGCGCCGATGCCGATACCCCACTGGACGGTCCAGAGGTGCAGGAAGATAAACACAAGCGCGATCATGCCGGTGACGCGTTGGAGGACGTAGCGGACGTTTCCGCCGTAGCGGTAAGCGCCGACGTTGATCTTCTGGCCTTTGAAGGTGTAGACGATGCCGAGCCCGGCGTGGAAGGCGATGGGCAGCCAGATCAGGAAGATCTCCATCAGCCGAAGCGCGGGCAGGCTGTGGATAAACCAGACGTCGCTGTTGTAGTGCTCAGCCCCGCGCAGCGCCTGGGCGTTGGTGAACAGGTGTTCGCAGAGGAACACGCCAATCGGCACGATGCCCGAGAGCGAGTGAAGCCGACGCAGCAGGAAGTGGTTTTTCGCCAGCGGTCCGCTCCCGGCGGATGAGGCGGCGTTGTTGGGTTCAGACACGGTGCGTTCCTTGGGCCTGAGAGCGGAGCAGCGCCAATAGGCGCGGTGGGGTCACATGCCGGTGCCCTGCCCGCCGGTGGCGGGGGAGCGCGAGGCGTTAGAGATCTGGATGTAAGTCGACCGCAGCTCGTAGAGCGTGGTCGCGAGTTGTTTGGCTTCGTCGTCGCTGAGGTTGTTTTTCGTCTTCGTGTCGAGCACATCAAGCAGGCCGATGACATGGCTGGCAAGCTCAAGATCGACGTGGGGCTGCCCGGTCTGTGGGTGAGCCATGCCGCCCAGCGCCATGAGGGCCTGCGAGACGAGGATGTTCATGAGCCCGGCGAAGTCGGCGGGGGGGAAACGCTCGCCATCGACTGCCGCTGGGCCGCGCGTCTCGGAGCCGGGGGCAGGCTCGGCCGGGGCCTTGCGCTGCTTCTCCTTGGCGGCGAGCTTGGCCTTCTCGGCCTGGGCCTGGGCCTTCCAGTCGGAGTCGACTTGAAGCTGGGGTGGGGTGCCGGGGTCGGTATCGCTCATGGTGAGATCAAGGCAGTGGGAGAGTCGTTCCAGACACTACGGAGTATAGAGCGCCTGCCTCGGCCTTGCGACTCAATGCAGGCTCAATTTATCCACGCGTCGCGACGGGCGTGACCACGTGCCGGGCGTTACACTCATCGGCTTATGAGCCCAAAGACCCCGCGTAAAAAACAAGCCATCAAAACACCCGAGCACCTGGCCCACCGAGTGAAACTGCTTCGGCAGCGCCTCCGCGCCGACGGGCTCGATGGGCTCCTCGTTACCAACGCCCGGGACATCCGCTACCTCACCGGGTTCATCGGCGACGACTCGTGGCTGTACGTCCCCGCGGGCAGTGGCAAGGTCGCGGTCATTTCCGACCTGCGATTCAAATCCCACATCCCCGAAGAGGCGCCACACGTCCGCGTCGTCATGCGTGGCACGAAAAACAGCAGACGCGAATCACTCGCCGACGCTGTCGCCCGCTTTCTGCCGAGTTCGGTGCAGCGTGTCGGCCTACAGACGCAGTACATGCTCGTCCCAACCCGCAAGCAGCTCGTCAAAGCCCTCGGTGCGAAACGCATCAAGGACTACGACGACGGCCTGCTCAAGCAGCGTTCCATCAAGGACGACCGCGAGGTCCGCCTGCTCCGCAAGGCCGTGAAGATCCAGCAGCAGGCCTTCCTCGAAACGCGTGAGTTCCTGGAGGTCGGCATGACGGAGAACGAGGTGTGTGCCTACCTCGAATACCGTATGCGGGCGCTTGGGGCGGACGGCCCGGGCTTCAGCACGATCGTCGCTTTCGATGACCACGCCAGCCACAGCCACGCGATCCCCGGCAGCCGGAAGGTCAAGAAGAACTCCTCCATCCTCATCGACTGGGGCGCGCGCTACGCGGGCTACCGCTCGGACATGACCCGCGTGATCAATATGGGTAAGCCCAGGAAACACATCGCCGAGATCTACAAGGTCGTCGAGGAGGCGATGCTGGCGGCGATCGACCTCGTCGCGCCCGGCGTCGCGCTCAAGGAACTGGACGACTGCGCCCGGGGCATCCTCAAGAAGCATGGCCACACCCTCGACCACGGCCTGGGGCACGGCATCGGCTTGGACGTCCACGAGACGCCCAGCATCGGGCAGAGCGACACCGTCCTCGAGCCGGGCCAGGTCATCACCATCGAGCCGGGTATCTACCTGGGCCCCAAAGGCGGGGTCCGCCTGGAAGACGACATCCTCGTGACCGAGAAGGGCCACCGGAACCTCTGTGACTTGCCGACATCGCTGGAATGGTCGATCATTTGAGCCGTTCGCCGATAGCCGTTAGCTTTTAGCCAGCAGAAGCTGGCGAACCAGCGACCGGCTCGGGCTAATGGCCAACTGCTAACCGCTAAGAGCTTACACCCATGATTGATCTGAAAAAACTTGAAAAACTCATCGGGCTCATGGTCGAGAACGACCTGAACCTTATCGACTTGGCCGACGAAAAAGAACAAGTCACGCTCAAGCGTGGCGGCGAGGGCGGCCCCGTGCAGTACGTTCAAGGCCCAGCCGCCGCACCCGCGCCAGCCGCGGCACCGGCAGCGCCCGCGCAGGCACCCGCGAGCGGTGGGGCGGAAGCCCCGGCCGCGGCACCATCGGGCAAGACCATCGACAGCCCGATTGTCGGCACGTTCTACACCGCCTCCAGCCCCGACGCCGACGACTTCGTCAAGGTCGGCGACAGTGTGACGGCCGACACCGTCGTCTGCATCGTCGAGGCCATGAAAGTCTTCAACGAAATCAAGGCCGAGCAGGCCGGCACGATCAAACGCGTCCTGGTCAACAACGGCGACGCCGTGGAGTTCGGACAGCCGCTGTTTGAGCTGGGATAGGAAGTTAGGCGCTAGGGCCTAGGGCTTAGGTTGGAACGCCGAACCATGGCGACAAACCAGCCGGGCGCGGGTACCCGCCTTTCGCGCGTAAGCAAAGCATCGTCCTAACCCGCGTGTCTTGACGCACCTCGGCACGACCCAATACCCGCTTGAACCAAGCGACCTAGGCCCTAGGCCCTAACCCCTAGCCACTACACCATGTTCGACCGCATCCTGATCGCAAACCGTGGCGAGATCGCCGTCCGCATCATCCGCGCCGCCCATGAGCTGGGCATCGAAGCGGTGGCGGTGTACTCGACCGCCGACAAGGACTCCAAGCACGTGCGTATGGCCGACCGCGCGGTCTGCATCGGCGACGCATCGCCCGCCGAGTCCGACCTCAACATCCCCCGCCTCATCGCCGCCGCCGAGATCGCCGACGCCGACGCCATCCACCCCGGCTACGGCTTCCTCGCGGAGAACTCGCACTTCAACGAGGTCTGCCGCTCCTGCAACATCGAGTTCATCGGACCCAGCGTCGAAGCCATGCACACCCTCGGCGATAAGGTCCAGTGCAAGCAGCTCGCCGTCGCCAACAAGGTCCCCACCTCCCCGGGCTCTAAGGGCGCGATCACGAACGAAAAGCAAGGGCTCAAGGTCGCGCGGGAGATCGGCTACCCCGTCATGATCAAGGCCGCCGCCGGCGGCGGGGGGCGCGGCATGCGCGTCGCCCACAACGACAACTCCCTGGTCTCCGGCATCAACCAGGCCTCCGCCGAGGCCAAGGCCGCCTTCGGCGACGGCACCGTCTACGTCGAAAAATTCATCGAAAACGCACGACACGTCGAGGTCCAGGTCCTCGGCGACAAGCACGGCAACGTCTGCCACCTCTGGGAACGCGACTGCACCATGCAGCGCCGCAAGCAGAAACTCATCGAGGAAGCGCCCTGCCCCGTGCTCGATCAGGACGAACGCACCAAGCTCTGCAAGGCCGCCGCGAAGATGTGCAAGGCCGCCGGCTACCACACCGCCGCGACCGTCGAGTTCCTCATGGACTCGAGCCACACCTTCTACCTTATGGAGGTCAACACCCGCGTCCAGGTCGAGCACCCGGTTACGGAGATGATTACCGGCATCGACATCGTCAAGGAGACCATCCGCGTCGCCGCCGGTGAAGAGCTGAGCTTCAAGCAGAAGGACGTGAAGATCAACGGCCACGCGATGGAGTGCCGCATCAACGCCGAGGACCCCGAACGCAACTTCGCCCCCAGCGCCGGCATGATCGACACCCTCAACCCGCCCGGCGGCCGGGGCGTCCGCATGGACACCCACGCCCACGCCGGCTACCGCGTCCCCCCCAACTACGACTCGATGATCGCCAAGCTCATCACCCACGGCAAAGACCGCGAAGAAGCCATCCGCATCATGCTCCGCGCCCTCGCCGAGTTCGAGATCGCCCCCACCAAGACCACCATCCCCCTGCACGAACGCCTACTCAAGAACGGCAGCTTCCTGAGCAACGACACGGACATCAATTTTGTGGAGCGGTTGTTGGGGATATAGCGAAAGGTTGTCGCTGTGAGATTCCTGCTGTGCCTGATGTTGGTTGTGCTACCAATGATCGGCTGCGCATCGTCCAGGCCTGGTTGGGTACGCACTTTCTCCGATCAAGAGTTAGAGGCGACACCCTTACGGCATTACGACTTGAGCCACCTTTTTGCCCGTCGAACCTACGCAGCTGATGCGGACTTTGATCTCAACGAAGCACTCGCGGGAAGCTCCGGCCCATCCACAGATTTAGACTGGTCCTATCAGGCCGTTTGGGAAGATCAGGCCCGCTTGATAAGCAAAGCGATTGCCGATGGATTGGATGCTCGGGACTTGTCAGCCGTCAGTATTGAGACCGGATTTCAGGGTTTCAACATTACCGCAACGCCGGAAGTTCATGCCGCGATTGAAGATCTTGTCGCATCACTCGATTCCTATCGAAACCACGGATGGGAAGTGATGCAGAAACTTGTTGAAGCAAGGTCTTCAAGCGGAGACTAGGACGCTCGGCGTTCTGGCTGGCTTGGGATTTCTTGCTCGCGAGTGCGCTGCATCTCTTGATCGGGGCGGAACTTGCCCGCGCGCAGATGCTTCGGGCCGTGGAGTGCATCCCATCGTGCTCGCCGGAATGCTTCGTTGATCAGCTCGATCTTATCGGCCGGATCAGGTTGTTTGGCTGGATTCGACAAGGTAGGTTCCCTCTTCATCGGTACTGTAATGATACCATTCATCGGCAAGATGTCGATAGCACTCTTTGAACAAGTTGAGGCCACGCTGATGGCGCCGCCGAATATCCACCTCCGGTACATGGTGCCCGCCAGCGGCGACTCGTGATGCGACGCGCTGAATGGAGAACTCGGCCGAAGGGACTTCGATGAAATAGAGCGTGATTCGGTAGCCCGTGGCCTTCCACTCCGGAATCCGCCGGGAGTACATGCGGGACGCGAGCGTGGTTTCCAACGCGAAGTCTTCACCAGCCGAGACATGGGCCGCCAAGCGCCGGAGGTACTCCCGGCCGGCCGCGACGGGTTGCGCAAAGCTTGGGTGCTCCCGGCTAATCTCATCTGCATTGAGATAGACCGCTTTGGGGTGGCCCGTTGCAAGATACTGACGCGCAAACGTCGTCTTCCCCGCCCCGTTCGCGCCGCCGATGATGATCGCGTCTGGCATGCCGACTCCCTACCTCTACTCGCGCACCAACCCCATCCCCGACACCGCCTCCAGCGCCACCGTCACGACATCCGCGATCGGGTCCCAAAGGAACTTCGCCAGCATGAACGCGATGAGGAACAGGAAGATCGCGGCACCGCTGCCGTAGACCTTATGGAGAAGCTCGGCGTAGCCCTTGCTGAAGTTTGCGAGGATGTGCGAGCCGTCGAGTGGGGGGACGGGCATCATGTTGAAGACGAAAAACACCAGCTCCGCCTCGGCCGCGATGGTCAGCAGGTGGAAACCCCGCAGCGCGACCTCGCCCTCCGGGAATCCGCCGAAGCGCAGCCAAAGCCCCGCCGCGAGGATCGCGAGGATCGCCAGCCCGAGGTTCACCGCCGGGCCGGCAAACGCGACCTTCGCCTCGGCGTACTTCCCGCGTAGCCGGGTTGGGTCGATCGGCATCAGCCCCCACGCCATCCCCGTAAAAAACAGGCACACCAGCGACACCGGCCCCATGTGCACCAGCGGGTTGCCGACCATCCGCCCCTGCACGCGCGGCGTGGGGTCGCCTAACCGGATCGCCATCCAGCCGTGCGCCAACTCGTGCAGAACCGTGCCGACGATGACGACGAGTACCCACGCGAAGTATTGGAAACGCTGTTCCCCGTCGCCGGTGATGAGTTGTTGGATGAACAGACCGTCCAAGTTGCGTCACTCCAGTAGCGGTGGGACAGATTAGCCGACGGCCTACGGACGCCGGTCGGTTGGCAGTAGGGTGGGTTGAGGGAGTCCGCGACCGAAACCCACCGGGCGCTACCAAGCGTGTTAGTTTCAGCGGGGTGGGTACCGTTCGCGGACACGCTCCACCCACCCTACGCCTGAATGAACCGGCGTCCGTAGGTCGCCGGCGGTTCCGGGTATCCTAGTGGCGGTTTCGACCACCACGAACAGGGAACCGCCATGATAGCCCGCACCGCAGGGACGCGCCCCCGGAAACACAAGCCGACCCCTGCCTTCGCCCTCCTCGCCCTCCTTGTGGCCGTGCTGACCGGCTGCAACACGCCCAGCCCCGTCGGCCCGCCGCCGCCCCCGCCCGACTACGCCCGCGCGCTACCGCCGGGGGCTTCGGCGCTCCGCCTCGTCACCGATCCCGCCGAGCGCCCCGACCTCACCCAACTCGCGGCGCAGTTCGCCGATCCGGGCTTTATCGAGTCGCTCTCCCGCAGCGTCGCGTGGTACGACTTCCCTTCCAGCCAGCGCACCTTCCCCATCAGCGGCATCAGCCACGTCCACGCCCGCACCAGCGCCCAGGCGCTCCAGTGGATCCTCGCCAACACCGGCAACCCCCAGCAGGCCGCCGAGCAGATCGACCGCGAGTTCGATGTCTACACCTCCGTCGGCTGGGACGGCAACGGCGGCGTCCTCATCACCGGCTACTACTCGCCCGTCTTCTCCGCCTCCTACGAGCGCACCGGCCAGTACCAGTACCCGCTTTACAAACGCCCCAGCGACCTGCTCGCCGACCCGACCACCGGCCAGACCTTCGGCCGACGCAACCCCGACGGCACCGTCACGCAGTACCCCACCCGCGCACAGATCGAGCAGCAAAACCTCCTCGCCGGCGGCGAACTCGTCTTCCTCCCCTCACGCCTCGACGCCTACTCCATCGAGGTCAACGGCAGCGCGAAGCTCGACATGACCGATGGCACGACGCTCTACGTCGGGTACGACGGCAACAACGGCTACGAGTACACGTCGATTGGCCGACAACTCGTCGCCGACGGCAAGCTCGACGCCAACACTGTCTCGATGCCCGCCATCCGCCGGTTCTTCCTGGAGAACCCCGCCGAGCTTGAACGCTACATCCAACGCAACGACCGCTTCATCTTCTTCAAGCCTTACGAGGCTACCGACTGGCCCGCCGGGTCGCTGGGCTTCCGTGTCGAGGGCAACCGTTCGCTGGCCACCGACAAGGAGGTCTACCCGCCCGGGGCCGTCGTCCTCGTGCGCACCGAACGCACCAACAACGGCGGCCCGATCAACCAGCTCATGCTCGACCAGGACACCGGCGGCGCGATCCGCGCCCCCGGCAGGGCGGACCTGTACTTCGGCATCGGCCCCGTCGCCGAGCAGCAGGCCGGCGTCCTCGCCGTCGAGGGCCGGCTGTACTACCTCTTCCTCAAACGCGAACTCGTCCAGGGCTGGTACAACCGGCTGGGGCAATGATGGCGGATGTGGGATAGCGGGTAGCGGATGGACAAGGCCGTGACCACGGCTATCGTGTATAGGTTTTACAATCCGCCATCCGCCATCCGCCATCGCCCATCCGCTATGATTTCCTGCGTGACCTCCGACTCCACCGACCAACTTATCGTTACCATCGACGGCCCCGCCGGCTCGGGCAAGTCCACCCTCGCCCAGCAGCTCGCCCGGCTGCTCGGCGTCGACTTCCTCGACACCGGCGCGATGTACCGCGGCCTGGCCGCCAAGGCCATCGAACGCGGCATCGACATCGTCGAAGAGCCCTACTATGTCGTCGAGCTCGCCCGCAATTGCCCGCTGCACTTCGACTGGGCCACCGACCCGCCCCGGTTGCACGTCCGCGACACCGACATGACCGACCGCCTCCGCGACATGGATGTCTCCAATGCTGTCTCCGACGTCGCCAAGCTCGCCGGCGTCAGGCAGGTCCTCGTCGAGAACCAGCGCCGCATCGGCCGTGAACACCCGCGGCTCGTGACGGAAGGCCGGGACCAGGGCTCGGTCGTCTTCCCGGGGGCCCAGGTCAAGTTCTACCTCGACGCCAACCCCGCCGTCCGCGCCCAGCGCCGCGCCGACCAGCTCAAACAGATGGGCAAGCCCGCCAACGTCGAGCAGATCCGCCGCAACATCCTCGAACGCGACCACAAAGACGCCGCCCGAGCCGACGGCCCCCTCCTCTGCCCCGACGACGCCACCCGCATCGACACCAGCGAGATGACGCTGGCCGAGGTGCAGGATGAGTTGCACCGGCATGTCAAAGAGAAGGCGAAGGTTGGGGTGTAAATCAAGTGTGGTATGCAATGAGTGAATTGAAAGACACGATTCAAAAGGGTTTTCCAGACTCGATTCATTTCCCCCGTGAGTTGGAGTTGCTATGTGAATGGTGCGACGCAAACGGCTACCCGATTAGTGGCTGCTTCGAACTGCGAGCGGAAGATGGTTACACAATCTCCTCGTGGTTTGGGTCTCATGCCGCCGATGATCGACTTGCTTTGTTTGGGGCCGGCGCAGATGGTTCACCCTACTGCATCTGGAAGCAAGAAGATGGGCGTCAGCCGATCGTTCATATGGGCTCAGAAGGTGATGCCCTGATGGTCCTAGCAGGCAACATAATCGACTTCATCAGACTCCTTGCTGTTGGGTATGAAGAAATCGGTTTCGAGGACCTATCTGTACCACCAGATTCGGGTACAGGAATCAACGTTGCCTTTCAGAAGTGGGTTACTGAGACATTCGATGTGCTCATTCCAGCCACAGGGAGTGAGATCGTTGATTCTGCAGGCCGGGAGCATGACGACTTCAAGGCATACGTTGAGTCGGTTGTTAACTCCTAACATTAGGGTGCATATCTCAATCAAACTCACACGCCGATGCTGAGCCCCGGTGGCGTCTGGTGTTTCCCCATTGGACACTTAGACTTGGACATTGGTCATTCTTCTAGAAACATGCCCCTCCTCAAACACCTCCAACAAAGACAGCCCGGCCACCCGCTTGCCCGCATCGTCTGGTGGCACTTCTGCCACGCGCTTTGTGTTGTCTGGTTCGCCGTGTGCTACCGGTTCCGGTTCTTTGGCCAGCACCACATCCCGCGCACCGGGCCGGTGCTGTTTGTCTGCAACCATCAGTCCATGCTCGACCCGATCATCGCCGGCATCGGCTCCAGCCACCGCCAGTTCTACGCCATGGCCCGCGCGACGCTGTGGAACTCCAGGCCCCTGGGCTGGATCATGGACTCGCTCAACGCCATCCCCGTCGACCAGGACAACCCCGACGCCTCCACGATGAAGCGCTGCATCGAGGTCCTCAAGCAGGACCATGCGCTGCTCATCTTCCCGGAGGGGGCGCGTACCCTGACCGGCAAGACCGAGGCGTTTGAGCCGGGCACGATGTTGGTGATCAAGCGTGCGAAGCCGACGATCATCCCTGTTGCCCTCGAAGGCGCTTACGACGCCTGGCCCCGCACGAAAAAACTCCCCAAGCCTTTCGGCCGGATCGCCTGCCAGTACGGGCCGCCCATCGCGGCCGAGGACCTGTTGGCGATGAAACCCAAGCAGGCCCTCGAACAACTCCGCCAGACGGTGGAATCGCTGCGGGTGGAGTTGGCCGAGCAGATGCATGGGGCGTGAGTCTGCGGCTGGACGCCAATCGTTGCGGCTGGCGGCTGGCGTCAGGCGTGTTGTACGCGCAGCAGGCGGAAGGCCTGCCCGTCCCGGGTGAGCGTGTCGATCCACAGGTTGTCGTTGTAGGTGTATCGGATCTGAACGGCGTGGGTCTCGGGCTGATTGAGCACGAGTCGGGCGTTCACAAGATCCAGTGAGGCGGGCGCAGCGTCTGTATGTCCCGGCGCAAGTTTCACCGCGATGTGCTGGAGCTGGGCGCAGGCGGCGAGGTCTCGGAACAGGTCGTCGAGGTCGGCCGGTGTGAGCTCGGCGACGACGGTGGGCGGCGTGCTGGCGTCGGGTGTGGGCTCTGTGTTGTCGGGGCTGGGTGGCATAGGCGGCTTACTGCGGGGCGGGTCGATCGACGAGGGGCATGATGGCGATCGCATTGGTTGGCGCGGGGCAGGCGTAGTGGCAGACCCCGCAGCCGGTACAGGTGTCTAGGTTGATCGTTGGCTTGGCCTGGTCGAGGGTGATCGCCTCGGGGGTGGGGCATTGTTCATGGCAGACGGTGCAGAAAGAGCCTTGGTAGGCGAGGCAGTTGTAGTCGAGCAGGCGTGCGGTGGCGATGGGGCCGAGCGATTCGAGTTTCAGCACGTCTTCGGGGCAAGCGCTGATGCAGGGGTAGTCGCTGCACATGAGGCAGGGCGCTACCGCCGGATCGATCATCGGCGTGCCCGCGGCATCACGGAATCGGAGGGGGGCATGGGTGATCGCATCGTGCGGGCACGCCTCGATGCACTTGTCGCATTGGGTGCAGCCCGCAAGAAACGCCGGTTCCGCGATCGCGCCTGGCGGTCGGACAACGGGGAACACGCGCGAAGCGGCGCGGCCGGGTTCGGGTGGGGCGGCCTTGTCCGGGGTGCTCGTTTCTTCGGTTGGTGGTGGATCAGGCGTGGCCGGCGGGGGGATGATGCCTTTGGGCAGCCGCCCGCGTAGGAGCTGTCGGCGTGAGATGTTGCCGGGGTCACTCATCTTGGGTCGGCAGTTCGTTTTGCAGGAAAAACTGCTCGTAGTCGATCGCCCCGGGCTGCTGGTCGAGCTCCGCGGAGGGCGCGTGGCACTGGGTGCAACTCGTACGCCAGGGGTGGGTGGATTGTAGCCCGTCTGCGCCGTTTGGGCCGTGGCAACTAATGCAGTTGGATCGCATCCAGGTGGTGTGCGGGATGGTGGGTGGTGCGCCGTCCCATGCACGTTCGCCGTGCGTCGGGGCGGGGAGCCCTTCGAAGTCGTTCTGCAGCCAGGGGGTCTCTTCCGGTGTCACCGGGTGTTGCGGGACATGGCACTGGGTGCAGCTAGCGTAGTGCTCGTGTGGCATGGGACGGGCGACGATATCGCCGACACGCATGCCCGTTGGCCCGTGGCAGGCGACGCAGCTTGTGGCATCGACCGGGTCGATACGGTGGGGGATGGTCGGCGGAGCGCCGTTGAACGCACGGCGCTGGGCCCTTGCCGCGAGGTCGCGCTGCTTGTCCTCAAGTGAAGCGGGGCTGATGAGCGCCCACTGCTCTTCCTGCGTGAGCCCGGCGGTCAACTGGGTGTGCCAGTCGGCGTTTGGGCCGAGGTTGCCGCGGCTGATGTCGGCGTAACGTGTGGCGGGATGGACGCCTGCGGAGTCGGCATATGTGGTGTGCGGGCTTACTGCCGTGTCGCTCTGCTCGGGGGCGGGGGTGTCGGGTTCGTAGCGGATGCCGAAGTAGAGCCCGACAACCGTCGCGGCAATGGCGCAGACGTAGACGATGTGCATCGCCCGGCCGGCAGGTACGCCGTGGGGCTCGAGGGGTTCGCCTTCGCGGGTAGGGGGTGTCTTGTCGTCGGGCATAATGCAGCTCTCTTCGATGCGGGGCTTGCTTCGGGTTATCGTGGCAAGCGGATTAGCCGGACGGCGCACTTCTTGTAGTCAGGCTCTTTCGAGATCGGGCAGTGGGCGTCGAGGGTGACCTCGTTGATGAGCTTGGTTTCGTCGAAGAAGGGGACAAACACGCTGCCGCGTGGGGGGCGTCCTCGGCCGTTGATCCAGACGGGCAGGTCGATACGTCCACGGCGGGATTCGACGCCGATCTTCTCGCCGTTGCCGACGCCGAGTTCGGCCGCGTCGTCGGGGTGCAGCTCGACGTAGGCGCGGGGCATCGCGCGGGAGAGCTGCGGGACGCGCCGTGTCATCGTGCCCGTGTGCCAGTGCTCCAGGACGCGGCCGGTGCACAGCCAGAACGGGTACTCAGCGTCGGGCATCTCCGGCGGATCGACGTAGGGGAACTGCCAGATCTGCGCCTTGCCGTCGCCGGTCGTCGAGTGGTAGAAGTCGAATTCCTTGGGATCGCCGGTTTCGGTCTTGCCGACGTAGGGGTCGTCGAAGCCGGAGAAGCGGAACTTCGTCTCGCGCCAGCTCCCGTCTTCTTGTTCGACGACGGGCCAGCGCAGGCCGCGGGCCTTGACGTACTCGTCGTAGGGGGCGAGGTCCTTATGCTTGACGTAGGTGAACTTGCGATACTGCTCGAACAAACGCTTGTCGACGTTGACGTCGTAGTAGTGCTCCCATTCCCAGATGGGGACTTCGTTGCCCTCGTCGTCTTCGGTGTGGAAGATGAACTTGCCGTCCTTCTGCTTCATGCCCGCGAAGCCGCGGTCGTAGAGCCGGCGGGCGACGGCGATGGTCTGCCAGCAGTCGTCGCGTGCGTCGCCGGGCGGGTCGACCTGCTTGAACCACTGCTGGGTGCGGCGTTCGGAGTTGCCGAAGATGCCGTTCTTCTCGACCCACAAGGCGCAGGGCAGGATGAGGTCGGCGAGTTGTGTCGTCGCGGTGGGGTAGACCTCGGAGACGATGAGGAACTTATCTTCAAGGTCTTTCTTGGCGTTGAAGAGCTTGTGCAGGTTGGGCAGGGATTGGCCGGGGTTGGTGACCTGGACCCAAATGGTATCGACGTCGCCGCCTTCGGAGGTTGGGGTGCAGAACTGGTTCCACATCTTGACGGTGTGGTAGCCGGGCGTGGGGTTGATGCGGCCGTGCTCGACGTTCCAGAGGTCTTCGCACTGGTTGCGGTGGGGCTCTTTGGCGACGAGTCGGCCGCCGGGCAGGGCGTGGGCGAGGGTGCCGACCTCACGCGCGGTCCCGCAGGCCGAGGGCTGGCCGGTCAATGATGTCGGCGCATCGCCGGGCGTGCCGAAGTGACCGGACAGGAGATGGATGCCGTGGATCAGGTTGTTGATCTGCGTGCCCTGGGTGTGCTGGTTGGTTCCCATGCACCACAGGCTGGTGATGCGGATGTCCTTGCGGCCAAACAGCTCGCCGAGCATACGGATATCGTCGGCGGGGACACCCGAGATCTCCTCGACACGCTCGGGGGTGTACTCGGCGATAAAGGCCTTGTACTCCTCGAAGGTGGAGGCCACACCCTTGAGTGTGGGCTTGAGCGGGTCGTCGTGCTTGCGGAAGTTGCAGTGGTTTTCGACGAAGGACTTGTCGTAGGTGTCGTTCTTGATGAGCAGGTGCGCGATGCCGTTGGCGATGGCGAGGTCGGACTGCGGGTTGAACTGGAGGTAGTGCTGGCAGTGCTCGGTGGTGCGGGTGCGGCGGGTGCCGATGTCGATGAGGGTGATTTCTTCGCCGCGCGAGCGTCGGTCGATGACGCGGGAGAAGAGGACCGGGTGCATCTCGGCGGGGTTGTTGCCCCACATGATGAGGACGTCGCACTCGTCGAGGTCCTGGTAGCAGCCGGCGGGTTCGTCGACGCCGTAGGTGCCGATGAAGGAGGTGACGGCCGAGGCCATACACAGGCGTGCGTTGGGGTCGATGTGGTTGCAGCGGAGCCCGGCCTTCATGAAGGTCTGTGCGGCGAAGCCTTCGGGGATGGTCCACTGGCCCGAGCCGTAGAACGCGAAGCGGTCGGGGGCCTGCTGGGCACGGTCGGCGACGATGTCGATCGCGCGGTCCCAGGAGATTACGTCGTAGCCGCCGCTTGCGTTTTTCAACAGCGGCTGGGTCAGTCGGTCCTTGCCGTAGAGGACGGACCCGACGTGGTAGCCCTTGACGCAGAGCAGGCCCTTGTTGACGTCGGCCTGGTTGTCGCCTGCGACCGCGACGACCTTGCCGTCCTTGGTGCCGACCTGGACGTGGCAGCCGGTGCCGCAGAAGCGGCAGGGGGCCTTGTCCCAGGTGACGCCGTCGATGGCGGGCGGGTCGTCGACGACGGGGAGGGAGATGTCGCCGCCAGCGTCCTGTGCAAACGAGCGGTGGGCCGCGGCGGTGGCGGTGGCCATGGCGATAGATTTAAGAAACGCGCGTCGGCTGGTGGTTACCACGGCTGGCTCCCTGTGTGAGTAGTTTCTGCGGCTGATTCTTGGCCTGCCTGTGCCGCGGGCAAGGCCTCTTCTTCTTCTTCTTCAAAGAACACGCAGGCGACATCGACAAACTCGATGCCCGGATGGTCCTGCATTTCTTTCCAGAGGCGCTTGTCTTCAGCGCGGTCGGCAGTGTCGAGTGTGACAGGCAATCGGCGGGGGCTGGAGGGGTCGGGCTCGCCCACCGTGAAACTCGGGTGGCCTTGCAGCCACGCGGCCGCGGCCTCGGCATCCGTGCCGGGATGGGCGAGGGTTACGACGAGTCCGCTGACGGGCATGGAAGATTCCAAGGGGGCGGTTGAGTACAAAAAGATATTCAGGTACAGTTATCTCCGATATCAGGATATGCGACTCAGACTACCGTGGCAACCGCCTGAAAAGAAGGCCGAAAAACGAAGAGCACGCCTATGCCCGGCAACCGATCAGAACGCAAGTGGACCCTGCTCGCGACTCTTGCAGTCGTCGGAATCTTGCTGTTTTGGCTCGGCTTCTCAATCGTCCACAGCATGCAGCAGGCCGACGTTGAAAACGCTGAGTCCCAGGCGCCCTACACCCTGGCCGGCAAAGACCTCCACCCGGTCGTCATCCACGCGCCGGACGGCCCGCCCGTGGCTGTGGTCGGTACCCACCCCGAGACCGGCGAGCCCCTCACCGCCTCCTGCACTACTTGCCACACTGCCCGGCCAGCCGACGCGACTCACGGCTTTGGCAACACGCCCGATGAGTTCCATCAAGGCCTAGCCTTCAACCACGGCAACGGTGCCCTGTCCTGCATCAGTTGCCACAACCCCGACGATTACGACACCCTCCGCGCCGCCAACGGCGAAACGATCACCTACCCCAACGTCATCTCGCTCTGCGCCCAGTGCCACAGCGATCAGCACAACGATTACCAGCACGGCGCGCACGGCGGCATGAACGGCTACTGGGATCTGTCGCAAGGCCCGCGCGTCCGCAATAGCTGCATCGACTGCCACGACCCGCACGCCCCGGCGTTCCCGATGATGCAGCCGACGTTCAAGCCGATTGATCGCGGGCTCGACCCCGGAAGTGGGGCGCACGGTGAAAGCGACGGGCGCAGCGGATCGCACGGAGGGCCTGGCCATGAGTGATACGAACTCGAAATCGGTCTCGCTGCCCGTGATTGGGCAGGTCACCCGACGCACCGCGATGAAGGGCCTTGGGGCGACGCTCGGGCTTGGCGCGTTTGCCGCCGCGATTTCGCCCTTGGCACGCAAAGCCAAAGACGTCTCGCCCCAGGAACTCCTGCAGAAGCACTACAAAGACCTCGACGGCGATGCGCGAGCCAAGGTCATTGCGCGGCTCGAGCAAGAAGCCAAGGTCCAGTACGGCAAGAACGTGACGATCCACGATCCCCTGCCCATCCCCGGCACGAAGTTCGGCTACGCCATCAACCTCAGCGTCTGCAACGGCAACGGCAAGTGCGTCGAGGCCTGCCACAAAGAGAACACCCACGACCGCGACTCGAACCAGTCCTACATCCGCGTGCTTGAGATGGAGCGTGGGTCGATGGATATGGAGAAGGGCAACACGATCTACACTCACGCCGTGCCTGCCGAGGATAAGTTCTATCTCCCAGTGCAGTGCCAGCAGTGCGACGAGCCGCCATGCGTCGATGTCTGCCCCGTCGAGGCGACATGGAAGGAGTCGGACGGCATCGTCGTGGTCGATTACAACTGGTGCATCGGCTGTCGATATTGCGAAGCCGCGTGCCCTTACCACGCACGCCGTTTCAACTGGAAAGCCCCCAACGTCCCGGCCGAAGAAATCAACCCGGAACAGGGCTATCTCTCCAACCGCGTTCGGCCGCAGGGCGTGATGGAAAAGTGCCACTTCTGCCTGCACCGCACACGCGAGGGCCGGATGCCCGCGTGTCTCGAGGCGTGCCCCACGGGCGCCCGAATCTTTGGCAACCTGCTGGACCCCGATTCGGAGATCCGCTGGGTCCTGAAGAACAAGCAGGTGTTTGTGCTGAAAGAAGAACTGGGCACGGTGCCGAGCTTCTTCTACTTCTTTGATTAGGAGAGCGAACCGCCAAGACGCCAAGGGCGCCAAGGAAGGCAAACAAGACATTGGCAAGAGCATTTAGCCCGAACCGAACCAAAAGGTTTTCAATGCCACGAAGCATCTAACCCGGCGCACCTTCCCCTGACTTCCTTGGCGCCCTTCGCGCCTTGGCGGTTCGTTGTCTTTCCCATCGGCCCAGCCACGAACGTTGCCCCCATGCAAGAAGCCCCCACCCATTCCGCCGAGTTGCTCGAGAGCGCCAAGCACCGCCACTTGGTGACCTATCCGCACTTCCTGATGCGTCTGGTCGCGCTGGCGACCGAGGGCGGCGTGGCGTACTACGTCTGGATGGTCGTGCTTACGGCTGTCGCGCTCGTCGGCGCCAACGCCTGGGCCAACCAGGCCGCCGACGGCATGATCGTCACCGGCATGACCGACCACGTGAGCTGGGGGCTCTACATCGCCAACTTCACGTTCATCGTCGGGCTCGCGGCCGGGGGCGTGATGATGGTGATCCCCGCGTACCTCTACCACCAGCGCAAGATGCACGACGTCGTCATCGTCGGCGAACTGCTGGCGATCGCCGCGATCATCATGTGCCTGCTCTTTGTTACCGTCGACCTGGGCCGGCCTGAGCGGTTCTGGCACATGGTGCCCGGGCTCGGGCGGTTCAACTGGCCGATCTCGATGTTGACGTGGGACGTCATCGTCCTCAACGGCTACCTGCTGATCAACCTCCACATCTGCGGCTACCTGCTCTACACCCGCTTCCAGGGGCGGACCCCCAACCCCCGCTTCTATCTGCCGATCGTGTTCCTCTCGGTGTTCTGGGCGATCTCGATCCACACGGTCACCGCCTTCCTCTACAGTGGGCTGGGTGGTCGGCCGTTCTGGAACAGTGCGCTGCTCGCGCCGCGGTTCCTCGCCTCCGCCTTCGTCGCGGGGCCGGCGTTCATCATCGTCACGATGTACCTGCTGCGTCGGCTCACCGACATGCCCATCAGCACGCAGGCGATCAAGACCCTCGTGCAGGTCGTCCGCGTCACGATCCTCATCAACCTACTTATGGTCGTGTCCGAGCTCTTCACCGAGTTCTACACCGGCGGGTCGCACATCGCCTCGGCCCGGTACCTGTTCTTCGGGCTCCACGGCAAGAGCGGGCTGGTCCCTTGGATCTGGACCGCCATCGCGCTCAACGTCGTCGCCGCCGTCATGTTCCTCCACCCCCGGGTGATGGAGCACGCCCACCTCATCAAGCTCGCCTGCATCTTCGCCTTCGTCGGTGTGTGGATCGAGAAGGGCATGGGGCTCATCGTGCCCGGCTTTATCCCCTCGACGCTGCACGAGATCGTCGAGTATGTCCCGACGCTGACCGAGTGGAAGATCACGGCCGGCATCTGGGCATTTGGCATCCTCATCTTCACCGCGATGCTCAAAGCCGCGATCCCGATTCTTAAGGGACGCGTCGCCGAGGTCCACTTGCCTATCACCACGATGAACCCGCCTGCCGACTCCGCCGACGTATCGGCCGAGCCCGCCGGCTAAACGACTCACTTCCTAAGGAGACCGAGTCATGACCCCCCGACTCAGCGCCCTCGCCGCCCTCACACTTACCGCCGCAGCGCCGCTTGCTTTAGCGCAAGGCCAGGAAGCCCCCGCCTCCGAGCGTCCGGGGTTCAACCTGTCCAACCGGCATGTCGAGGACTGGTCGAGCTTCGATCCCGCCGCCGAAGATGCCGGCTGGCTCTACGACACCCTTGACGACCTCAAGCACATCGACCTCACCGACGACGCCAATGTCTGGCTCAGCATCGGCGGGTCGGCACGTCTGCGCTACGAGCACTTCGAGAACTTCGGCTTCGGCCCCGCCAACGACGACGGCTTCCTCCTCACCCGCGTCCGCCTCCACGGCGACCTCCACATCGGCGAAAACTTCCGCGTCTTCGTCGAGGGCAAGTCCGCCTTCTCGACCGACCGCAACCTCCCAGGCATGCAGCGCACGCTCGACAACGACGAGCTCGCGCTCCAGCAGGCCTTCGCAGATTTCACCTTCGACTGGGGCGACGATGGCACCGTGACACTCCGCGCCGGCCGGCAGCAGTTGCTCTTCGGCAAGCAGCGGCTGGTCAGCCCGCTGGTCTGGTCCAACACCATGCGGGCGTGGGACGGCGTCAGCGCGATCGTCAACACCGGCGGCTGGACGTACCACGCCTTCTGGACCCAGTTCGCACCCGTCCGCAAGTACGACAGCAACCGCAGCGACCGCCACACCCAGTTCTTCGGGCTCTACGCCTCGGGCCTGTTCTGTGAAGACTGCGGGATGAAGGCCGACTTCTACTTCCTGGGCCTTGACCAGGACGACCCCACCAACACCTACAACGGCACGACCGGCGCAGAGCGTCGCTACACCGTCGGCGCGAGGTTGTTTGGCAAAATCAATGACACCGGATGGGACTACGACGTCGAGGCGGCCTACCAGTTTGGCGATGTCGGCAGTGCCGATATCAACGCCTGGATGTTCGCCGGGGAACTGGGCTACGCCTACGGCGATGACTGGAAGACCCGTGTGTTCGTCGGCTTCGACTACGCCAGCGGCGACGACACCCCCGGCGACGGCGATGTTGAAACCTTCAACCAGCTCTTCCCGCTCGGCCATGCGTACCTGGGCTATATCGATGTGGTCGGCCGGCAGAACATCATGGACTTTAGCGTCGGTGTCAGCGCCAAGCCGATGGACAAGCTGACGGTCCGCGCGGCACTGCATGTCTTCTGGCGTGCGAGCGACAACGACGCGCTCTACAACGCCGGCGGCGGCGTGGTCCGCGGCGGCGGGTTGGCGGGCAGCAGCTACGTCGGCACTGAGCTTGACCTGACTGCGAAGTACAAGATCGATGGCCACACGACATTGCTCGTTGGCTATAGCCACTTCTTCGCAGGCGACTTCGTTGAAGATGCAACCCCTGCCGCCGACGACGACGTCGACTACTTCTACGCCCAGTTGCAGTGGCTGTTCTAGGCTAGCTGATTCGGCGGTGCTGACGCGTTCGCACGCCGGCCGGATCGGCAGTGATGCGGTGGGGCAGGACCCCAGCGGCATCGGCCGGTTAGAGTTGTTTTCGAGCATGCACACAGTGATTCCAAACACTGTGTGCATGCGATTTTAATCGTGCATCATCTTGCAGGGGTCGGCTCGAGATGTGGGGTGGTAGCGCCAGCGGCACCGGGCTGTGAGGGTTTTTGGGGAAGGGGCCTTTCGCTGAGCCCCGCGTTGCGGGCAGTTGTTCGGCGCAACGGTTATACGGGGCGGGCGTGTTATTCATCTTGGGCGTTGTCGATCCTGAAGAGGCGGGCACCTTTCGCGAACAACACGCGTAGGATCACGGCGACGTTCTCTTACCACGCGGCACTGTTACCGTCCGTCGGGTTGGCGCCGGCTGGCCCTGCCGGTTGATGCATAAGAAGCCGCTGGCCGGTATGTCCACAGAAACTCCTTGGCATCAGCGCTACAATACGGGCATGAAACGAATCATCACTGCGGTATTGGGGTTGGGTATTGCGGGGCCAATGGCGGCAGACCTGGTCGGGGTTCGGGATTATTCGGCGTTTCACGACCCGTATGCAGCGAATCTGGTTGGGACGAGCCGGTTGGTCGCGGTTGATGCCGGCCCGGTGACAATCACGCCGGACGCGGAGTTTGCGACCGGCTCGTACGGGTTTGGTGGGGCGACGTTTTCGCTGAGCCCGTTCCCACGTGACGGGCAGGGCTTTATCAGCACGTCGATCCCCGCGCCGGTCGGGAACCAACTGGATCAGCTCGTGCTAAACCTCAGTGAGCCGGTCGCTGCGTTCGGGGTGACGTTTTCGCATCGCGACACGTTTGTTTTCCAGGATGTCGAGGCCGAGCTGGACACGCCGGCAGTTCTGTCGGCCTACTCCGAGGCGGATGGGGGCGGCGAGCTGCTGGGCACGGTGCAGTCGCTGGGCCTGCCGACGGGGGTGCAGAACTCGATCGATTTTGTCGGCCTGGTCGGGGACGAGCGGGAGATCCGTTCGGTGGTGCTGACGGGTTCGGGGCCGTACCAGTCGTTCGCGGTGGATGCGTATGCCGTGTCGCTTGTGCCTGAGCCGGGCGGGCTGGTACTGCTCGGGTTCGGCGGGTTGCTGCTAGCGCGGCGACGCCGAGGTTCGTCCCTACTATCCGAGTCGATATAGCCAGGGCGTCGTAGGCACACCTGCGGCAACGCTGAATGTGGAATTCACGACTGCGGCGGCCCTGGCGGCTGATGACTCAGGCGGTTACCTGTGCGCCGAGTTGGTCGGGGGCGGTTGCGTAGCCCGTGGTGTTGCTGACGCGATCGGGGTCCAGGGCGAGTTTGAGTTCGCCGGCGACGATGGTCGCGGTGGCTCGGCCCTTGACAGGCCAGTCGGCGAAGGGGCAGTTGCGGCTCTTACCGGCGAACTGGTGGGGGTCGATGGTCCAGGCGTGGTGGGGGTCGATGACGGTGACGTCGGCGTCGGCACCGGGGGCGAGGTGGCCCTTGCCTTCGAGGCCGCACAGGGCGGCGCCGTTGGGTGACATGAGGGAGACGAGTCGGGGCCAGTCGATGACGCCGGGCTCGATGAGTGCCTTGATGTAGAGGGCGAGTGCGCACTCAAGCCCGATGATGCCGTAGGGCGCGACGGCGAACTCGCGTTCTTTTTCTTCGCGGGTGTGGGGTGCGTGGTCGGTGGCGAGGATGCTGATCGTGCCGTCGGCGACGCCTTCGAGCAGCGCGTCAATATCGCGCTGGGTGCGTAGGGGGGGGTTCATCTTGGCGTGCGTGTCGTAGTCGGCGCAGGCGTCTTCGGTGAGCAGCAGGTGGTGGGGGCTGACTTCGCCGGTGATACGGCCCAAGCCGCCGGCCTTTGCGTCGGCGAAGCTGTCCTGCGGGGCGGCGCCGCTTGCGACGGCCTGGTCGTAGCGCTTGCGGCCTTCGCGCAGCAGAGCGACACCGCCGGCGGTGGTCATGTGCTGGGCATGCCAGCGGGCGCGATAGCCCAGGGATTCGGCGATCATGATGTCGCGTTGGATCATCAGTTCTTCGGCGAGCGCCGGCCAGCCCGCGAGGCCGAGCTTGCTGGCGAGCGCCCCGGCATTCATGGCGCCGCCGCCGAGTTCGGGGTCTTCGCAGTGCTGCATGAACACACAGC
>JBCCWH010000025.1:0-36819 GCA_039193915.1 Planctomycetota bacterium
CCCTTCGACCGCCGCCACCACCCGTTCACGCAAGTCCATCGAATAGGTCATCAACAAGGCCTCCATGCCTGAAAACAACATCATGACAGATGGAGATCAATCGCGCCAGTTGCTCTAGAAGAAGGACCACACGCGTCCGCACCGTCTGCTGGGGTCCAGCCCGGGCCTGCTCCACCACATCGAACAACGCATCCACCCCGCCAGACTCACACGCGTCCCAGGAAATCTGCGGGCGTCCCGTGGGTGCCACATAGCGCAGCTATGTGCTGAGCAACAGGTGATTGAGCACATGGCTGCGCTATGCGGCACCCAACCAACGCGCGCGTGTTTCCTGGGATCCGTATCACACAGGCGTTTGGCCGGATTGAGCCACTCAACCGCAAGCCCCTCACACATGGTGACAAGTCATTGGTCGATTCCGTTTCAACGCTCAGCCGTCACGATCGTCCACGACATCCGTGGCTGATTCTGCCTCTCGCTCAGCGAGGGTGATGTTCGTCGCTAACTCTCGCCGCAGCCGGCGATGGAGTTTGTCCCGTGACACATGGCGGTGTGCACGGCGAATCTGCCGGAGCGAGCCTTGAGGCAGAGCGATGTGGCAGACCGGCTCGCCAGGCTTAACGGTGGGCAGCGTGGTCATCCCCAGCACAATCCCATCGGTGGGCGACTCAAGCACGTTCCGCTCTTGCCCAAACACCGACGTATTCGTAGCGATCGGCTGCCCCTCCGCGACCAACTCTCCCGGGCTGACATGGAAACGGAGAAACCCCCCAACACTGGCGCGCACCCAGAGGGATTTGTTGATGCGTGCCTGGTAGCTGGGGTGTTCCGCCTGACCCTTGATCATCCCCAAGTCGACCATGACGTTGTTTACCCCGCGGAGCCCGATCTCTAACACCCCGGGCTCAATCTTCAGCGGCTCACCGGCCTCCAGGATCATGGTGGGACACCCGGCCGCGGTTGCTTCGCGGCGCAACGAGCCCTCCGGCCCTTTGCCGTGGACCATCAACTCGCAGCCGAACGCCTTGGCAAGTCGCTTTACACCTTCGTTGTTCAGGTCGCCGCGAACATTGGGGAAGTTCGTGCGTTGCGCGGCTGCGGTGTGCAGGTCGATCCCGAAATCACTGCGTTTGACGATCTGCTCAAAGAAAATGTTCGCAACCCGGCGGGTCAGGCTGCCGGTCGCCGATCCGGGGAAGCTGCGGTTCAGGTCGCGTCTGTCCGGCATATAGCGGGACTGGACCTCAAAACCGAAGATGTTGACCACGGGTACAAGGATCAAAGTCCCGGCCTTGATCGTCGGTGGCCGGGCGTGCATCAGCTCGTGGATCACGCCCGTCCCGTTGAGTTCCTCGCCGTGCACCGCCGCGCTCACAAACAGGGTCGGCCCGGACTCACGGCCCCGGATGACACGCAGGGGCAGGCTGATCGGGTCGCCGGTGTAGCGCTCGGAGATCGGCAGCCGGATATCACGGACCGTCCCCCGTGGCACCGACACACCTGCGAGTTGGAATCGCTTAGATGGGCTCATAGGCTCAGCTCGGGTAGGCCGTCACGAGGTGGGGCGCTTGCGTGGCCGCCGCCTCTTCTTCGTCGGGATGAGTGCCTTGAGCGTGATCAGCTTGCCGAAGCAGAGGAGTTTATCGCCCGCCAGTAGTTCATGGGCGCCGTCGGGCGCGGGGAAGTTGACGCCGTTACGGTCAACGTTGAGCACCAGCACTTCGCGCTCACGCAGGCCGCTGTCGGCAATCGTCTGCTTCGCCAACTCACTTTTGCGATCGATGACAAACTCACAAACGCCGTACCCCGCGCTGAGACCGAGGCGTTGGCGCAGATCGATGTCAGGGAAGAGGACCTGTTCCTCGATGTGCTCGATGACTGCGCTCGCGATATCGACGCCGGTGGCTTTCTCGATCCCCTCCAGCCCCGGCGAGGAGTTCACCTCCATCACCTGGGGGCCATCCTTGCCCTCCAGCATGTCCACCCCCGCCATGCGCAGGCCGACGATCTGCGCCGCTTTCACGGCGGTCTGCTCGTACTCCGGGCTGAGTTCGACCCGCTGGGTGCTGCCCCCGCGATGGATATTCGAGCGAAACTCCTGGCCCGCGGCCACACGACGCATCGCCGCGACCACTCGCCCGCCCACCACGAACGCCCGGATGTCCTTTCCCTTGCTCTCGGCGACGAACTTCTGAACCAGCACGTTCTGCCTCGCGCTGTGCAGGGTCTCGATGATCGCCTCGGCGATCTTGGCCGTCTCCGCCAGGATCACCCCGACGCCCTGCGAGCCTTCCAGAAGCTTGATCACCACCGGCGCCCCTCCGACCCGATCGATCGCCGGCAGGATGTCGTGCTTGTCGCGCACAAACGCCGAGGCCGGGATACCGATGTCGTGGCGGCTGAGGATCTGCATCGACCTGAGCTTGTCACGGGACACCGACACAGCTACTGCGCTGTTCAAACAAAACACACCCATCTGCTCGAACTGACGCAGCACCGATGTCCCGTACGGTGTGATCGATGGCCCGATCCGCGGGATCACGGCATCGACCCGCGTCACCGGCTTGTGCTTGTAGGACAGATCAGGCCGGTCCGGTTCGACATAGACCGAATACTTCAGCGTGTCCCGCACGCTTAGCAAATGCCCGCGTGCCTTCGCCGCCTCTCGGAACCGTCGCACACTGTAGCCACGCGGGTTGCGTGTGAGGATTGTAAGTTTCATCGGGTTGGTGACTTTCTGCCGCCGTGGCGTTGCTGATGCTCCTCGCGATCGCCGAAAAGATACCGCGCATCGGATTCAACCAGGAAGCTGCCGGAGAGAGCAGACCGCCCCAGCAGCATCCGGCAGATCATCTTCTTGCGGCAAACCAAGCCCAGCTCAATCACCTTCGTGACCGGGCCGATCCGCACTTTCGTCTCAACGAACAAGCGGTCCTGAGTAGTCCCATGAGCCGAACGCACACGGGTACGGCGGACAATAGGGGCTTCGACCTGGGTCGTATGGTCACGGTTTTTTCGAGACAGAGCGACCCCGAAACGCGCACGCTCTCCGGGCAACTCCTCAAGATCCAAGACATCCACCGCACTCGACCTGGCACCCGTATCCGCTTTGGCACGGATGTATGGGATGCCCCAGTCCGGCAGCGCGACATACTCCTGCCACCCGATCACAAGTTGGTTTTCAGGCAGTACGCGTTCCACCACGCCATCATACCCCTACGACTTGGCGTCAGCCATTCATGACAACCGTGGGCCAAGCCAAACTATACAAACACGCAACCCGCTACGACGCTGGATACACCACCGGCTTACAGCCACCGCATTAGTCTCAAGGCGACCACTTCGATCACGGAGACCGCCACCATCACACCACAGACAACCCAGAACGCCCATTCACTCTCGATGCCGGGCATCCCGCCGACGTTGATCCCCAGGATGCCGGCGATCAGGCCCAGGGGTAGGAAGATCGCGGTGATCAGCGAGAGGACATAAAGCGTGCGGTTGGTGTGCTCCGCCAGCCGGGAGACCAGGTCCTCCTGGACGACCAGCGCACGGTCACGGATCAGGTCGAGGTCTTCGACGTAGCGTGTCACCCGGCCGGCGATCTCCCGGTAGTGGCTCTTGTGTTCGTGGCCCAGCCAATCCAGTTGTACAGCTTGCAGCGATACAAAAGCCTCACGCTGCGGGGCCAGGTGGCGGCGCACGGTGATGGCCTTGCGGCGTATCCCCGAGATCCTGCCCCGCAAGGCCTGGTGCTGTGACGCCAGGACCTGCTCTTCCGCCTCATCAATCTGGTCTTCCAGGTCATTGACGAAGTCCCCGACGTCACGGACGAGGTGGTCTGCCAGCACCAGTAGCGTGCTCGCCGCGTTGGTCGGGCCCTCCCCGTCGTCCAGTGCGCGGGCGACGTCTTCGACGGCCGACAGCTTGTTACGCCTAAGGGTGATGATGCGATTGGGCTCGACCCACATCCGCAGAGAGATCATGTCTTCGGGGTCGGCCTGGGGGCTGGGGTTGACCCCCCGCAGGTTGACCAGGATTCCGTCACCCACGACGTGGCAGTGCGGACGCGTTTCTTCGGAGACAAGGACGTCCACGGTGGCCTCATCCAGGCCGCTGGATTGATACAGCCAATCCTTGGCTCGTTCGTTCGTGCTGTCGAGGTGGACCCAGACCACGGTAGGCGTATCCCACTGCGCCACGACCCCGGCCCAGTCCAGAAGCGACGCCCCGCCCTTCTCATCAAGCAGCCTGGCGGTGATTAGCCCGTCCTGGGGTGATGTCATCGGTGTTCTCCACGGCCGAATGGAAACGTTGTCCTAACTGCCCGCGGGCGGCTGATCTCGAAACAGCGGGAAATCAGAAGATCGAAGATGCAGGTCGCGCTGAGGGAATGGGATCTCGATGCCGGCTTCCCGCAGCGCTTTTTCCAGAGCCAGGTGCAATGCGTGCCTTGTCGGGAATCGCTGCTGCACATCCTTGACGAAAGCACGCACCTCGAAGTCCAGCGAGCTGTCGCCAAACCCCGCGAAGAACACCGACGGCGCAGGCTGGTCAAGCACCAGGGGGTGGTCCTCAATGACCTTGGAGATGATCGCATGTACCTGGGCGGCGTCAGACCCATAGGCAACCCCGACAGGGAAAACGATCCGCGTCACCGGGTCGGTCAGCGTCCAGTTGGTCACATTCGATGTGATGAAGCTCTTGTTGGGCACGAGGATTTCCCGGTTGTCCCAGTCGATGATCGTGGTGGCCCGGATCTGGATTCGGGCGACGATCCCGCTGAGATCATTGACGGTAACCGCGTCACCGATACGGATCGGCCTCTCGAACAAGATGATGACGCCGGAGACAAAGTTGGCGACGATCTCCTGGAGGCCAAAGCCCAGCCCGACGCCAAGCGCGGCGACAACAAACTGGGCCTTGCCCCACCCGATGCCGACCTGGTTGAAGGCGATGAGCAGGCCGACGGTAATGATCAGGTAGCGGCTGATCGCGGTGATGGCGTAACGCGTGCCGGCGTCGATCGACAGACGGCGCAGCGCGGAGATCTCTATAATCCCGGGCAGGTTCCGCGCTGCGATAAGCGTTAGCGTGGTGCTTGCCACAGCCAGGATCAGGCTCCAGACCGTGACCTGAGATACCTCTGGCCCCTCCGGTGTCTGGCTGGTGCTCGACCACACCGTGACCTCATCCAAGACACTCAAGGCCGGGATCAGGTCCTGCCAGATCAGGTAGAACACCAGCAAGAAACCCACGGCAGCCACGGCACGCAGCACCGCACGCGTCTGGCTGCTGGCCGAGGGCAGGTCGATCTCACTGACCTCGATCTGGGGCAGCGCCTCGCCTGAGCCCGTAGGGTTCTCGTTTGCTGCGGACAACTGTTTCTCACGCTGCTCCCGGGCGCGGGCGAATGCCAGACGACGCTGCGCGACCGCCAGCCAGCGAAGCGTGACGGCATAGGCGATCAGCCCGACCAGGAGCGCCGAAGCGGTGGCAAGGAGCTGCCCTTGAATCCGAAGCGCGGTCGCGTAGTACCCCAGCGCAGCAAACACGCCCAGCACTACCGGCGCGGCGGACAACGCCGTAAACCACACCAGTCGCAGCCGCCAGATCAGGCCCGTGCGTGACAGTACCGCGGACAGCACTCCCAGCCGTGGATGCAGCACCCGGCATACAAACACTGCCAAAGCCAACGAGCCGAGCATGAATGCCAGCCGACCCAGCCCGTTCTGGTAATAGATCTGGCCCGACGCCTCGGCCATATGTACGGCACCCGCGGTCAGTGGCAACACCACGATCAGCCAGCGCAGATTCCCGACCAGCACTCCACGGACCCGCGAGGGCCAGCGGAAATGCACATCAAACAGCCCCTGGTCACGGCACATCTCCTGGAGCAGCCGCAGGCCATACAGGAGTATCGCCGCATGCAGCAGCCCGCTGCCCAACGCTGTCACGAAGACCCCGTTCGAAGACCTATCCAGCAGATAGCCCGACCACCCAAGCAGCAATGACAACGGCAGAGGCAGCACCAGTGCAAGCAGCAACGCCTGCATCGTCAGCCACAAGCTGTCTTTCCAAACCTGTTCCACCCGGGAAGCGATCTGTGCGTACCGACGAATGAGACGCCCGCGACACAGCAGGCACACAACCGCGACTCCAAAGACCAACAGTGTCCGGGGGAACCGCTGCCGAGCCTGCACGACCAACGTCCGGCCGGCTTCGCGCCACCCGGCCGGGCTCAGGACCCAGTCCAGCCCCAGCCCGATGCGCTCGAGCCACAGTGGTCCAACCGGGGCCGCGCTTGGAACCCACAGCAGCCGTTCCTCTAATGTCTGCGACAATGCCTGTCCCCCGGCCACGAGCTCACGGTCGATCTCGTTCACCTGGATCAGCCGCTCCAGGTACGACGCATACCCCACCTCCAGGCGTTCGAGCACATCCCGCCGGCTTACCATCAGCCCCACCAATTCGGCGCGGGTCTCCGGCGTGATGGCTGGCGACTGCGGGTTGTTGGCTTTCCAGTCGGCGACGACCGCCTGCCGGGCCTCGTCCGCCGCCGACAACGATCGCAGATGTTCACGCACACGCAGGAGTTGCAGGCGGATGTCCAGGATGGTCTTGTCACGCAGACTGATCTGCTGCTGGATGGCCGCCGTGGCTGGTATCCTCGCCCGCAGTTCGCGCAACAGATCGGAGAAATCGTCGCCCGCCGCGCCGATGGCCAAGACCTGGTCCAGACTCGCCCGATTCTCTTCAAACAGCGCCAGCCGGTTCGCCGAGTCGGCCTGCTCACCGATCAGCGCCTCGGCCTGATCGGTGGTATCGCTGAGCTGCCGACTGAAGACGGCGGTCTGTTCCGCATAGGCCGCGAGCAGAGGATGGCGCTGGGCGGCCTGTGCCGCCTCGCGCTGGGATTGCGTGAGCTGCGATGCCGCATCGGCACGTTTACGGGCCGAGATCTGTTGAGCCAATGCCTGGGCGGCTTCGTCTAGCTTGGCGTGCTGAATCCGAGCCGAGGCAAGATAAGCCGAGGCCACCGCTTCACGCGCCGGCAGCCCGTCGAGTTCCGCCTCCAACGCCGACCGCTCGGCGTGCAGGGCGGCAATCCGTGTAGATAGCAGCGTCGAGCGTGCCTGCTGCAGAGGGTCCGACCCGGCGGCGGGGCTTTCCTGATCAGCCCGTAGCTGCAAGGCCCTGTCATGCAACGCCGCGATCTGCTCACGCAGAGGCACGGTCTGCGACGCCACCGCGTCGCGTTCCGCTTCCTGCTCAGCGATCGTCTGATTCAGCGCCGACAGCCGAGACTCGATCGCCCCCAGGGCCTGCTCCATCTCCGCCAAATCCGGCAGATCCGACAAGTACTGGCCCAGCACATCGGTGCTGAGTGTTCGGAAAATCTGCCACCGGTATTCGGACACCCGCCCGTCGGCCAGCGCGGTCGCCGCCTGCCGCTGCTCCGCAGTCACACGGTGCGTATCGGCGGCCGAAAGCTGCTCCAACGCCGAGCGGTAGGCTTCAATCGCCCCGAGGCGGACCGCCGAGTCGAGGGGTTCCGCCGACTCCGCTTCCAATGCTGCGATCCGGGACTGGATCTCCTGGACCGTGGGGACAGCCTGGGCCTCATCGCTTGCGGTCGCCCCCGCCTGCTCCGCATCCTGCCCCGGGGCCACAATCGGCCAAGCCAGCGCCAGCAACAGCGCAAAAACCCGGAACAGGATCGATGATGCAGGTTTTTGCATGTATCTCATTTCAACGGACAAGATACCAGCCCCGGCTTACCGCGACAGGCTGGACGACGCTCGTATTCGTTTTAGGTTCCAGGTGACGCGTGCGAGTGCTTCCCCAAGCGTAACAGACGTCATTCGCCTTCCACCCAAAGGAAACGCCGTTGGTCATTTTATTGACAATGCCTGCCCCAAGGCCTAGGCTGAAAGAGATGGCAAGTTATGGCCAAAACCTGATTCTGAAGCGAGCGGCTGCGACGATCCTCTTCGTCGCGGTCGCGGTCTTGCCGCTGCTGCATGCGGGCCATGCCGACGCATCGGCTCCGGGGTATGACCAGGCAGAGGCCTGCTGTGTCGGTGACTGCTGCGGCATCACGCAGGCCGGAGAAGTCGCCCCGGGCTGCTGCATGGATGAGTCGGATCAGCCCGGGCCTGCCGCCCCCTGCGACGACCGGCCTTGCGATTGCCCGTGCTGTGGCAAGGTGCTGCCAGCCATATCTCTGCTCCCCCCCCTCCCGGCGTCGGGCCTGTTCTGGGACCCGTCGCCCACCCCGAGCTGGACACCCCACCGCGCTTGCCCCAAGAGCGCTGCGGTGCGTGTTGATATCCAGCCCCCGATCGTCTGAACCCGGCCTCGTGGTGATGCTGCGCGCTCCGCGCGGCGTGTCCCGCGAAAGGTAAGCCTTAGGGCTGGCCTGCTGCGCATCCTGCGCGAGGTCGGCCGGGTTTCAATCAACCAACAACCAGATCGGAACGGTTCACGATGGACCTTCAAACACTATCACGGACACAGGCCGAGGATTCGGCTAGGGACCAGTCACCGTCTTTGCAAGCACCGCCCGAGGCTGCACGGCGTGTACCCGCGCCGCGTCGGCGATGGGTCACGCGGGTCATCCTGCCGCTTGTCATCCTGCTGGCGACGCTTGCGCTGATCGGGTACGCGGCGCGTGATGTGCTGCTGCCGGCGACGCCGGTCGACATCGTCCGCGCGACAGCGCTGACAGCGCGTGCGAGTACCGACGATGTCGCGAGTGATGACACCATGAGCCACAGCGCCGCAGTCGGCCCAGCCTCGGTCGTAGCGCAGGCACCGGGCTGGGTCGAGCCGGACCCGTACCCGTCCTACGTCGCCGCGTTGGCCGACGGTGTTGTGGCGGAGGTGCTGGTGCTGGAGGGTGAGACGGTCACGGCCGGCCAACCCCTTGTCGAGCTGGTGCGAGACGATGCGGAGTTGGCGTTGGCACAGGCGCAGGCGGCGCTGGCACGTCAGCAGGCAGTACTCGCCGCGGCGGAGGCGGACTTCGACGAGCCGGTCGGGTTGCAGCGCGGCGCAGCGGTCGCGCTTGCACGCCTGGCGGAGGCGGAGGCCGAACTGCTGCGACTCGATGCGCGTGTGACACAGGAGGAGGCGAAGCTGGCGGAGCTCACAGCAGCGTACGACCGGCTCGCGGCGGTCGGTGAGCGGTCGGCGTCTGCGCAGCAGGTCGAGGCGGCGATGTACCAGATGCAGAGCCAGCAGGCCGTGGTCGATGCGACGCGTCAGCTTCGGCCCGGGCTGGAGGCGGGGATCGCGCGGGCACAAGCTGAACACGCCGCCGCGGCGCGGGACCTGGAGCTCAAGACGGCATTGCGTCGTGCACGCGACGAGGCCGCCGCCGCGGTTGTTTCGGCGCGGGTGCGCGTGGCCGAGGCGCGGCTGCGGCTTGAGCGTATGACGCTGACCAGCCCGATGGACGGCGTGGTTATGAATCGCCTGGTCGCGCCCGGCGACAAGCTCGTTCTTGGGGGCGACGGCATGCACACCGCACACGCGGTCCACCTCTACGACCCCGGGTCGCTCCAAGTACGTGTCGATGTCCCGCTGGCCGACGCCGCATCAGTCGGCGTGGGGCAAGAGGCGGTCATCGTGGTCGACGTGCTGCCGGACGTCGAGTTCCGAGGCGTCGTGACACGGTTAGTGCATCAGGCAGACATCGGCAAAAACACGGTGCAGTTCAAAGTCGCGATCACAGACCCCTCGCCGCTGTTGACGCCGGACATGCTGGCGCGGGTGAAGTTTTTGGGCCGATCCGACGTCGGCGGCACATCCCACGCCGGTGCGGCCGGGCATACTGCGCACACGGGCGGCGGGCCGGTCGCGCTGCAGCGTAGCGCGGTCGTCGAAGGCGACGGCGACGGCGGGCACTTTGTCTGGTGGGTCTCCCCCGCCGACAGCCGGCTGGTGCGAAAACCGGTCACGCTCGGCCGCGAACGCAGTGAAGGCGTCGTCGAAGTACTCACCGGGCTGAACCCGGGCGACGCCGTCGTTGACAACCCCGACGGCGCACTCCAGGAAGGTCAGCGCATCCGCATCCGGGGAGGGACGTAGCGCGATCTGTCGCCTGTATACGCAGGTGAAGGGCCGCGTCGCTACACGACGCCGGGGATCACACATTGACGCAATCCCCGCCAGACACCGGCACCGCGTAGCGGTGCGGCTAGTCAGAGAATCGAAAGCCGTTACACGACACGAACCACCCCACCCCACGAGACCTCAACCATGGCACTCATCGAATGCCGACAACTCACCAAGACCTACCGCAAGGGTGACAGCACCATTAAGCCGCTCGACGGGCTCGACCTCGATGTCGAACAGGGTAGCTTCCTCGCGCTGATGGGACCCAGCGGCAGCGGCAAGACCACCCTGCTCAACCTCATCGCCGGGATCGACCACCCCACCTCCGGCTCGCTCACCATCGGCGGGCAAGACATCGCAAAACTCTCGCGCAGCAAGCTCGCGGCGTGGCGCAGTGACAACGTGGGCTACGTCTTCCAGCTCTACAACCTCGTGCCCGTCCTCACCGCGTACGAGAACGTCGAGCTGCCCATGCTGCTGCAGCCGATCTCACGCAAACAGCGGCACGAGCGCGTCGCCACCGCCCTCTCGCTTGTCGGGCTCGCCGACCGACACGACCACTACCCCCGCCAGCTCTCGGGGGGCCAGGAGCAGCGCGTCGCCATCGCCCGCGCGATCGTCACCGACCCGGCCATCCTCGTCGCAGACGAACCCACCGGCGACCTCGACAAACCTTCGGCGCTGGCCGTGATGGAACTGCTCACCCGACTCAACGAGGAACTAGGCAAGACGCTCATCATGGTCACCCACGACGCCCAGACCGCCGAGTACGCCGGCCGGACCCTCCACCTCGACAAGGGCCGACTCGCGCAAGACTCAGTCGACACCGCGTTCTCCGGCGAGACCGCGACCACACAAGGAGCCGCATCATGATCGGTCTAAAGTATTGGCCCTTCGTACTCAAACAGGTGCTGCGGCACCGTGTGCGCACCCTGCTCACCGTGGCGGGCGTCGCGACGGCGATGTATCTCTTCGTCGCGATCCAGGCGATGCAGCAAGGCGTCGCCGAGGCGACACACGCGAGCGCCGCCGACACCACGCTTGTGGTCTACCGCGAGGACCGCTTCTGCCCGTTCACCAGCCGGCTGCCCGAGTACTACCTGCAACAGATCGAGCGGATCGACGGCGTGACCTCGGCCGTGCCGGTACGCGTCGTCGTCAACAACTGCCGCGCGTCGCTGGACGTTGTCACTTTCCGTGGCGTGCCGAACGACCGATTCGCCGACACCATCGGCCGCGACGCGACGATCACTTCCGGCGACCTCGCGGGCTGGCAGCGACGCTCAGACGCCGCACTCCTGGGCGAGACCCTCGCCGCGCGACGCGGGCTCAAGGTCGGCGACCAGTTCGACGCCGCCGGCATCACTGCCTACGTCGCTGGCATCATCCAGTCCGACCAACCCCAGGACCAGAACGTCGCCTACGTCCACCTCGACTACCTCCAGCAGCAGACCGACAAGAAGCTGGGCACCGTCACCCAGTTCAACGTCAAAGTCGACGATCCCAAGGACCTCGACCGCGTCGCCGCCGAGATCGATGCCGTCTTCGACGCCGCCGAACACCCCACGACCACACGCTCCGAAAAGGCATTCGTCGCGCAGGTCGCTGGCGACATGATTGAGCTCATCGGCTTTACACGATACCTGGGCTGGGGTTGCCTCATCGCCGTGCTTGCACTTGTCGGCAACGCCATCGTGCTTTCCGTCCAGGACCGCATCAAAGAACACGCCATCCTCCAGACCCTTGGCTTTTCCGGTTCGCTGATCGGCCGACTGATCGTCACCGAGGCCGTCGTCCTTGGCGTCCTCGGCGGGCTGGTCGGCGCGGCCGGCGCGTTGCTGACCATCCGCCTGACACGTGTGAGCTTCTCGGTGGACGGGCTGAGCATCCCGATCCACGCGAGTGCATCGCTGCTGGGGATCGGCTTGCTGATCGCCGTGACGCTTGGCATTCTCGCCGGGCTGGTCCCCGCGATCCAGGCGGCGCGTCGGCCGATCGCGACCTGCTTCCGCGCCGTTTAGGGCAACGGGTGCCACATAGCGCAGCTATGTGCGGACGCCCCCATGATTCGTAAAACCTACACATAGCTCCGCTATGTGGCACCCTCAACTCCTGAATTCCAAGAACAACACCATGCGACTCCTCCCCTTCGAATACGCCGCCCGCAACCTCGGCCGCTCGCAGCTCCGGCTCGCCATCAGCGTGCTGGGCAGCATGCTCGTCGTCGTCCTCGCCATCGCCGCGTTTGCCTTTGTACGCGGGATGGACCGGTCACTGTCCGACTCGGGCTCGGAAAAGAACGTCATCCTCATGGGCGCGGGCAGCGAGGAGTCCATCGAGCGTAGCGAGGTCAGCGCCTCGGTGGCCGGCCAGGTCGAAGCCAGCGTGTTCGGCATCAAGTCCCAGGCCGGGCAGTCCTTTGTCTCCCCCGAGGTCCACGCCGCCATCGGCGTCGCCACTGAGCCCGACGCCGAGCCCGTCGGCCAGGCCGTGTTCCGCGGCGTCACCTCCGCCGCCTACCAGGTCCACCCCCAGGTCCGCATCGTCCAAGGCCGCTCCTTCCACACCGGCGCAGACGAAGTCATCGTCGGCCAACTCGCCGCCACACGGCTCGGCGTCCCCCAGCAACGACTCGCCATCGGTGAGGTGCTCTATGTTGACGGCCGGCCACTCACGATCGTCGGCCACTTCGCCGCGCCGAACACCGTCATGGACGCCGAAATCTGGATACCGCTCACCAACCTGCAGATCCTCACCAAACGTGAAGGCGTGTCGTGTGTCGTGCTCACACTCGACGAGGGCGAGTTCGCCGATGTCGATGTGTTTGTCAAGAGCCGGGTCGACCTTGAGCTCGCCGCAATCACCGAGGCGGAGTACTACCGCCAGCTCAGCGCGTTCTACAAGCCGGTCAAGATGATGATCTGGGTCACCGCGATCCTCATCGGGGTCGGCGGTCTGCTCGGCGGGCTCAACACGATGTACGCCGCATTCGCCTCGCGCATCCGCGAGGTCGGGACGCTGCAATCGCTGGGCTACCCGCGCCGCGCCGTGATGCTCAGCTTTGTGCAGGAGTCCATGCTCGCCGCCGCGGCCGGCGCGGTGCTGGGCGCACTGCTCGCGCTGCTCCTCCTCGACGGCGTGTCGATCAAGTTCTCCATGGGCGCTTTCGGGCTCCTGCTTGACGGCCCAACCGTCGGCTTCGGCATCGCCGCGGGGCTCTTGCTCGGGCTGTTCGGCTCGATCCCACCGACCTTACGCTGCTTGCGAATGCCGATCGCAGAGTCGCTAAAGGCGGCGTAGAAAACGCGACCATACCGATACAACAACGCCAAGACGCCAAGAAGATGAGACACCAAGTGAGCCAAGACATCCGAACGACAACTAGCCGGCGGCCTACGGACACCGGTCGGTTCACCCTTGTCTAGACCCTTTGAGACCGGCGTACGCAGGCCGCCGGCTAACCTGAACCCCGCCCTCTTCTCTTTTCCCGAAAGGAAACCCATGCGACGATTCTTGACCCGAACCACCGCCCTCTCCGCGCTGCTGTGCGCCACCCTCGTGCTCGCCACCGGCTGCGGCGGCGGCGACGCGACCGAAAACGCTGGCAACACGCCCGGCGACACCGCAGCCGCCACGCTGCCCGATGGCCTGATGCTGTCAAGCGCCCCCGAAGGCGCGCAGACGATCCTCGCCCTCAAAGAGACCGCCAGCGAAGGCGACGAGGTCGTGGTCCACGTCGTTGTGGGCGGGAAGATGCAACCCCACGTCGACGGCCGCGCGTCGGCGGCCATCATCGACGCGGGGCTGGATAACCCGTGCACCGGCGAAGACGACCACTGCCAGACACCGTGGGATTACTGCTGCACGCCGCAGGAAGAAATCACCGCGAACCTCGCGACACTACAGATCGTCGACGAAGACGGCCGCCCCTTGGCCATCGACCTTGCCAGCCAGTTCCCGCCGATGGCGGTGCTGACCGTCCGAGGCGTCGTCGGCCCCCGACCCGACCCGCAAGTACTCACCATCAACGCGACCGGCATCTACATCGAGCAAGGCGCACAGTAATGACCCGACGTCTCCATTCCCATCTAACTAAGAAGCACAAGATTTCCCCTGGCCCCTGCCGCGCGGCGGGGGTGGGGGCTTTCGTCTTCGCATCGACCGCGTTGCTCCTCACCGGCTGCGCAAGCGAACGCCCGTACGCCGACCTCTGGGTACCACCACGCCCCTACCACGCCGACGCCGACGCGGCCCGGCCGCCCGCATCGGCCCTGGACCACTCCCATCATGCCTCGAACCCGGCCGGCCCCACACAAGCCGATGCCAACCCGACCGGCGAGCTCACGCTGCGCGATGCCGTCGCGCTGTCGCTACGCCATAGCCCCGCGCTCGCCGCGTCCGGCTGGGCCAGCACCGCCGCCGAGGCGGAAGCCCGGCAGATGGGCCAGGCCCCGAACCCCCGCGTCGGCTTTTCATCTCAAAACTTTGCCGGGCCCGAACGCGGCGATACGCTCGAACGCCACACGCTGCGGATCAGCCAGGTCATCGAGCTGGCCGACAAACGCGCCCGCCGACTTGCGCTGGGTGAGGCGACGCAGCGGCTGCGGGCCTGGGACTTTGAGCAGCAGCGCGTCGACATTGCCGCCGAGGCGGGGGCACACTACGTCGCGGTGGTCACCGCCCAGCAACGCGTCACGCTGGCGGAGCAACAGCTTGCGCTCGCACAGGACGGGCTCGATGTCGCTAACGACCGCGCCCAAAGCGGCACCGCACCGGGCCTCGAATGTGATCAGGCCACCGCCCGCGTCGCACTCCGCCGGATCGCGCTCGAACAGGCCAGGCAGCAACTCGCCGCAGAGCGCGCCGACCTCGCAGCGACTTGGGGCGCAGCCGATGCCGTGTTCGACCGCGCAACAGGCGACCTCGATACCCGTGTCCAGATGCCCGCACTCGACGCCCTGCGCGGGCGGCTGGCCCAGAGCCCCGCCGTCGCCCGGTGGGACGACGAAATCGCGCAGCGACAAGCCAAGCTCCATCTCGCCCGCGCCAACGCGACACCCGACCCCACCGTCGGCATCGGACTCCGCTATTTCCCCGAGGCAGATGAAACCGCCGGCGTCGCCGAGATCAGCATCCCGCTCAACATCTTTGACGACAATCGTGACGCGATCCTCGCCGCCCGGCTGCGGGTGTCACAGGCCGAGGCCCAGCGAAGACACGCCTATACCGAAGCAAACCGCCTACTGACCAACGCGTACGCCCGCCTGGAGTCGGCCGACTTTGCGCTTACCGCCTTGGACCAGGACGCGCTCCCCGCCGCACAGCGTGCCTACGACGCCGCGCTCGAATCCTATGCCGCAGGACTGACCGACTACCTCATGGTGCTCGACGCCGAACGCACCGTCCTCGAAATCAGAAACCGCCAACTCGACACGGCCCTGACCTATCACCGCGCCGTCCTGGAGATCGAACGCATCACAAGCTCATCGCTTGGCGAAGACTCAGACCGCGCCAAGCCATAACCTGCCGAGAAACCGAGGCCGGGGTCAAGCAGAGCGTGTTGCCGCGCCGCGGCGGTCGGGAAAGAGGGCAAGTAAACCGAGTCACACACAAACTTCGGATCGACCCGGCGTTTCCACAACGCCGCCCAGCGTCAGGTTCGTGCCGTACTCGTCGGGCTCGAAGATGTGGAGCTGGTCGGGGTCGAGGTAGAGGGTCGCTGCCTGGCTCGCGTCGATGGGCTCGGCTTTGACGCGGGCGACGATCGGCTCGCCAACGCTCGTCGTCGTGAACAGGTCCATCGTGCTGCCCAGGGGTTCGCTGACACCGACGGTCACGGCGATCGTCATGCGCGGGTCGCCCGCGTTCTCGGACTGGCGCAGGTGCAGGCCCGCGGGCCGGACACCCAACACGACCGGCCGGCCGACGTGCGGCGTGACACGCTGCGCATGGTCGTCGCGCAGACGCAGGTCGACCCCGCCGCCGACGAAGTAGACACCGTCTTCGCGTTTCGTGAGTTCGCCTTCGACCTGGTTCATCGGCGGCATGCCGACGAACTGCGCGACGAACCGGTTGGCCGGCTTGTGGAACACGTTGAGCGGCGTGTCGCACTGCTGGATCCGGCCGTCGCTCATCACGACGACGCGGTCGCCCAGCGTCATGGCTTCTTCCTGGTCGTGCGTGACGTAGATCGTGGTCGTTTTCAGCCGGTGGTGCAGGCGTTTAAGCTCCGCGCGGGTCTGGACACGCAGCTTCGCGTCGAGGTTCGAGAGCGGCTCGTCGAACAGGAAGCACGCCGGGTCCCGCACGATCGCCCGGCCCACCGCGACGCGCTGACGCTGCCCGCCCGAGAGCGCTTTGGGCTTGCGGTCCAGCAGGGGTTCGATGCCGAGCAGCGCCGCCGTCTCACGGACACGCCGATCGATCTCGGGCCTGGGTGTCTTGCGTAGCTTGAGCCCGAAGGCCATGTTTTTATAGACCGTCATGTGCGGGTACAGCGCGTAGTTCTGGAAGACCATCGCGATGTCGCGGTCCTTGGGCGGGACGTCGTTGATGACACGCTCGCCGATCGCGATCGTCCCGTCGCTGATCTCTTCGAGCCCGGCGACCATGCGCAGCGTCGTCGACTTGCCACAGCCCGAAGGCCCGACGAGCACCACAAACTCGCCGTCGGCGATGTCGAGGTCAACCCCCTTCACCGCCTCCACCTCCCCCGGATACACCTTGCGGACCGAACTAAGCGTGACAGTGGACATGGAGGGGGTTCGGGAAGGGTACGAGCGCGCGGGGAAACAGGGCTATTGAGTTCAACTCAGTCGGCACAGGCACCGGGGAAACACGCAGCACTAAGGCTTTGGTAGCCGCGTTTTGGGCGTGCTGGTCGGCTCACGCATCTTGGCGAGCTTCTGCCGAGGGCTGACCATCGACGAAGCAGACTGCGCGACATCGAAGCCGCACTGCCGCCAACCGGGGAGGCCGTCGCCGTTGTCGGCGATCACTTCCTTGTACCAATAGAACGAATCTTTTGGGATGCGTTCGAGGGTTTCAAAATCGATATAGACCATACCAAAGCGGTCTTTGTAGCCCTCGGCCCATTCAAAGTTGTCCATGATGGACCACTGGAAGAATCCCCTGACGGGGATGCCTTCATCGCATGCGCGGTCGATATAGGCGAGGTACCGGGTGAGGAAATCGATGCGGTTGGGGTCGTGGACCTTGCCATCGACACTCACCCAGTCGCGACAGCTCAAGCCGTTCTCGGTGATGTACAGCGGCGTCTTGTAGCGTTCGTAGAGGAATCGGTTTGCCCAGTAGATGCCAGCCGGGGTGACGGGCCAGTCCATCGCGGTGACGGGGTATCCCGCGCGGTATGGGACGTGCTCGACCTCGCCTTCGGCGCTGGCTCGGACCACGCCGGCCTGGTAAAGGTTGAACGCGCAGAAATCGATCGGCTGGTTGATCAGCGCCATATCGCCGGGGCCGATGGGCGGCATGTCCTTGAGCCGAGCGTGTACGCCGCACTCGGGGTAGCGGCCCCTGAAAACCGGGTCGAGCCACCACGTGGTGCTAAAGAGCGACTCGCCCGCGTTTTGGAAGGTGGCCTGACGTGCCGCGTCGATATCGACCTCGCGTTCGGTTTCGGGGATCGAAGCGACACCGATAGGCGCGATCCCGATCTGCGCGGGCTGGTCGGAGCATTCACGGATCGTCTGCACCGCTCGGCCATGCGCGAGCAGCGCGTGATGCGCGATGCGCAGCACATCCGCTTGGGGGAGTTGAAGACCAGGCGCGTGAGTCCCGGTCTGGTTGCCCAGGAGCACGAAGCACTGGGGCTCATTCAGCGTGATCCAGTGCTTTACTCGGTCGCTCAGACGGCTGACGACAACCTGTGTGTACTCCGCGAACCACTCGACGATATTGGGATTGAGCCAGCCGCCCTGCTGCTGCAAACTAAGCGGGAGGTCCCAGTGGTAGAGCGTGACAAAAGGCGTGATCCCGGCGGCGATGAGTTCATTGACCAGGTCGCTATAGAAATCCAACCCCGCCTCGTTGATGTCGCCCGTACCGTCGGGCATGACGCGCGGCCAGGCGATCGACAGTCGGTAAGCATCAAGGCCCAACTCGCTCATGAGCTCGACATCTTCCCGCCATTTCTCGATATGCATGCAGGCACGCCGACCGTTGTGCCCCTCGAACACCTTGCCCGGCGTATCGCAGAACGCGTCCCAGATACTGTCACCGCGGGGGCACGCTTTGCTCGTACCCTCGATTTGGAACGATGCCGCAGCGGCGCCCCAGACAAAATCAGATGGAAAGGCCATGCCTAACTCCCTTGAAACCGGCCACACTCCGCGGCCTCGAGAAACCTAGTCTTCGGTCGCCTGCGTGCGGAACGCGATATCGTCGAGGTAGAACGTCACGGGTTCGCCTTGTCCGGCCAGCGACCAGAAGAACCCGGTCTTGATCCGCCGAAGGTCCGCATCCGCGGGGATCTCGATCGTGTATCGCCGCCACTCGGTGGACAGCTCAATCCCACCGAGTTCACCCTTGTACGTATCAGGAAACGCCTTGTCCGCGCCGAGGATCCCGTAACCGAAATTGACAACTTCGCCGCCCGCCTCGCCGCGCGCCCAGAACTCAAGCACACGCGCCCCGGAGAGGTCGTACCCGCCTTCTTTGTCGCCCCAGTCGTCGGCCGGGCTCTGCCAGACTACGCCCCCCCACTCACCGTTGGCGACGTATTCCACTTGCAAGCACGTCTCGCCGGCATGTGGCTGCTCGGCACATTCGGGATTCATCCGGATCGCGTCGGTCTTGCCCATAAAGCCCGAGGGGGTCCAGAGCATCGTCTCATCCGCCTCGGCGTACACCACAGCCGGGAGATCGACCTCTTCAGATTCGATCGGGTCGTTATTCGCAACATGCAACGGCACGTTCGCTGTCGCCGCGTTGCCTGCCGCGTCCTTGACGACAACGCAGAGACGGTACACGCCCGGATGTTCAGGCAGCATGATCACGCATCCCGAAGTGTCACACTCAACGATCAGGCCCGGAAAACGCTTCGGCTCCGCAATGACATCGCCACCTGTAACATACTCCATCGCGTCGGAAATGAGCATCCACGTCGCGGTCAACGCGCCACCCTCGGGGTCACTCGCCACCAATTCAACCCGGACCTGGCCGCCGGGGTCGGTCGTGCTGTCACTGGTCATCGAGAGCGGTTCGATCGCGGGGCAAAGGTTGTCAGGCGTCTGTCCCGACCAGCACTCCGCCATCGCATCGACCGTGTTGGTCTTGCTGCCGTCTGCGAGGAACATGCCGAACCATGTCGGGGTGGATTCGATCTTGCTTCCCCAGAGGAAGGCGTATGAGCCAAGCCCATTGACTCGGTCTGCGTCGATCGCGGCATAGGCGGCCCGGTACATCTCAGCTTTCTGTGTGCTTGTCGCTTCTTCCGCCGCGCCGAATGATGTTCGGCCAATCTCCCACGGGCCCAGCGGCCCGAACTCCGTGACGATGTAAGGCTTATCCGAGCCAAGCGACGCGTAACGCTCGGGGACCGACGGCGCACCGCCGTAGCTGTTGACCCCGATGATGTCGATCGATGGGCACAGACGATTGATCGCTTCGACCTTTCGGCCGCCGATCTCGGCGATGACGGTCATCGTCGGGTGATGGGGATCGAGCCGTTTGACCAGCGCGGCGCAGGCCTCGATGTGGGACCAGATCGCAGGGTCGCTGCCCTCTTCGTAGCCCTCCATCTCGTTGCCGATGCCCCACATCAAGACGGCGGGATGGTCTTTGTAAGCCAGCACCGCCTCGCGGACCTGCTCGAACTGTTGCGCGACACTGTCGAAGTCGCGGTAGTCAAAGCCGTGACGCTCATGCTCGATCCAGATACCCAGCGTGACCGCAATTCCGTGTGCGTGGGCCTCATCAAGCAGTGCGAGGGTGTCGTCGCCGACCCCCCAGGTGCGGATCGAATTGCCGCCGCAGTCCGCGAGAAGCTCGAGCTGCTCGAGCCCCCCGGCCCCCCGAATCCGGAAGGGCTCGCCCCCTCTCAGGAGCTGCCATCCAGAATCCGTCTGCCGCAGCTCCACCTCGATCGGCTGAGCAGGGGCAGCCAGTGGCAGGGACAAGACAACCAGCAAACACAAGATAAAACGTCGTACAGACATGCAAAATCACTTCGGGGTAAAAACTCAAGCAGCCCCACAGGCTCGTGTATTAATCAATCGATGCGGATATGCCGGTTCAGCACAGAGCCCTGCCGGAGAGTCTCCGCGTGCCCATCGAGAAACAGCATGTTGACCGCATCGTCTCCGCCGTGACGCCACCGGATGTGGCCCTGCGAAGAATCTTCGTCGGTGTTTGGGCCGATGGCGATCGCTTCGTCGTTATCGGTGTCGGAGGTATCAAAGTACCAATCACTGGTGTTGAGCATGCCCGCGCCGTAGATCTGGTAAGCATCCGCCACCGCGTCGCCCTGGGTGCCATCAGCGCCCGGCCCACTTGGGAGCTGAGCGCCATCGGCAGAAATCATCGTCTCGGTCGTTCGTGACTGGCTTGCCAGCTTGACCTGATTGTCAGGGGCACCGAACCCCAGAGACGGGATCAACACCGGGTGTACCGAATAGTGCTTGGACCCCAACCCCAGTGAATTGCTCGGGCAGACGAACGTCTCCACGGCTTCGGTATCCGATTGGTAGGTGCCTTCCTCAGCGTTCATGTACCCGCTGATGGTCACACTCCAGTCAGCCTGCCGAAAACCTCCGGGCTGAGAAGCATCCGGAATGGAATAGAAACTGTAGGGCAAGAGGTCCTTGTTCTCGAGTGCATAGCCGATAAACCCGATGCCATGGCCGCGCTCGTTAGATAGACACTGCATGGATCGTGCAGACTTCCTGGCGGCACCCAGAGCAGGCAGCAGGATGCCGATCAACAGCGCGATGATCGAGATCACAACCAGTAGTTCGATGAGCGTAAAAGCATTCTTCTGTCGGGTCATGGTAAACATCCTTGGCGTATACAGCCGTACTATGTCGTTCGTAGCGAGTGAGGCACTTGCCGTCATTCGCGCATTGCGGTCAGGGCTTGTCGGCACGCACGTTGCGGTGCAGCAGTGAACGCAGCGGGTTACTGGCTGCGTGGCCGTCGAGGAACAACCCGTTGGTCGTATCCCCACCGTGGCGGAAGCGCAGGTCGGCGAGCCCGGCGTCGCCATCCATGTTCGGCCCGTCGTCGATCAGTTCGTCGTTGTCGGTATCACTCGCATCGAAATAGTCCGAAGCATCATCCGCGCCATAGTTGTCCAGGCGGTCGAGCGCCGCGAGCGAGTTCCCGTTGTACCCGGGGTCGCTCTCAATCTGCTGTGCAGCGTCGGCGATGAACATCACCTCGGTTGATCGCACCGCATCGTCAAGCTGGTACCACTTCAGATTCGAACCCAGCCCTAGGATGGGCATCACCAGCGGATTTGAGCCATAGTGAAGTCGGCCGGCCTTGATCTGCGCCTCGGGACAGCGCAGGGTCTCGGTGTTGTTGTCCACAGCGCCCGCGTCGGCGTAGGAGTTGTCGCCGGAGTTCACGAGGTAGGCATTGATGAGCAGCCCCCAGTCCGTAAAGCCCTCCGAGTGGGTGTCGAAGTACGACGCGGGGATGTACCCCTTCCAATCAATCGCGTACGCGTTGACAGCCGTGCCCTGCTGGCGGAGGTTGGAGAGGCACTGCATGGACCGAGCGCTTTTGCGTGCCGACCCCAGCGCGGGCAAGAGGATGCCGATCAACAGCGCGATGATGGAAATCACCACGAGCAGTTCGATCAGGGTAAAGGCGTTGTACTTGCGTTCCATGGCGATCACTCGTCCAGACAGGTGGGAGCTGGCCTCATCGGGACGGCCGGCCCAAAGCGGCCCCGCGCGGTTACGCGGAGGACCACTAGGAGGAAGCGTGATCAGCGGCGGCGACGCAGCAGTGCGAGGCCACCGAGCGAGACGAGCGCGAGCGAGCCGGGCTCTGGGATCTGCTCGAAGAAGGCGTTGTCATAGAACGCCGCGCCACCGCCAGGGCCAGCAGCGGCATCAAAAGGACCAGTGATCAAGGTCAGACGTGCCGTCGCGGTACCCGCTGGTGCAGTGCCGGTGATGGTCTGCTGAGTCCAGACGTCCTGGGGGGCGGTCGAGTCGAACGTGCCGTTGGTGATGAAGCTGATCTGGTTACCTCCGGCGTCGAGCCACTCGATATTGACCGCGGCGATCTGGCCGGGCTGAAGCGCATCACCGCTGAAGTTCATCACGAACGCGCCACCGTTCCAGACCTGGCCTTCGGAGGCTGCGAAGTCTTGGAATGCGCCTGCCGTACCAAACGCCTTCATGACGTTGTCGGGGCTCAGCGCTGGAGCCGACTGCGAACTGTTGAACACGTTGTTGAATGTCTGCCAGCCCGTCAGGCCACCGACATCACCGCCGCTGGTGTCGTCCACGTCGAAGTTGGGGTTGGCCAAAACGTTCGCGGAGGCCTGGCCACTGACTAACAGGGCCGCAGCCATCATCAATCCACATGCTGCTTTACGAATCATCATCGGTCTTCTCCTATCAAGAAGGGTGAGGGGGAGGAAAGTCGGCGTAACATCGCCAAGTAAAGGTAAACAATCAGTCGTTTGCGTCGGCCGCATCGGCAACCGCGGCCGTGGTCGCATTCACTTCAAGCCAAGCTCGTAGCGGCCGTGCGCTGTCGGCTTCCAGAGACTGCGATGTCAGCCGGGACATCAAAACCGCCATCGCGTGTCGGCCCAGCAGCTCCGAATCCTGACACACCGCCGTCAGTTCGGGCGACGTCACAAAGCGTGCCTCCGAGTCGTCAAAACCGACGATCGAAAGGTCGCGAGGGACATCAATGCCTTGTCGGCGGGCCTCCGTCAACATGCCGACACACGTCGCCGGGTCGGCAACAAACACGGCGCTGGGCCGGTCCACCATCGCCGCGAGCCGACGGACAAACTGCTCGCCGCCCTGCCGATTTGCAGGGACACGGAACATCAGCCGACTTTCAAACGCGAGCCCCGCATTGCTCAGCGCCTCCTGGTAGCCGGCAAAACGATCAAGGTGGTCTTTGTCATCAACGATGTTGGTGCAAAAGGCAACACTGCGATGGCCCAGCCCGATGAGGTGTTCGACAGCGTCCCGGCTCGCGTCGCGCGAATCGACATCGACACAGACCTCTTCGTAGCCCTCGATCTGGTCGCCCAGCACCACGGCCGGCACGCCACTCTCAAGAATCGCCTTGCACGCCTCGCGGGTGCCTGCGGTTGTCCGGATGATCACACCCTGGACACCCTTGCGTCGGAACATCTGGCTGAACGTCTCGCCCGACTCTCGGCAAGTACGTGCGTTAAGAATCAGGAGGTCGAGACGATGCTGCTCGAGCCCAGCACTGAGCCCCGCCATAACGCCCGCGTCATAGGGCGACGACAACGTGATAGAGTCCGTGAAGAGATACGCGATGTTCGTCGTCGTCTTCTTGCCGACCGCAGGCATGTAGTTCACACCATTGATCACGGTCATCACCTTCCGCTTAGCTTCGCCGCTTACTTGCGGGCTGTTGTTCATCACCCGGGAGACGGTTGCGGTCGAAACGCCAGCCTGCTTCGCGATTTGCCTGACACTTGCCATGAGTATTCCTGTAACTGTTACATGTATCTGACATGAAGATGTTACTTCAGCCAGCCGCTAAGTCAACCCCCTATCCTAAATTTTTGCTTTATTCTGGCAAATCCGAGGCAATTTCTGTATGATTCAGCCATGAAACCCGCGCGGCGTCAAAATGTAACAAAATGTAACACTCGCAGGGATGCCCGTACACGGCGATCCTGCGGCGCAGCCCTCCCCGTAGGACCCGCCGCAATCCTCGCCATCGCACTGATTTCGACGGTGGCTGTGCTCGTTTGGCCCAAGCCCAGGCAGGACGGGCTGACCCTGTGGACCTTCGCACAGCACCACGCACGGATGTACCGCCCGGTCATCGATGCGTGGAACGCAGACCTGCCCCCCAACGATCCCGCCTACCAGCCCGTCACACTCTCGACGATCTCGACCGGGGCACTGGCCCAGCGAACCCAGGCCGGCTTTTGGGCCCAGACCCCGACCGCCGACCTCATCGAAATCGAACGCCCGATGATCGGCCGATTTGTCTCGGGCCCGATCGAAGACGTCGGGTTCCATGACCTCACCGATGTCATCAAGCAGGAAGGCATCGACCGCCAACTCAACCCCGCCTCGTTTGCGCCGTGGACCTCACGCGGACGGATTTTTGGCCTGCCCCATGATGTCCACCCGGTCCTACTCTGCTACCGCGCCGACCTCGTCGAGGCGGCGGGTATCAATGTCGATGCCATCGAGACCTGGGACGATTTTGAACGCCTCATGCGCCCGCTCGTCGCCGACCTCGACGGCGACGGAAAGTCCGACCGCTACCTGCTTGGGCTTTGGTACACCGGGCTCGACGACCTTGAAGTGCTCCTGCTCCAAGCCGGCGGCGGGACGTTCGACGCGGCAGGCGAATCCCTGATCGCCAGCGACGAAAACGCCCGGGTCCTCGCGCGGGTCGTGAGCTGGTGCGTCGGGCCTGGCCGAATCGCGATCGACGCGCCGGAGTTCAACCCCTCGGGCAACCAACTCAAGCTCGAAGGCCGAGTCGTCGCAGCCCTAATGCCGGACTGGCTGGCAGGGGTATGGATCGACTCGATGCCGGCCTTGGGCGGGAAGCTGAAGCTGATGCCGATCCCCGCGTGGGAGCCGGGCGGGCGGCGCACAAGCGTACGCGGCGGGACAATGATCGCGATCCCAAAAACCACCTCGGATTTCGACGCCGCCTGGACATTTGCAAAGGAGCTCTACCTCTCGCCCGACCTCGCACGTGAGCTGTTCATCTCGAATCACATCATCTCCCCAATGATGGACCTGTGGGACGAGCCGTACTACGCCGAGCCGTCCGCATACTTCTCGGGCCAGCAGTCCGGACTCGCGTTCATCGAGCAGGCACTAAACGTCCCGCCACGCTCGTCCTCACCCTACCACCAGATCGCAATGCAGCGCATCCTCGACACGGCGACCCGACTCCACCAATACGCACAGGCCAACAGCCTCTTCGACGCCGATACCCTCGAGGCCGAAGCCAAGCGCCTGCTCGCCGCAACCGAGGCGGTCATGCTTCAAGAGATGGAACGCAATGTGTTCATCGCAGGGGGCACGGACGATGACTAAGCGATTTCGCCAACACCCCCGCTGGGTGCCCTACTTCTGGGCCGCACCGTTCTTGATTATCTTCGCGGTGTTTCTGGCCTACCCGATGCTGCTGTCGGTGAAGATGGCGTTCCACCAGAATGCCGGGCCTCGCGTCGCTGAGTTCGTCGGCACGAAGAACTTCACTTGGATGGTGCAGGACCCGCTCTTCTGGACCGCTGTCCGCAACACCACCGTCTTCGCCGCGGCAAGTGTGTTCATCCAACTCCCCGCATCACTTGGGCTCGCACTCCTGCTTAACAGCCCAAGACTCAAGGCCCGCGGGTTCTGGCGGGCGATCTTCTTCGCCCCGGTCCTCGTCGGGCTCCCGTTCGTCGCGATACTCGCCGGGCTGGTCTTCGAGAAGAACACCGGGCTCTTGAATGTCTTCCTCAACAACACCGTCGGCTTCGACATCGAGTTCCCCTGGCTCCAGAACTACGTCATGTGGACACTCATCATCGCAGCGTTCTGGATGTATGTCGGGTTCAATATGGTCTACTTCCTCGCCGCGCTGCAGAATGTTGACAAGAGCCAGATGGAGGCGGCAGAGATCGACGGTGCCAACGCCTGGCATCGTTTCGCCAGCGTCACGCTGCCGGCCATTCGCCCCATCGCATCATTCGTCCTCCTGCTCTCGCTCATCGGCAGCTTCCAACTCTTCGAGCTGCCTTACCTCTTGCTCAACGAAACCGCCGGCCCCAACAACCAGGGTCTCACACTGGTGATGTACCTCTACCAACAGGGCTTCGACCGGGGCGACCTGGGCTACGCCAGTGCCGTGGGCTGGGTCCTCGCGATCGCACTCTTCGCTTTCGCCGTCGCACAGCAGCTCTATGGCCGGCTCCGCGGGAGTGACGCATGACACGCCCCAAACCCCTTGCCACGATGCTGCTCTACACCGCGCTCGCCACTTTCGCCGTGGTTACCCTGATCCCATTTCTGTACCTGCTGTTCTCCGCATTCAAATCGCAGGCGACCTTCTTCACGTTTGTGCTCTGGCCCACCGAGGGCAGGTGGTGGCAGGTGGACTGGTCGGGCTTTACAGGCAAGCACTTCAAGACACTGTTTACCGAGACGGGCATCGCCCGGGCGACCGTGAATTCGTTCTTCCTCGCCTCGGTCACGGCCGTGGGCGCGACGCTGTGCTCGGCGATGGGCGGCTATGCATTGGCAAAGTACCGCTTCCGTGGCCGGGGCATCATGCTTTGGCTGGTCATGGGCGCACTGGCTGTCCCGGCCGCACTACTGCTTGCGCCGGGATATCAGGTCGTGTACTGGCTCGGCCTGCTCGACAGCTACGCCGGGCTCATCCTCCCCGCGATGGCACCGGCATTCGGTGTCTACCTCTTCCGCCAGGCCTTTATCTCAAGCATGCCCGACGAGATGATCGAGGCCGCCCGAGTCGATGGTTGCGGCGAGCTTCGCCTCTTCTTCACGATCGCCCTACCGATGGTCCGCCCGATGATCGGCGCATTCCTGCTCATCACCTACCTGGGCACATGGAACAACTTCATCGCCCCACAGATCATCATCCAGTCGCAGGAGATGCTGCCGCTGTCCGTCTTCGTCGCACAACTCCGCGGGCCTTATGGAACGGAGTACGGCCTCATCATGGCAGGCACCCTCGTCGCCATCGTGCCTGTACTCACACTGTTCCTTCTACTCCAGCGTGACTTCATCGCGGGCCTGACCGCCGGGGCGGTCAAGGGATAGGCCCACAACAATCGACGAAGACCCTGAACTGGCAAGATGCCACTTTGGCCGCGTTGACCTGGGCAGAACCACCGGCTCGGCACGCAAAACGCAGCGTAAACACATCCGGCCACTTGCGGCGCGGGGAGAGACCTGCACTACCTCACGCGCGATACTCTCGACGGCGACGCGTACCGGCAAAGAGGATGAGCCCGAGCAATGCCGCGGTCCCCGGCTCGGGGACGTTGGTGTCCGGGGGCGGGGTGGCGAGCCCCCAGTGGCTGAGGACGACCTGGAGGTCGGCGTTGTTGATGAGGCCGTCACCGGTCCACTCGCCGGCGTTCGCATTGGCCGCGGTGACGGAACTGCCCCAGTTGGCGAGGATCAGGTCGAGGTCTTCGACTCCGACCAGCCCGTCGCCCGTCGCGTCGCCCGCGAGCCGGACCTCGACCACGACTTGATCGCTCTGGTAGTCGAGGTGCCAGTAGTGGTCCGGCCCGATCTGCGTCCCGTTGACTTGGTCAAAAGTACCAGACAGCGTTTCGCCGAGAACGAGGACCTGCGTGTGACCCGCTTCGATATCAGTGAGCGATGTGCTGTCGATATCGAAGGTGCCATCGAGGACGATGTCGCCCAGCGCGTGGAGGAAGGGGAGCGTATCGAACCGGTCGTCGACGAGCGAGACTTCTGCCTGCGCGGAATCTTCCAGGGTCAGGTGGCCAAGCACAAACAAGCGGCTGTTGCTTGCGCCGGTGCCGCGGAGGTTACCCGCGACGTGGAACGTGCCGTCGAGGCCGAGGTCTACGTTGCCGGGAACTATGACGGTGGAGCCGACCGCGTTGTGGATGTCCGTATCGATGGCGCGGAGGGTGCTGTTCCGGAGTTCGATCACGCCATGATTGGTGATGGTGTCGGCGTTGACCTGGAGCGTACCGCCGGTGTTGACCGTGATGTCGCCGTGGTTGACGAAGTCGCCGACATTGGCGATGGCGGTGCGAGCGGCGGCGACCTCCAAGCCACCATTGAGTGTGAGTGCCTGCCCGGCACCGTTGAAGGAGAGGATGCCCTGGAGCGCTCGGACGTTGATGTCCTGGCCGAGCGTGAGGTCGCCGGTGAACCGGAGGTTGAGGCCCTGCGCCGTCGTGGATTCGAACGCGCCGCTGCCGGCGACCTGCTGGGTGCCGTTGAAGCGGACCTGGGGGCGTGCCCCCGAAGCGCCGCCCGAAGCAATCGTGCCTTCGAGCTGCAGGCCATTCGTGACGACAAGTGTTGCGCCGGCGTCAACGACTGCGGCGCTCTCGAAAGCCACAGCGTCGAACGACGCGGTGTGTCCGGTGAGGACACGGAGCACACCGTCACCAAGGATCTCGCTGCCATGGAACGCCACGTTGTTTTGGAGTCGCGTGGTGCCGGCGTCGCTGACGACCATATCGGTATGGATCGCGACGCTATCAAGGGTGCTGTCGCCTGCGGGCGCGTTGTTGACGACCTGCAGCGCAGCCGGCCCAACGACCGAGCCGCTGCGGAGTGTCCCGCCGGCAAGTGCAAACTCCAGGCTAAGCGTACCCGGGTCGAAGGCGCCGCCGTTCAGGTCGAAGTCTCGGGCGGCCTGGACCACAGAATTCGTCCCCGCAGGCAGCGCCGCGAGCAGTGTCAGGTCGGTATCGAAATCGAGCCGAAGGATGCTGTCTTCAAGCATGATCGTGCCGGGTGTCGCCGACCATGATTCGAGCTGAATCACGCCGCCACTCTGGGCTGCGATCGTGCCGGCCGGGTTGGCCCAGCCGCTCTCGAGCACGACCACCCCGCCGTCCTCGGCGAGGAGCGAGCCGTGGTTGGTGACCTGCTCGAAGGTAAGGCTCCCGCCGTTGGCGGCATGGGCCGTGCCTTGGTGGGCGAGGTCGCCGGTCATCCGCAGGTCTCGCCCCGCGATGAAGGACTGTAGCGTGCCGTTGTTGGTCCATGAGTTGCTGGTAGTCGCCGTCCCAAACTCACCCGAGGCCCCGCCCGTACTCACGGCCAATCCAACAGGGAGAATCGCCCCGGAAGGCAGATTAACAAACGATATGTCTGGTAGGTTGATGTTGCTTACTTCAAATTTAATCATCCCGTTCCCAGTGAACTCGCCGCTCTGAAGGAAGAGCTGGTCCGCGGCGACATGAAGGGTGCCACCATCAAACACCAGGCCGTTGTTGATCGTGCTCCCCGATTCGGGCCGAAGCCAGAGGTCGCCGGCCAACGTCACGCCGTCCAGGTGGCGCACATCGGTGAGCGCCAGCCCGTCACCGGACTCAACCCGACCTCCCACAAGCGTAAACCCATTCGAAAAATCATATGGTGCCTGGCCGAGCCACGCCGTCGACGCATCAACCCGGAGTACATCCCCGGTGTTATCCAAAACACCACCGCCCAGAATCACCGTCCCGCCTTGATAGTCGATGGTCATCAGGCTGGCCGTGGTATAGAAGCCCTGCAGCGTCAGGAAGGCCGACCCCGACGTCCTAATCACCCCATCACTGCTCCAGACGGAGCGGAGGCGCGTCCGACCCGCACTCAGATCGAGCGTGCCATGAAGATTGAAGTTGCCGTCATTGCCAATGAGCAGGCTTAGCAGCGGATCGTCCATGACGATCGACAAGTCTGAGCCGATCTCTAATGTGGAGTTGAACGATGTGATCTCCACGTCCCTTGCGTTCGGAGAGACAGGGCTCTGGGTGATCGTGATGACACCCGTACCGTCCAGATGGGTCACGCCGTCACCGACTTCATCGCCCAAGGTCAGACGTCCATTACTGGCGTTGACGCCTGAGATCAACGCGAAACTGTTGTTGATTGTGAGCGAGTCGACTGCGGCGATGCGATTTGCGATCGCCACCTCCATGTCGAATGTGACTCCCTCAAGAAAAGCGCGCTGGCTTATCTCCAACGCGAGCCCCTGACTGCTGGCCAATGAACCGCCTAGCACCCGCGCTTCAGAGCCAAGCCGAACCAAGCTGCCGGCCGTGCCCGTAAAATCGGTCACTTGGCCGAGGTTGTCGAAGGTGCCGTCAAGGATGAGCGTGCCGCCGAGATTATCAACCACACCGGCGCCCGCCAAGGTGTATTCCCCGTCGAGGACCATGGTCCCGCCGTCTTGGATGCGTAGCGTCCCCTGGTTATCCCAGTTGCCCGCAAGCGTCATCGTACGCCCAGCACCGGCGAGGATCGTGCCTCTGTTGATCCAGCTTTTGCCGGACTCGCCGATCTGTCCGTTCCCGCCGAGCGCTTCGATCGAGATACCAGATTCGAACACGACGTCACCCGAGGCATGGCTCATCGATAGTTCGCTTAGGCCGTTATCTCCCGCAAAAAGGAAACGGCCGTTCCCATCAACCGTCTGCGCTTCGGTAAAACGCAGGCGTACCGCACCATTGGTCAATGTCCGCATCTCTGCGCCACCCGCAAAGGTCAGGCCACCACTGACATCGTGGGTGTTTGCGTTGACGAGTACGTCCACGCCGAAAGTCATCGCCTCAAACACCATTTTATCGTCGGACGCGGCCAACACGCTATTGCCGGTCCCGGTGAACGTCCCATTCGCCAGGGTGCCCTCGAGCACAGTGAACGACCCAACAGCGTCAAGATCTATGGTTTGGCCATTGAGGTCCAGTCGGCCGTAGATGAGTTCAAACTCACCGTCACCTACCAACTGCGTCCCTGCCTCGAACAGGACATCGCCCCAGAAATTGACCTTGCCGCCATTCTCAGCGCGGAGTGTCCCGGCGTTTACAAACCCGCGTGTGTTGCGCTGATCACCGATCCAGATGGTTGCATCGTTGAGTGCCTCGATCGTGCCGTAGTTAGTGAAAGGATTGGACGTCGATCGCCCCAGGATGGTCCCGTTGTTCTGATCGCTGTCCGCGCGGATCACACCGTAGTGGTCGATCCAGCCGATGATCCGGTTACCCCCTCCGATGAACTCAAGGTTGACGCCCGCGCCGACCTCGGCGACGGACGCCGACGTGTTCGAAGCCCGGAAAGGCTGCCCCGAAAGGTTGATCGTTACCTGCCCGGGAGTCGAAATGGACGCCCCATCGAGCAAAATGGTCCCAGGCTGCATATCGATAGTGATGCCATCATCGAGTTGCAGATCGGACATGAAATGCACCTGGCCCGGAGCCTCGAAGTTAACCGAGTGCGAGAACCGAGCGATGTCCAGCACGGTTGGCTGACTGGTGGTCCTCCAAGTGATCGGGGCACCACCCGCCGATGAGGTGAGCAGGTTGCTATGCACCGTCGTGTTGAATGTCTCCAACGTTCCGGCCATCACATCGATCGTGCCCGCTGTGATTTCGGCGTTCGTGATAAAGAGCGTGGCTCTAGAATCATTGAGCGTCAAGGCGTCCAACATGATCGGCTGGGAGAGGAGCGTGACGTCGTAATCACTCAGCCCCCCCGCAGCGATCAGTACGTCGTAGGTCGTCCCGCCGCCGTTGTTGGGGAAGGCTGGCGTCGACCAGTTCGCGGCGTCGTTCCAATTCCCGTCTACCGGGCTGAGCCATTCGGACAGCACCTGCCCGGACGCAAGCGGGGCATTGCAGGTCAAGGCGGCGGCGAGGAGGGCGCGGCGGGAGAAGCGATGACGCATGAAAAAACTCCGGAATATGAATCAGCCAGGAATGGGTAAAAAACAGCGTTCGATGCGTTTGGACGCGAGGAAACCTATATCGATCGCTGGCCCTCACCTCCGAACGCCCATCATACCGGTCCCAGACTACGTTTACCAGCATTTTCCGGGCTAAGTAGCGTCGTCCGCCGGGGCCATCACGGCGAAACAACCGATGTGGTCGCCGGCATCATCGACCTGGGCATGCGAGGTCACATTGAAAGGGACGGGATGGCCGTCGGCGTGCCTTAGCCGAACACTGTAGATGTTCGTTCGCTGATTCGTTTGCCTGTAACGGTGCGTCTGGAAATCCGCAAGATCCTCGTCCAGCACAAGATCGACGATATTCAACTTGCCGACCATCTCGCCGACTTCGCGGCCCAGAATGTCTGCCAGGCTGGGGTTCACGAGCCTGACATTGCCCTGCGCATCGACCCCACAGAAGCCGTCGGTACTGCGTGAGACCAACGAGTGAAAAATCGCGGTCGCCTTCCCCAGTTCCTTCGTACGCTTCTCGACTTCGGACTCCAGGTCTTCGGTCAGTTCACGAACGCGGTCGCTGACCGCGAGTTGGTCCAACTCCGCCGCGGCGCGGGGCGCGAACATGCGGAGGATATTTTCGATATGGCTGCTGTCTTCGATCGGCTTGTCGTGCAAGACCGACATGGTGCCTAACACACCGCCCTGCTGGTCCTCCAGCCGCACGCCGACGTAGCACTCGCTGCCCAGTTCGTCGAGATAGATATCTTCGGGGAAGCGTTTGGCAAGCCCACTGGTGTAGGAGGCCTTGCCGGCAAGCAGGACATCTCTGCATGGGGTACATCGCGCTTCGTACTGTGCCGGGTCCAGCATTACGCCGTTGCAGCACAAGCCAAGGGTATAGAGGACCTGTTCGCCGTCCTCATACGAAAGCGAACTGATCGCGACTGTTCGCATGCCGAGCACGCGAGACATCGAGAGCACGAGCCGACGCAGGAAGGCCGGCCCGGTGGCGGAGAAGACTTCGTCGTTGATCTGCTGAAAGAGCTTGAGCGTCCGGGCCTGGCCCTCGAGGTCGCGCCGCGCGGCGGCGTTCTTGGCCGACTCGGCCTGCGCGTCTTCCGCCATCACCTCGATGGGCGTCAGCCCGCTCGCAATCGCGATACGGGTGAGCTCGACGCGGTTGGACGCCCCGAGCTTACGCCCCAGCGACAGGCGGTGTGTCTCGATCGTCTTGAGCGAGCGGTGCAGCTTCTGCGCGATCTCAGGGAGTGAAAGCCCCTGCGCCACCAGCGTCAGGACTTCTCGCTCGCGTGGGGTCAGAGAATCAAGGCTTACGGTCGTCATCGGAGCCCCCGTTACAGGTAAAAGCACACGGTAACACACGCCGGCCGACGGCGTGAAAGAGCCCCCCAATGTTCGAAACCACGCCGCGGTACCCCACCGCAGCGTGAAGTGATTCTAGATCAGTCGTAGCGGAAGACACCCTTCCGCCATGCATACACAAACGCGATAATCGTAGTGAGCACAAAGAACAACATCCTGCCGAGGAACATCAGGTCCAGACCGCTATCGACGGCCTGGCCTCCCAACGACGGAAACGTCACCGCCCATGGATAAAGGAATACGATCTCGACATCGAAAAGCAAGAACGTCATCGCCAGGATGAAGAACCGGACATTGAACCGCCGACGGGCGGAGCCGATCGGGTTCATCCCCGACTCGTAGACCGTGCCCTTGACCTCGCCCTTGCGCGACGGGCCAAGGAAAGTCGTCATCGCAAGATTCGCGACACCAAAGCCGATCGCCATCAGCAGCAGCACCCCCAGCGCGGTGTAGTGGTTGAACGAGGATTCGGCGAGTGTCACGGCCATGAGACCATCATAGCAGCCCAGAGCCCGCACGACGACTAAAGCCCGGCGACATAACCCCATCGGGCTACCCCAACCCAGGCGATCGACCACGGGCAGCCGCTACACTACGCCTTATGCGCCAGTACCTCGACCTCATGCAGCACGTCCTCGACCACGGCACCCCCAAAGCCGACCGCACCGGCACGGGCACACGCTCCGTGTTCGGCTACCAGATGCGGTTCAGCCTCGACCCCGACCAGCCCGGCGGCGGATTCCCACTAGTCACCACCAAGAAACTCCACCTCCGCTCCATCATCCACGAGCTGCTCTGGGTCCTCCAGGGCAGCACCAATGTCGCCTACCTCAAGGACAACGGCGTCCGCATCTGGGACGAGTGGGCCGACCCCGAAACAGGCGAGCTGGGCCCGGTCTACGGCTACCAATGGCGCAGCTTCCCCCGTGTCGTCTGCGGCCCCGACGGCTCAACCCAAACCGACGGCGCAATCGACCAGGTCAAGCAGGTCGTCGAGCAGATCAAAGAAAACCCCGATTCCCGCCGCCACATCGTCTGCGCCTGGAACCCGGGCATGATCGAGGACATGGCCCTGCCCCCCTGCCACGCGTTCTTCCAGTTCTACGTCGCCGACGGCAGGCTGAGCTGCCAGCTCTACCAACGCTCGGCCGACATCTTCCTCGGCGTGCCGTTCAACATCGCCAGCTACGCCCTGCTCACGATGATGATCGCCCAGGTCACGGGGCTCAAGCCCGGCGAGTTCGTCCACACCTTCGGGGACGCCCACCTCTACGACAACCATCTCGACCAGGCACACGAACAGCTCTCGCGTGCCCCACGGCCACTGCCGACGATGCGCCTGAACCCCGACGTCACCGACCTCTTCGCATTCACGTTCGACGACTTCGAGCTGCTCGACTACGACCCCCACCCGCACATCAAAGCAGCCGTCGCGGTGTAGCGGTGTAGGGTGGGTGGAGGAGTCCGCGACGATACCCACCGCGATGAATCGAAAGTGTTTGACAGCGCCGGTGGGTATCGGTCGCAGGCTCCCTCCACCCACCCTACGATTGCCTTCCTCTGTGTCCTTCGCCTTCGTGGTTCAAACCAATGCTCGCACTCATCTACGCCCGCTCCGAAGACCACTGCATCGGCAACGCCGGCCGGATCCCTTGGCGCTTGCCCGACGAGTTCGCGCACTTCAAACGCACGACGATGGGGCGGCCCATCATCATGGGACGCAAGACCTACGAAGACCACGACTCCGCGCTGCCGGGCAGGTTGAACATCGTGGTGACATCCAACCCGGATTACAAAGTCGCTCAGGGCGTTGAGCTCGCGCATTCACTGGACGATGCGATCGCCCGCGCGGCGGCAGAACACAGCGACGACGGCGAGATCTTTGTCATCGGAGGCGTCGGACTCTTCCAGCAAGCCTTCGAGCGTGCCGAGCGTGTCTACGAAACCGTTGTCCACGCCGTCATCGGGGGCGACACTGTCCTACCCGCATTCGACTTCACGGGATGGTCAAGCCACCTGCTGCATGACCATGCCGCCGACAACCGACATGCCCACGCCTGGACGGCAACGCGCTACGACCGCGGATAAATCAAACCGATCCGCAACTGCCTGGCCGCCATAAAGCCCGGGGGTAGCCACCCCCGGGCTTTAGAAAACCGTTGCAACCCGAGGCAATCCACCCGATCAATCAAACGCCTCCATCGGGAAGTGCTCGTTTACCGTCCGGTCGTTCTCAAAGATCGCACGCGCCTCTGCGACGATCTCCGGGTGGTCGGCCGCGACGTTGCTCTGCTCGCCGATGTCGTCGGCGAGGTTGAACAGCAGAACCTCGGCATTGCCGTTGTGGATGTCGCGCATCACGGCCTTCCAGTCGCCCATGCGCACGGCCTTTTGCCCGCCATACCCGTGGAACTCCCACACGAGGTAGTCGTGCTGCCGCTGCTCGCCTTCGCCGGTGAGCAGCGGCAGATAGCTGATGCCGTCGCTGGTGTCGGGGGCGTCCTGGTCGGTGAGTTCGGCCATCGTGGCCATCAGGTCTTGGAAGCAAGTCTGGTGATCGGTCACCGTGCCGGGCTCGACGACACCGGGCCAGCGCACGACCATCGGGACGCGGAGGCCGCCTTCGAAGACCGATCCCTTCCGGCCGCGCAGCGGGCCGGCGGAGTTGAAGAAGGTTGTGTCGACCCCGCCGACGTCGTGGGTCGCGCCGTTGTCGGAGGTGAAGATGATGATGGTGTCGTCGGCGAGCCCGAGTTCTTCGATGAGCGCGACGATCTCGCCGACGTGTTCGTCGAGGTCGCTGATCATCGCGGCATAGCCAGCCCTTGGGCGTGGGTGTGGCGTGTAGCCCCGGCCGCCGGGGTACGGGGCAGCGTCCCATTCTTCGGGGTAGTGATCGACCCACTCCTGCGGCGGCTGCATCGCAAGGTGCGGCTCGACCAGCGCGAGGTAGAGGAAGAACGGCTGGTCCTGGTGTGCACGCACAAAGCCCTTGGCGGCATCGAGGATAAAGTCGGGCGCGTAGTCGTCGCCGTAGAAGCGGTCAAAGGTAGTTTCGCCTTGCTGGAGCCGGGCGTGTCCCGGGATGGCGTTACCGCCGTTGAGTTCGATGCGTTCGTCGTTGCGCCAGAGATGGCCGGGGTAGTAGGTGTGTGCCTGGCGTTGGCAGTTGTAGCCGAAGAACAGGTCGAAGCCCTTAGCGTTGGGGTCGCCGGTCGACCCGACAGGCCCGAGCCCCCACTTGCCCATCGCGGCGGTGGCGTAGCCGGCCTGCTGCATCAACATCGCGACAGTCGGCACGTCCGCGGTCAGCGGGAGCTGGCCCTCGGGCTGGATCTCGCGATTGCTGCGGACCTGCCCGTTGGCGAGGTGCTGGCCGGTCAGCAGCACGCAGCGTGCCGGGGCACACACCGGCGCGCCCGAATACGCATCCGTAAACCGCATGCCCTGCTCGGCCAGCGCATCGATGTGCGGGGTCTCGATCTGCTCCTGCCCGTAGCACCCCAACTCGCCGTAGCCCAGGTCGTCGGCAAGGATGAAGATGACGTTGGGCGGCCGATCCTCGACACGTTGCGCCGAAGTGTGGCCGACACACCCCCCCACCAGACACAGGACGACTAACAATGAGAGTAAACGACGGGGCATTGCGTTCTTCAAGATCGGCTCCGGGCTGAGGATAGAACAGTATTCTTCACGACCATGAGGCAGGCCAGG
>JBCCWH010000026.1:0-36761 GCA_039193915.1 Planctomycetota bacterium
GCGGCGCGTCGGGTTGCGGGGAATCACGCGCCGCCCGTTGGGCGGCGGCTAAACCGGTTGCTATGCCGCGAGACTATTCGTACACGTTCTTAGAAAGGTACGTGGAACGTCAACCCGAAGTAGAGCGCGCCGTCAATGATGTCATCGAAGTTTTCGTCCGCTGAAAAGCCAAGGGCGTATCCGAACTCGATGCCGATCTTGGCGCCAGGCGATGCGCCTGCGATTTCAGAGAAGAAGCCACTGCTTGGGATGATTTCATTGATCTGTTTTCGCTCGTTCGCGTCGAGATTGAAGATGTCGTATTCAAGAAAGACACCAAATGTCAGCAGTACAACGGGGGCGTTGGAACTGGATTTCGTCCCGTCGGGGCTTTCCTGTGCGGGGACTCCGACCCCAGCGCCGATGTTGAAACCCCATGACCAGGGCGAACGATCGATCAGTTTCCCATCGGCGTTGATGTCAAATCCCGATTTCCGTTCGTCGTAAAAGTGATGGGTGAATCGGATTTCGAGAGCATTGACCGTGACTGCGAGGTTGCCGTCGCGGAAGATGTCCACTTCATTATTGTCGTCTGTCCCTGTATCGAAGTACACACGTAGCTTGGGTTCGATGATGCGGAAGTCGAGTGAGAAGTACCCCTGATCGAGGATTAGCAGGTTCCGCCATTCAGAAAAGAGTTGCCCATCCCTAACGGGTTGTCGGCCCTGGTTGAGCATGCGATTCAGACGTGTCTGGAGTTCTTCGCGTTTGATGCGATCTTCGGGGGTGTCGGTGCCTTGAGCGAGGAGGTCGTCTAGTGTTGACCTGATCGCTTCGGGTGTGGCGGGGGTGTTGAAGGTGGCCCGGTGTTCTTCTTCCAACGCACGTGCGGTTTCCAGATCGGCCAGCGCCTGTTCCCGAAGTTGTTGGGCTAGTGCGAGGGGGTCTTCAGGCGCAGGGGCGGTACTGGGTTGTGCTGTTGCCGCTGGGGTGAGTAAGAAACTGGCTGCAGCCAGGCAGCATGAAGCTAGAAGTGACCGTGAGTGATTCGCGAGGGGGCGTGACATCGCTGCTCCTTAGAAAGAGATGGCTCCGTTCAAGCGCTACCGCACGCGCGGCAGGCCGGGGGCTCGGGTGGAGCATGACAACCCCCGGTGCCATAGGGGTGGCACGGGTTAGCCCAATTGATGTCAAAAAAAGGGTGGTGGGTTAGCCCGCTGCGCTTGCGGGGAGGGTGTCTTCAACGCGCACCGCGTCGCCCACACGGATGACGCCGCCTGCGACGACGCGGCAGCACAGCCCGCCTCGGCCCTCGGGTTTCAGGGCTTCGGACAGGCCGGGCGTGAGGGACTCGATGTGGCTGCAAGGGACGGTTTCAAGCGTCGCCTCCAGCCTGACTTCGTCGCCGATGCACAGCGTCTTGCCCAGGTGTTGCAGCAGGGTCTGGCAATCGATCAGGACGTTGGCCCGGCGTGCGGTCCAAGGCACCTCGCGCCCGAGCGCTTGGCATACCGCGGGCCATTGACCGGCCGCGAGAAGTGTCACGCCGCGTTTGTTCTTCGCGCCCCGGCCTTCTTCGCGTAGGCCTTGGCCCAACTCGGCGGTGACTTGTTCGACGAGCGTGACGGGTTCACCCTTCGCGGTGCGCAGTGCGAGGCCTTGGACGTGGCCGATGGAGGCGGTAGGGTCGGGCATGGCGCGTCTCCGGGGGAAGGGTGGCGCATCATAGCTGTGTTGCTGCCCTGAAACGAAAACGCGGTCCGTGGCGCCCCACCAGGCACGCCACGGACCGCAATGGAGGATCGTTAGACTTTCTACACCCCGGCCATCTCGTTGAAGGCCCGCTTCATGCCTTCCAACGTGACGGTCGGTTTGGGCTGAGCCAGGCGTTCGCGGTAGGCTTGGAGGTCGGACACCCGGACTGCGCGGAAGACCCGGCCGTCGCTGGCGCGGAAGGTGTGCATCCGCAGGTCGCCCTGGTTCACGGCACGGATTACCTGCATCGACGGCAGCCCCAACTCACGCGGGACCTGCTCCAGCGCGACGTGGTCGCCGAGCATTCGTTTCCATTGCCGCATCGTCATCGTTGCCATCGGGCTGCTCCATCGGCGCGGGTTGCCATCCCTCTCTTCGGGTAACGCGCATCGCCCGGGCCAGCCGGGGGCGGGGCGTTGTTACCGGACGCCGCAGTGCCGCGTTATCGGCGGGTGTCGGGGCTGCTTGTCACGATGATCTCTGGCTTTTCGTGAATAGCCGCGCCGCTACGCGGTGCCGGGGCGCGACGGGGCATTAGTTTTTGCACGGGCCCCGGCGTCGCGTAGCGACGCGGCTATTGTTTGGGTTTCAACAGACTGGGCCAAAGGGCTTATGCGTCGTGCTCTGTCAGCCACGCCAGCGCCTCGTCGATGGTGCACACCTGCGCGCCGCGTCGTCGCCCCGCCTGGTCGAGTGAGCTCAAGAGCAGCAGGTCCTCGAAGTCGTCGAGCGCTTCGAGTCGACGCCGTGCCCGTGCGCCCAGCGACCCGTCGCGGTAGGCGTGCGCGGCCATGTGGTAGGCGACGAGCGTAACGACCCGCTCGGACGCGACGCCCATCAGCGCGTCGACCCCCGCCGCGACGTGGTCGGCCCGGTGGATCGCCTTGCCCACATCGTGCAGCAGCGCCGCCTCGCAGAACTCAACATCCCACGGCCGCTCGGCCCGCGCCAGCTCGAACACCTGCAGGCTGTGATACAGCGCGTCGCCCTCAGGGTGCCAACGCGCGTCTTGTTTCACGTGTTCCAACGGCCCAAGCAACAGCCGATACACCGACAGCCGTTCTGAATCATCGCCCGCCGCGTCTTCGCCGGTTTCGTACACACGGTCGAGGTCGATGTCCGGGTACCACTCGCCCATCAGCTTCTCGAATGCCTTGGTGTTTGCACGCTCGATGGGCTTGCCGGTGATCGAGCTGCGGAAGACCGTGCGGTGCTGGGCTTCGGTATAGAGCGTGAGTTCGACGGGGAATGTGTCGTCGAGGTGGATGTGGGTGTAGACCGTGGTCTGGTTGTGCTTGCGGACGGGCTTGTGCTCGACGGTGTAGGGGATTGCGTAGTCGTCGAGCAGGTCGGTGACGGCGCTGAGCCGATCGCTGAAGACGTGGAGGTCGATGTCCGACCCTTTGCGGGTGTGGCCCGTGAGGGTCGAGCCGATGAGTCTGGGGCGAAAGGCCGAGAGCAGGCGGAGGAAGCGCAGCGCGACGAGGCGCATCTGCTGGAGGTCGTCGCCGCGCTGGTCGCCTTCGACCATGGACGCCAGGGTGTGCAGGCGTTCACGGATCTCGGCGTTGCTCGGTAGGTCCTGGGGGCTGTGCTTCCAGTCGATGCCGAGGTGTCGGGCGGCCTTGCGTTTAGCGGTGAAGTACTCGGTTTCTTCGCGGTGGTACATGAGCTGCGCGGCGCGCAGCGCAATGGTGGCGCGGACGCGTGGGTCGCGGCGGGTGGCCTTGCGGCGTGCGGGGATGGTCATGGTGTGGGGTGTGCCGAGATGAAGCCCGTCGATGCGGCACGGGGCTGTGAGGCGGAGTGTAACGCGCCCCGGTTGCGGGGGGAAGCACAATCGCCATGATGCCGCGATGGTTCTTTCGGCGATCGATACCACCGACGCGTTCTTCGGCCTTGTCGCGGCGACCGCCGCGGCGATGCTCTGGGCCTGCGCGACGGTGATGTACCGCCGCATCGGTCGTGTCCTCCCGCCGGTGCGGATGAACCTCGTCAAGAACGTGATGGCGGCGACGCTGCTCGCCGTCGTCATCGGCGTGTTCTGGGCACGCTCCACGGAGGGGGGGCACCCCTTCATGCTCCCGGCCGGGCTGATGGCCTTGCTCATCCTCAGCGGGGTCGTGGGCATCGGTATCGGCGACACCTGCTTCTTCGCCGCGCTCAACCGTATCGGCGCGCGGCGGACGCTGCTGCTCTTCATGCTCGCGCCCGTCGCCACGGCTGCGCTGGGCTGGCCGGTCCTGGGGGAGTCGATCAGTGTGCAGCAGGCAGTCGGCATCGCCGTCACCGTCGGCGGGGTCGCGTGGGTCATCGCCGAGCGCAACCACGCCACGTCCGACGGCCACGTCGATGCGCTGGGCGTCGGGTTTGCGATCGTCGCCGCGCTGTGCCAGGCCGGCGGGGCGCTCATGACCGGCTACGTCTTCGACCACAGCGACATCGCGGCCGCCCCCAGCGGTCTGGTCCGCATCGTCGCGGGCTCGGCCGTCCTCGTTTTTATGCTCCCGCTCGACAAACGCATCCCCGAGGCCGGCGGCGCGGCCGAAAACCACCCCAAACGCCCCAGTGTCAAACGCGTCTGGCTTATGGTTGTCGCCGCGATGTTCCTGGGCACCTTCCTGGGCATCTGGCTCCAGCAGGTCGCCTTCAAGAGCGACGAGACCATCGGGGTCGCCCAGACCCTGCTCTCGACCAGCCCGCTGTTCGTCCTGCCGATCGTGCTCATGCTCGGCGAGCGCGTCTCCTGGCGCGCCGCGATCGGCGCAGGGATCTCGGTGGTCGGCGTCGCGGTGTTGTTCCTGCGGAGTTCCGGGAACTGAGTGATCGGGCCGCGCATGGACTGGCGGCTTAAGCCGCCAGTCCGGGCTTCCAGTCCCCCTGTTCGTGGCGCGAGCTCAACGCCCCCCGTACAGCAGGAAAATCCCGATCCCCACCGAGAAGCAGAAGCTGCCGTAAAGCGCGTGTTCGATCGAAGCGAGCAGCAGCGATTGGTGTTTCAGATAGGTGCGTGTGAACAGTACCCCGCCCACGAGCGTGAGCAGCAGCACGACCCAATTGCCGAACATGACATGGCCGAAGCTGAAGAGCAGGGCGTTGATGAGGATCATCGACCAGCCCGTCCCCAGGATCGGCGCGTAACGCTTGCAGAAGCACGCGCGGTAAATCAGGTTCTGTGGGTAAACGGAGAACCACGGGTAGGCGAGCATGATGATCGCCCACAGCGCCGTGATCTCGCGCGGCAGCCCGAAGAGCCCGCTGGGAAACTGCAGCCCGCCGATCCGCTGCCCCGCCGCCAGGCCGAAGAGCAGCAGGACGACGGCCGAGAGGATCAACCAACGTACCAGCACGACGCCGAAACGCTCGTATGCGACGCGGAAGTTCCAGAGCTTTTTGCGCTCAAAGGTCTCACTGCGCAGCAGGTAGATGAGCGATGCGACCCCGCCCATCCATAGCAGCGGAAACAGCAGCCCCGCGCCGAGGATGCCCGGTACGCGCCAGAGCAGCACCGGCCCGCCGACGAACAGCAGGACCATCTCCACCCACAGCCAGACACGTCGGCCGGTACTCGTTGCCTGCGCCACACTCAAAGGCTTGCCCCGTCGTGGTCGGCCTCACTGCCAGTGGCGACGCCGAAGTAGGTGTTGAGAAACGCACGGCGGTCGTCGTCGCAGCGCACATACTCGACCATGCCGTAGAGCCGCTGCTGGTCGCCGCGCAGCTTGTCCGCCAGGCGGTCTTTATCCAGCAGCGCATCGGGCAGGTCCGCGACGACGTCGAGCTGCCCCGACTGCATCGCGTCCTCGATCGCGGGCGGTCGGGCGGTGTCGAGTTTCGGGGTCGGCGTGTCGATGACGCCGTGGCGGTAGAGCAGGTTGAGCGCGGTCTCGAGCCGGAAGTCGCCGCGCTGCTTGTGGTGCAGTTTCTCACGCAGCCAGTCGATGCCGAACGCGTGGACCTGCTCGGCGTCGTGCTCGAGGTGGTGCACGACCCGCTGCAAATACTCGGCCCCGGGGTTGGACCAGCGGATAAACATCATCTGCGTCTCGAGGTCGCGCTCGTCGTAGAGCAGCGTACACCGCGCGGGCTTGCCGTCCCGGCCCGCGCGGCCGATCTCCTGGTAGTAGCCCTCGACCGAGCCGGGCACCTCGGCGTGCATCACGAAACGGATGTCCGGCTTGTCGATCCCCATGCCAAACGCATTGGTCGCGAGGACGAGGCGATGACCCGCGGGTTTGTCGGGGTCGCTGGAGAGGAAGTCGTCCTGCACACGCTTGCGTTGTTGGCGTTCAAGCTTGCCGTGGTAGCACAGGTGCGGCACGCCGCGCTGGCGGAGTTGCTCGCTGATGGTTTCGAGCGTGCGGATGAGCGCGAAGTAGACGATGCCAGCCCCGGAAGTAGGAGGACAGGCATTCCTGCCTGTCACAGGCCGAAGGCCTGCTTCCCCTTCGTTTTGCAGTGTGTTTGCGGTCTTTACAATCGCGTCGAGCTTTTCGTCATCCCCCCAGACCTCATCAACCTCCAGCGACAGGTTCGGCCGATCGATCCCCTCGCTGAGGGTTTCCATCTCGCTGTCGAGCCCGAGCTGTTTCACGATGTCGCTTTGCACGCGCGGGGTCGCGGTCGCGGTGAGCGCGATCGTGGTCGGGTTGCCCATGACCTGGCGCAGCTCGGCGAGCTTGGTGTAGTCGGGCCGAAAGTCGTGGCCCCACCCGCTGACGCAGTGGGCCTCGTCGATGGCGAGCAGGCTGATCGTGCGTGTTGCGAGCGCCGCGCGGAACTCGTCCTTGCGGAAGCGTTCGGGCGTGACGTAGAGCAGCTTGTACTTACCTTCCCGGAGGTTGGTGTAGCGCTCGTCGCGTTCCCGGCGGGTAAGTGTCGCGTTGATGTAGGCCGCATCGACACCCTTCGCGACGAGCGCATCGACCTGGTCCTTCATCAACGCGACCAGCGGCGACAGCACGACCGTCAGCCCATCGAGCAGCAGCGCGGGCACCTGGTAGCACACCGACTTGCCCCCGCCCGTCGGCATCAGGACGAGCGTATGGCTGCCCGCAAGGGTGCGTTCGATCGCCTCGGTTTGCTGGCCCCGAAAATCGTTGTGGCCGAACACGTCGCGCAGCACGCTACGCGCGTCGTCGAGGGTAGGTGTAGGGGGATCAGGGCGTGGCATGGGCGGGACATCGTAGCGGACAACGATATGGTTGACTGCATGCCCATAGCCTCGTTGCTACGCAACGCCGGTGCCTTGGTTTGTTTGCGATGTGGGTCAGCGCTCGGACCGGCGACGCGTAGCGTCGCGGCTATTGGCAGTCGCACAAAGCGAACTATTCGGGCAAGGCCGCCAGCTTGATATGGATCGCCTCCAACGGCTCGTCGCCGACGACCGCCGCGGTGTGGCCGTGCCGCTCGGCATCAAACGTCTCGCCCTCGGGCACGCTGTCCGCCGCGACAAACGCATCGCCCGCCGCGAAATCACGGTGTGACCCGTCGCGCAGCCCGATGCGCAGCACCCCGCGCCGCACGACGATCAACACGGGTTCATTCCGGGGGCCCGCGGCGTGCCAGTCGGCGAAGTAGCCCGGCTCGCTCGTGCGCAGCCGAAGCGACGACGCCCCGACTCGCGGCGACAGCACCATCCCACCCCGCGCCTCGGCGGGCCACTCGGCGGTTGTAAAGACAGAGACACCATGCGCGTCGGTGATGAGGGTGGGGAGGGTGTGCATTAGTCGCCTCGAAAGGTTGGCCGGACGGGTCATCGAAAAGGGAGGGAGCTCGTTTTGCTTTCATGTTCAAGCCGCCTTGCAACCAACGGCATGCGTCATGCATCGGCATAAGATAACCGCCACGTGTGACGCGGCGGCTGTTCGTTCTGGCCGAAAGAAGCGTGTGGACCAGGTATTGCGGTCTTATTTCCGCTTCTTCGTCGCTACCCCGAAGTCCATCGTGCCGGTGTTGCTGTTGGCTTCGCGGGCGGCGATGCGGCGGTCGTGGTCGCGCATCTTGTCGAGTTGGTCGCCGTAGAGTTTTTCGCAGGCCTTGAGGAAGGTGTCGACCGGGCTGGTGTCGTCGAGGTCCTTGTTGACGAAGACCATCAGGGTGTGGCCGATCTGGATGAGGTCGCCGTCGAAGACTTCCTGAGAGTGGTCGATCTTGGTGCCGTTGATGCGGACGCCGTTGCTCGAGCCCAGGTCGATGGCGAAGCACTTGTCGTCGGTGTCGTGCCGGATGAATTCGACGTGTTTGCGGGAGACGCTGGCGTCGTCGGTCATCTTTGCGAGCAGCGCGTCGTCGCGGCCGACCACAAGCGCGGCCTTGACCTGGAGGTTGAAGTACTCGCCGCGTCGACCGCCGTGGATGACTACCAGTGCTGGCATCGGGATACCCCTGTGGTGAAAGGTGCGGGTGATTCGAAAGGTCGGCCTCTTCACTGATCGGCCGATTGGGGGCCGCACCGTAACTAGTCTACACGAGCGACGTGGCCAGCCCAAGGGTCTTACGAAGAATCAGGGCGTTGGGGTCATCCCGTGTCCTGCGCAGCCGTATAATCGCCGCCATGCCCACCGAGCCACGCCCTGAACCCGCCGGGGTCCCCGCAAATCCGAACCCGCCCTCGCCCGCCTCGGCTGGCGCTGCGCCCTCCTCCGGGTCACGCTTGCCCAAGCCCGGCAACATCCAGTCCCACCGAAGCCAGCGCGTCGACATGGGCAAGCAGGGCCGGCCGCTCCTGGAGTGGTCGCTCTATGTGGTGGCGCTGGGCGCGCTTGTGGTTGTCCTTGCCGGACCCATTATCACCCAGGCCGTGCGAGGCGATTCGTGGATCATCTCCTCGATCATCCTCGGCATCTTCGGCTTTGCGTTATTCAAGAACTTCCTCGATGTCGCCTTCATCGCCAGGCAGCGCAAGCTCACGAATCAGCAGATCGACCAGCTCCGCGAAACCAACAACATCTTCGTCTTCCTGCAGAACTCCGAGCCCAGCCTGTTCCGCGACCATATCGATAACCTCCACGAGATCTTCCGCCGGGACTACAACCTTTCCCAGGACAACCTCGTCACCCTCCTGCAGGCCCGGCTGCTCGCGAAGACCAAGGTTGTCGACTTTGCCTCAAGCATCCTCGTCACGCTCGGACTCGTCGGCACTATCATCGGGCTGATCCAGTCGGCCGACGGGCTCACCGAGGTGTTCATTGCGATGAGCAGCAATGACACCTCGATCATGGCCGGCGTACGCACCACGCTCGAAGGCATGGGCATCGCCTTCTACACCACGCTGCTCGGCGCAATCCTGGGCGGGGTCTGCCTCCGGCTGCTCTCCAACCTCGTCGATTCGAACATCGAACACGTCGTCAGCCACATCGCCGAGCTGACCGAGATCTATATCCTGCCGATCCTCCGCCGGGCCGGCCGGATCAACGAAGAACACCAACGCAAGCTACGCGAGCGCGGTGTCGGGCTCCCGCCCGGGGTCCCGGTGCCGGGCAGTGTCCCCGCCGAGCGCGGCACAGGTTCGCCCAACGCCCCCATGCCCCCGCAGGGCGAAGCGCCCGACCCCTCGGGCGAGACGATGGCGTGAGGCGGGCGTTGACCATGCAGCCACAGTACAAGTCCACAAAACATGAAACCACCGATGTACACCGATTCACACCGATCTATGCAGAGGAACGCGATCTCGCAGAGGACGTGTAAATGACTATTAGTTTCTTAAGGCGATCGGGTTTCATCCGTGTGCATCCGTGTGCATCGGTGGTTCCTCCTTGTGCCCTTTTGCGTCCCCGTGCATTCGTGGTTTAGTTTTAGATCGCCCCCATGCTCAACCTCCCCAAACGCAACTCGACCTTCAACTTCTTCGAGTCGTTCAGCGACCTGGTGTTTTGTACGCTCGTGATGTTTCTGGTGCTGGTGCTGTTCCTTGCGATGAACGTGAACGAGAAGCAGGAGCAGGTCGCGCAGGAGAGCGAGGTCGTCGCGGCGAAGAACGAAGCACTCGCGGCGGACTTGCTGGCGCTGCAGGCGGAGCGTGACCTGGCGACGGCGGAGACCGAGCAGGCCCGGCTGATCCGTGAGGAGGCCGAGCGTTTGGCGGCCGCAGCAGAGCTTGAACGCCTGGCGCAGGAGGCGTTGCTGGATGAGCAGCGGGCCGAGGTCGAGCGCGAGCGTCTGCGTTACGAGCAGGCGCTGGGCAGCCGCCGCTTCACGGACCCGCCCGCGCCGCCGCGTCTGGTGGTCGCGTACCAGTGGGAGGAACGGCGGATCCTGGTGCACCCCGTACCGACGTGGCTTGTGGACCAGCTCAACACGACCCCCGCGGGGCTCACCGATGCGCAGCGGGCCGAGTACCAGGCGGCGCTGCGGGGCCAGTTCCTCGTCATCGCGGCCGAGGCCGAGCCTTTGACCGCCCGGCAGTACCGAGCGCTCGTCCGCGCGGTGTCGCTGGGCATCCAGCCGATGACGCAGCGCGAGCTCGACGGCGTAGGGGCCCTCGGCGTCGGGTTCCGCGTGATGAGCGACGGGCTCGCGACAACCCGCGTCGCCCGGCTGGTCCCCGGCGGCAACGCCGAGCAGGCGGGCGTGCTATTGGACGACGAACTGCTCGCGCTGGATGGCGAACCGATCACGCCGGGCACCGTGGCCCAAGTGCTTTCGCGCTATCGGCCCGGCGACGAGGCGGTCCTGCAGCTCAAACGCCGGGGCGAAACGATCGAATTGACCTTGGCCTTCCTGCCCAACCGGTTGGTCGAGCTGGTCGAGGCCTACCGCACGGACCTGAGCATGGTCGCCAGCGGCGCGGTCGATGCGCAGTACCGCTACCTGTGGGCCCCCGCGCTGGCGGACGCGCTGCGCGGCAAGCTCCAGCGCGGCGAAGCGGCGGGTGTGGTCTGGCAAAACTTCAGCCGAACCGACGGCCAGCGGGCTGTGCTCGGTCGGCCGACGCTGCTGTTCGATGTCGATGAACGACGCGGCGACATTATCATCGAACGCGAACGCTTCAGCCCCGAGCAGTTCCGCCGTGTACTCGATGCGCTGGGCGGCGGCGGGGCGGTCGTCGAGTACCTCGGCGTGCTCGGCCCCTACGAGCTGCCCGAGAGGGTGATGGACGAGTGCCTGCGTCCGACGGGCTTCGTCAACCGCGCCCCACAGCTCGAGCTGCTGGCAGACGACGAGGGCGACGAAGAATAGCAGCGTTGCGGTTGACCATTGGGTCGCGCTCCCGCATTAGCCGCGTTGCTACGCAACGCCGGTGCCTTGTAAGCAACTGAAGCACGGGGACCGGCATCGCGTAGCGATGCGGCTATTGGGTTTGTTGAGATTCAGACGGTTGCGCGAAGCGTCCCATATGCCTATCATGCCCGCATGTCTTGGGAGTCCCTAGCACTGCACAAGCCCGGCCTCCTCGTCACCGGCACCGACACCGACGTCGGCAAGACCGTCGTCTCCTGCGGCGTCGCGTGGGCGCTGCGACACCAACGCCCCGGCGCCGCGGTGGGGGTGTGCAAGCCGTTCGCCTCGGGCTGCCGCAAAGACCGCGGCGGGCTCGTCGCGCCCGACGCCGAGGCGCTCGCGCACTTCGCCGACTGCCGGCTGCCGCTGGAGGTCGTCAACCCGATCCGCTACCGCGACCCGCTCGCGCCCGCCGTGGCTGCCGAGCAGCAGGGCGAACCGACCGACTGGGACGCCGTCGGCCACGCATTGACCCGGCTGGATCAGCACAGCGACGTTGTTGTCGTCGAAGGCGTCGGCGGGCTGATGGTCCCGCTCGACCCGGCCGTGCCGTCACGCACCGTGCTCGACCTCGCGGCCCACCTCGACTACCCCGTCCTCGTCGTCGCCCGCTCTGGGCTGGGCACGCTCAACCACACGGCCATGACCGTCGCGCTCCTGAAGGTCCGCGGGATCCGTGTCGCGGGCGTCGTGATGAACGGCTACGCCGCCGACGAGGCGCTCGCCATGGCCGACGACCCTTCGCGCGGCAGCAACCGCAACTGGCTCCGCAAGCTGACCGGCACACCCGTCGTCGCCGTCGCCCCGCAGGTCGACCCGAAACACGTCGCGCCCGAGGAAGGCAGGATCGACCCTGTCATCCTCGAAGAACTCGCCACGACGAACTGGTGGCAGCTCGCCAAACCCCCAGGGATGCGTAAGCGCGTGCCGACCGGGTTTAGTCCATGAACCACGCGACTCCCGACGCGTGTGGGTACCAGTACACGGTCGATGCTGTTGTGCCTTACTCCGCCACCCGGGGTCGGCCCGACAGCAGTTCGTTCAGCGCGTCGCGGGTGGTCTGCAGGACCGAGTAGCGCACGTCCGGCTCGGTGAGGGTGCCGCCGACGGTGATGCCGACCAGCTCGTTGCGGATCATGTTGAACACCTCGCTGAAGGGCAGGCGCGACCGCTCGCCGCCGCTTTGGGTGCGGAACTGGAGGTCGAGCGCGAGCTGGGGGAAGGTCAGCGTGCCTTCGCCGGTGATCTTCAGCGTTCGGCCGGTCATCGACTGGGCGGGGGTCTGCATCATGATCCGGTTGAAGAGGACGGTGTCATCGGCGATCGAGAAGTCGATCGCGGCCTGGTCGAAGCCCCGGCCGGTTGGGATGTTGAAATTCAGTAGCTCGACCATGCCCAGCCCCAGCGGGTTGTTGCCGTAGAGCGACGCGTCTTCGACACGGATACTGCCGCGCCCGCTACGCGGTGCGCCCTCGGCGTAGCCCGTCGTGATGGCGATCTCGCCCGAGATCAGCCCCAACGCACGGTCACGCTCAAGCACCGCGGCCGGAGCGTCTGCGTCTTCCGCGACGTTGCCAGGCTCCATAAACGCGTCGAGCTCGACATCATGTATCGACAGACGCATCGTCGCGCGATCGATCTCGCCCAGGCCCATCGCGGCTTCAAAGATGGCCGTCCCGTCGTACATGGAGCCCGTCATGCGGTCGGTGCGGAGGATGTCGGGTCGGTCGTGATTGTCCGCTCGGCCGCGCAGGCGCGTCACCCGCCGGTCCATCGCGGTGATTGACGAGCAGTCCAATTCAAACGCCATGCTCGGGATATCGCGGGACGGGGTGTCGTCGATGACCACCCCCAGCGTCGCGTTGATGTCCTGCAGAGCCACGCCGCCGACGGTCATCGAGACGCCGGCGAACTGCGCGGTGGCGTCGAAGCTCGTCGCTTGTTCGTCGCTGCCGACACTGGTCATCTCCAGACGCCCGTCGCGCATCGTGAACCCGCCGTCCCACGCGATCGCGTCGAGCACGCCTACGGCCTTGTCGGGCAGCAGCAGCCGGGCAGTTTCGCCGATTGCACTGGTCTGGCCTTCGATACGAAGCGCGATGTCGGGGTCGTCGGCGATCGTGATCGTGCCGTCGGCTTCGAGCATGCCCGTCGCGCCGTCGGGGTCGGTGAACGTCCCGCCGAGTCGGTGCAGCGTCAGCAGGTCGGGCGTCACGTGCGCCCCGCCCGTGATCCCCGCCAGCGAGAGCCGACCGCCCATCAGGTTGATCGCGAGGTCGCGCGGCGAGAGCTCGACGTCGAAATCGTCGGGCACATCCCGGCTCGTCGGCCGCCACCGCAGCTCGGCATTGAATCCGCCGGCCGGGTCGTAGATCGCGTATAGGTCCGCCAGTTCTGCGCGTGTCTCGCTGTCTGCGGGCAGCAGATCGAGCAGGTCTTCATCGAAGAAAAAATCGGCCGCGCTGAAGGTCAGGTCCGCTTCGGTGATGGGCCGACCGGTGTCGGGGTCGTTGCTGCCCCAGTCAACCCCGCCGGCGACCACAAGCGATGCGCCGTCGCGCCAGTCGCCGGTGAGGCGGAGGTCGGCAATGGATTTGCCGTGGAGGGTGAGCGCGCCGGTGACGTTGTGGAGCGTGACCGCGCCGCCGAACGGGTTGACACTGGCTTGGGTAAGGACGATGTCGAGGGCCATGTCCGGGTCGTCCGCGCCGGGCCGCTGCTCGATCGGTCCGGCGATGCGCACGAGCCCGTTGAGGTTGAGGTCGGTCAGGAGTTCTTCGGCTTCGCCGCCGATCGCGGCGAGCAGCAGGGCGTCCGCGGGGAGCACGGCGTCGCTGAGCATCAGCACGGGGAGGTAGTCGCCGCTGGCCGGGTCTTTGTCGGCGCGGCCATCAATGGTGAGCGCGCCGCCGGTGGGTGAGGCGAGCGAGAGCTTGTCGACAACGACATAGTCGGGCCCGACATGCACGCTGCCGCTGGTGACGGTGACGGGGTAGGGGAAGTCGCGCATAAGCGCGTTGAGCCCGGTGAGGTCGAGGACGGGGACGATGGAGTAGTCGGCGTCTTCGCCGTAGGGCCGGTAGACCGGGACGTGGACATCGACGGTGCCGCCGAGGGTGAAGCGCGGCGCGTCTTCGCCGTCGGGGCTGATGAGCCCGCGTTGAGCCAGCGCAGCGTAGGCGGCGCGGTCGAGGAAGCGGTCGAGGTTCTCGCGTTCGCCGGGTTTGAGCACACGGCGAAGGTGCTCGTCGATCGGCAGCCCGGTGATGTCGATGGTGAGATCGACTTCGGCGATATCGCTCGCGGGGGTCGCGGTGCCGGCGAGTGTGACGGCCGCGCCCGACGGGGTCTGCCCGTTGAGTTCGTTGATCGTGACCTGCTCGCCGGTGATGTCGATCGCGCCGCGCAGCCCGGTGATTGGCAGCGGGAAGAGTTCGTGGACCATCTTCGCGTCGATGAGGTCCAGCCGGATCCCCCAGTCGGGCGGTGCGCTTGAGCCGTCGGAGCGGAAGCGTGCCGAGAGCGCCATCGTGCCGCTGGGGCGGAACCGCCGGTAGCCCTCACTGGTGAGCGGCGACATCGCGAGGAGGAACTCGAAGCGGTCTTTGAGGGTGAACGGCTCGGTGGTGATCGCGATGTCGTAGGGTGCGGTGAGCGTGAGCCCGCCCTCGGCGTGGATGTGGTAGACGACGGGGCTGAGCCCGATGCCGTACTGGCTGACGCGGCCTGTCGATTCTTCGAGCCGCCAGCGCCCGCCCGCGAGGATGAGTTTGCCACGCAGCCCGGTTAGCCGGGTCTCGATCGTGTTGAGCAGCAGCGCCGCTTCGTGGAGGTCGGGGTCTTGGGCGCCGAGGATGTTGAGGTTGAGCCCGATGTTTTCGAGCTCCATCTCCAGCGTCGTGTTTTCTTCGGAGAATCGATTCCCCGCGTCGGGCTTGGCGACGAGGGTGAGGCGGGTGACGTCGCCTTCGGGCGCAAGCCGGGCCCAGTAGTCGCGGAACTCGGCCGGGACGAAGAAGCGCTGCTCGTCGGCGAGGCTGAACCGGTTAACGGTGAGTTCGACGAGCGGGGACTCGATACTGAATCGGCCGAGTATCTCAGCCCCCTGCGGGTCGGGCACGCCGGTTTGTGCGTCGAGCTCGCGTAGTGCGACGGTGTAGAGCCGGTCGGTCAGGGACTCGGCGTTGAGGTCGCCTTCGAGATACATCTCGCCCATCGACTCGACCCGATTGCTCGGGCCACGCTGCCCAAACCGGATCTCGCTGCGGCGGAGTTGGATGATCGGGATCGCCGCGGCCTCCTGGGTCTCGGTGTCTTGAGGGAGGACGAGCTGTTCGAAGTTGAATGTGTCGGTGTTGGGGTCCTCGGTCAGCCTGAGGGAAAGCCCATCGATCTCGACGCGATAGGGGGCGTAGGTGCCGTTGATGAATCCGCGGGGTTCGCCGAAGAGGTCGAGGGTCTCGATGACGGCGAGCAGGGCGTATTCGCCGTCGAGCCCGGGGACCCGGAGCTCGACATTTTGGAGGTGGACGCGGCCGTCGCGTGAGACCTCGGCGTGGCCCACCAGGACGTCGCAGCCGGTGAGCTCGGCCAGCGCCTCTTGCGCGACAGGCTTGAGCTGGGCCGGGCGTGTGTACCAATAGAGCGCCGCCAGCGGGAGCCCACAGATGAGCAGCAGGAGCACCGCGAGCACAGCCAGGACCCTTCGCCAGCGTCGTCGTCTCGGATTTTTCGCTGGGGCACGCATGGACACGGGCAGTGTATCCGGCAATGGGGCGATCGATCTCGTTCAGGCCACGGCCGGCGTGAATCCAGTATCCTTTCCCGCCCACGGGTTCAGCCCGCGAAGGGATTTTTCTTTGATCGCTAACACGGACCGCGCCGCTATGGAAACCAAACCAACCATCCAGTACGACGATTTCGCCAAGCTCGACCTGCGGGTCGCCACTGTCGTTGAGGCCGAGCACCACCCTAACGCCGACCGGCTGCTCAAGCTCCAGGTCGACCTGGGCGAGGAGAAGCGGCAGATCTGTGCCGGCGTCAAGCAGTTCTACAACCCCGAAGACCTGGTGGGCAAGCAGATCATCGTCGTCGCCAACCTCGCGCCGCGCAAGATACGTGGCGAAGAATCCAATGGCATGCTGATGGCCGCCAGCGCGATGGAAGGCGAAGAGCTCGCAGACGTCGTGCTGCTCACCCCGGGCAAGCCTGTGCCGGCCGGCTCGTCGGTCGGGTAAGCGCCGACACGGGGTGACATAACGACGATATGGATCAGTCTGGCTGATCCAGTCACGCTAAACTCTTCGACTTTAGCCGCGTCGCTACACGACGCCGGAGGCTTGGCACAGTTTGCGGTCCTCGCGATACCCCAGCACCGCGTAGCGGTGCGGCTGGACCCGGATGTCGAGGTGATACTGGGCTCGGCCGGTCGATCAAGTCAGCACAGGGACCGCGATACGGCACCCACGCAGATGAGTCGTTCTACTCGTCCGCGCTCTCGCTGCCGTCGCCTGCGCCCTCGGCGGGGGTGGGGCCTTCGTCCTCGGCGTATTCGAAGCCGGTGTGGCGGATCATCGATTCGAGCGACAGGGTTTGCATCACGTTGCTGTTGGGGTCTGCATCCGGGATGTTTGATTGCTGGATCGCGATCTCAAACAAGAGGCTGCTCTGGGGGCCGAGCTGGTCTTGGTAGGCCGTGCGTGAGATGGGCTTGTACGCATCGACCTGGAAGATCAGCAGCTTTCGCTCGCGGGGCAACTCGACGGCGATGAGGCGGTCGGCCGAGAGCGTGCCTTCGACGCCCGCGCCAGCGCGGAGTTCTTCGGCCAACTCAAAGGCCGCATCGACCAGCGGCCGGGTGTTGGAGACGCCTTCGATCGTTGGCGCAGAGGAGCGGCTGAACGGCGCGACCTGCGGGTTGCTGCCCGAGGCGGCGAGGTCGAAGATCGAGGTTTCTCGGGCGATCGTGAGCAAGGATTCCTTGCGGGCGGTCATCGTTTCGTAGCCGGCCAAGAGCCGGGCGTCACGCTCGACCTCGTCGCGCACCTCGGCGAGCGACTCGGCAGGGCGGTCGCGCTCGGCGTCGGTCAGGCGCGAGACGTATGCGGAACCGGTCGCGTCGATCGTCACGCCGGGCAGCACAAGCCCGACCTGTGGCTGCTGCGGGGTGCCGGGCTGGCCCTCGGGCTGGAGTTCCTTGGCCCGTGCGGCGAGTTGGCCGATCGAGATCATGCGGTTTTGGCCTTGCGCACCCTGCTGCGGGATGTAGCTGCTCAAGAGACCCATCCGGCCCGACAGCGACACCGTGGGCAGCGGCACGGGCACCAACTCGTACCCGGTGCGGCCGCCCCGCATCCAGATCGTACGCGTCGGCATCAGCCCGACCATGCCGCTAGCAAAGCTCGCGGTTTGTGCAAATTCGGGTAGCGGTACCCACTCGCCGTTGTCGGCGATGACTTCGAGTGTGACGCCGTAGTCTTCCTGAATCCGCGCGGCGACCTGCTCCATCGAAGTCGGGACAAAGTCATCGGGGATGACCTTGAAGCCGCCTTCCTCCTTGAGCACCCGCGCGTCCTCGGCCAGCACTCGCTGGATGTCACGCACGATGTCGGCCATCATCTCGTTAGTCTTCTGGAAGATCAGGACCTGCCGGATCTCTTCACGCAGGCGGTAGTCGATCCGCACCCGCTCGTCGATCCGCGGCTCGGCGTCGGCTTCAGGCTCAGCGTCGGCGTCGGTGTTGGCTTCGGCCTCTGTAACGTTGGTGTCGGTCTCACCTTCGGTGCTGGGCTCTGCTTCGCCGTCGGCTTCCGTTTCGCTGCCACTCTCGGCGGCTTCAGCGGCTTCGGGGTCTGCCGTCGCCGCTTCGTCTTCGGCGGCTTCTTCTTCGTCCGGCTCCTGATCGCGTGGCTGCCAGTCGAGGTAGAGGATGACGTTGTCGTCGTAGTACCGGCGGACGTCGCTCTCGCTGACTTCCCCTGCGGCGATCGCGCGGACGGCATCGAACGGGATGCGGACCGATTCGATCCGCACCTGGCCCGGCTGGCGGTAGCCGAAGCCGTAGGTCTCGCCGCTGCCCGCGAAGTCGCCCTTGTATTGGTCAAAGAGTGACTGGAGCTGTTCCTCGGTCGGGTCTTCGGTGCTTTCCTCGGCCTCGAAGACGACGAGTGTGCCGCCGAGCGTTGCCTGGCGGTCCTGCACGATGTGGCGCACGGCGGCGTCGGAGATGCGCGGCCGGCCGATCGTGCTGGCCAGCATGGCGTTGTTGCGTTCGTTCAGCAGGTTCTGGGCGAGTTCGTCTTCACGGAACGGGATGTTGTTTTCGGTATAAAACTGCCTGATGGTCTCGTAGCGCTCGCTGGCGGTTTCGCTGAGTTGTCGGTCGATCTGGATCCGGCGCAGCCCGGGCGAGGCCGAGAGCCCGTCGGTGTATTCGTATGTGTGGCCCATGACCAGCCGGCGGTACTGCTCGGCGATCAGGAACTGCTTGACAAGGCCCAGCAGGTCCGCGCGTTTCATTTTGAGTTTCGCGGCCAAAGCGTCGAGCGTGGCGACGTCGTCGGTCACCGAGCTCTGCTTCATGCTGATCGCGCTGTAGGCCTCGTTGTCGCTGGCCTGGAACCCGGCGTGCTCGCCGGCGCGGACCAGCAGCAGCCACGCGAGCCCCGCGTCGGATTCGCTGTCTTCCTGTGCAAACAGTCCAATCCCGTCGAAGCCGAGTTGGCGCAGCGTCGCGAGGTTGTTGATCGCCCGTCGCTGGTCGCCGTGGGTGATCTTCTGCCCGTCATAGGCGCGGCCCAGTACTTTATCTTCGCCCGAAGGGATGAACTGTTGCGCGGCCTGTGGGATCACAAACACGAACATCAGCCCAGCGCAAAAGATGACGAGCATCCACTTCTGATACTTACGGATGAACTTAAACACGCGGGAGGACTCCGGGTCGCGGGGCGTCGGTGGGGCGGGCGCGCAATCGCTGCGCCCGGATCAATCGGGCCGCTGAGTATATCGGGTTTGAGAGGGGAAGGCAGGGTGCCACACAACTGGCCTGTCAACAGGCCTGCTGTGTGCTGCGTGCAAACTGAAGGGTTTGGTCGCACACAGCAGCCCTCCGAGCAGGGCAGTTGTGTGGCACCCACTGGGCGTCTTTGCCTACCTTCCGCCCAGGAAGCCGCCGCCGGTGCCCAGCCCGCTGCCGAACCCGTCGGGGATCAGGACCAGGCCGATGGTGGTGTCGTCGTCGATCTCGTCGTAGGACACCACGAACTGGAGCCGGGCGCGGGGGAGCTTGCGGTCCAGGGCGAGGTTGATGCTGCGGGACTGGGAATCCCCGAAGTCGAGGGTGTGGCTGAAGGTGAAGCGGTACTTGGTGGTCAGGTCGAGGGCGAAGCCGTAGGTCAGCAGCCGGGCGTTGATCGGGTCGATCTCGCGGTAGTGGGCGAAGGTCGAGAGGTGTTCGTCGTGGCGCATCTCGGTGCCCACCCGCCACTGCACGACGTTGCCGCGTTCGAAGCTGTGCGTGACCTCGCCGGTGACGGCGACGGACTGTGTCACAGCCCAGAGCAGCTCGGCGTAGAAGTGGTCGCCGCCCAGGGAGTACTCGGGCCGGTGGTCGATGAAGCGGGGGATGACGGTCGCGGTATCCGCGTCGTTGGACCGCATCACAAAGTCGGTGCGGAGCTTGAGCCAGTCGACGGTACGCTGCCGGCCTTCTCGGCCACGCCGGGTCTGCAGGGTATTGACCGCGCCGACCCGGATGACCGCCCCTTCGGCCAGGTCCTCGACTTCGGGGTCGTAGATCGGCAGGTCGCCGTCCTCGAACGACGAGCCGTAGAGCGCGACCGTCGTGCTGGGCTCGATGATGTGCCGCAGCCCGTTGAGGTCGAGCAGCTCGTTGCTGACGCTGTAGGTCTTGGTGAACTCGGTGGAGACCTCGACGCCGGCCCCGTACCAGAGCCGGACCTGGTCGTCGTTGCCGCCGTTGAAGGTGGCGAAGTCGTCGTCGTAGGCGGTGACCCGGCCGACGATGAAGGGGGTGACGTCGAAGATGCCCGCGCGGAGCGGCATGGCGATCTCGTTGCGAGTGTCGAAGCGGCCGACGGTGCTGGTGGGGAACCCCGCGGCACGTGCGGCGGCGGAGAAGCTTGTCGTGTTGGGGATGCCGAACAGCGACATCGACTGCGCCATCGTGAACCCGCGGTCGGCAGGTTTGTCGTCGCCGAAGCGGGCGCGGACCGTGCCGATGCGTGATTCGTGGTACCACGTCAGCCGGTCGTCCAGCAGCGACGTCCCGCGGTAGTACGCAAGCTCCGGCAGCTTGTCGACCGTATAGCCCGGCGTCAATAGCGTCGGCACCTGCGCGGTGAAGTTGCTGGTCTCGTAGCTGAGCAGCCCCGTCAGGGCCCAGTCGTCCTGAGCCTTCTTGATGTAGATCGAGCTCTGGTAAGGCCGGGCTTCGTACGCCTCGTCCCGGTAGAACTCTTCGAGGAACGACGGGTCGGAGATGTGGCTGCCTTCGACCGAGAGCTCCCAGCCGCTGGGCAGGTCTTGCCGGTGCTGGAGATGGAGGAAGCCGCGGGTGTCGCCGTCGAAGGCGATGTCGTTGCGGTCGGCGATGTCGTCGTCGCCCGAGTCGCTGGGCAGGAGGTAGCCGCGCAGGTCGCCTCGGACGGATTCGCGGTCGTAGCTGAGCTCGACGCCGACCCCGACGCCGTGGTCGCCGCGGTAGTCGAGGTTGCCCAGCAGCTCGACGCCCTCGGGCGCGCGTCGGCCGGCCAGGGCGTAGAGGTCCCACGCCGTTTGGACGTTCACGCCGTTGCTGCTGCTGTAGCCCGCGGTGATGCGCTTCAGCGGCAGCGCGTGTGCCGGCGCCGCCATCCAAGGCCAGTAGAAGAACGGCGTGTCCTCGCTCCGCAGCGTGATCCCGCTGGCGGTGATGTAGCGCTCGATAAACCCGTCGGGCTGCCGGCTTTGCCTCAGCGTAATGCGGTCGGCACCCAGTGCGAGGTGCGGCTTGGCGAACTCGCTGGTGGTCAGCGTTGCGCCGCGCGCCTCGAACGCGTCGGCCGAGGTCTGACGGATCACGTCCGCCCGCATGTACAACGGCACCCGCCGCTGCGTATCAACCGCGTAGACCACCGCTTCGAGCAGCACCGCGCGGTTCTCTTTCAGGTCGTAATACGCACGCGGGGCACGCACCGTCGCGTCGCCGTCGCTGATCACGGCGTCGTTTTCCAGGTAAACCCCTTCGATCACGCTCGCATCGATCTCGCTCGGCACCACACCGCTTTCGTCACCGCCCAGCGCACCGTCGGCCAAGAAGATCACAACCCGCTGCGCGGTCAGCAGCACGTCGCGGCCCTCATCCTCGTCCTCGTAAAGCACGCGGACATTGCCGATGAGCAGCACGGCATTTTCCTCACGGTCCCACACCGCACGGTCCACCGCGTAACGCACCGTGCCACGCGTCGGCAGCACGCTGCGGTCTACGAGCTCCGGGTCGGTCGTGCCGTCGAAACGCGGATCGGTCGGGTCGATGCGCTGGCGTTCCTGCTCGATCGCCGCCCGCCGCGCATCACGCACCCGGTCCGTCGCCGGGTCAAACACCGCGCCCGGCTGCGGGTCCAGCAGCGGCGCACGCAGCGCCCGCCGGTGCTCCGCCATCCGCGTCTGCGCTGCCGCGACCAGCGCACTCGTCGGCGCGGCGTCGGCCCGCTCGAACAAAGGTGTGTCGACATCGACCCGGCCCGAGATCGCGCCGGTGATCAACAGCCCCGTGCCCTCCATCCGCACACCCGCTCCGCCAACCGGCACCGCCTCGTCCAGGTAGATCGCCAGGTGCCGGACGTCTGGCCCATACCCGGGGGCCGACTCGATCCGAACCACCGCGTTGGGTGAGCGGTACCCCTGGAGCCCGATCGTCAATACCGCGTCGCCTTCGAGCACGATCACCTGCGCGTCGCCGTCCCGATAGACCGTCGCACGACCGGCCTGCATCAGCAGATCACTCGATAGCACCTGCGCCGCGAACGGGTGGTCGCCCGGCACCGGCGGCAGCACGGCCACGTCATCGGCAGCATCAACCGCCACCGGCTGCGCAGCCGCAATCGGCGGGAGCGCCAGGGCACACAGCAGCACGGCGGCGGGGATTCGCATAGGCATCGCCGGATCATACGGCCGCGCGGGGGCGCTGCAAGTAGACCGCCCGCTTTACACGGAAACAGCATCCCCCGCCCACGCCGTCGCCGAGCCGCGTAGCGACGAAGCGTCTGGTACGTCGCCCGGCTCAAGCTCCGGCCCCTGCGGGCTCAGCACCACGATCTGCCAGAGGTCCATCGCGCTCGTCTTGAAGTGGTACCGCACATGCAGCCCGGTCCCTTGGAGGCAGTCCTCCAGCGCCAGGTCGCTCTTCCACCCGATCTTGAGGAAGATCGGGTTCGTGATCGTCTCAAAAAACGCCACCAGCCGATTGCTCGCGTGGAAGTGGTTGAGCAGCACGATCGTCCCCTCGGGCTTCACCATCCGCTTGGCCCAGAGCAGCAGCTTGTTGGGCTCGCTCACCACGCTGATCGTGTGCGCGATCATCACGTGGTCAAACGCCTGCTCCTTCAGCGGCGGGAACATCGCGTCCGCCTGCACCAAATGCACATGGCCGAGCCCGTCCTGCTCGATCTTCTTGGCCGCCTTCGACAGCATCCCCGCCGAGAGGTCCGCGCCGACGACCGTGATATCGTCGGGGTATTCCTCCAGCGTCATCCCCGTGCCCACACCGAGGTCAAGCACGATGTCGCCCGGCTTCGTCCGGATCTGCTTGACCGCACGAATGTGCCGCTTGTGCACTAACGCCCCGAACGTGACGTCGTAAAACTTCGCCCACAAGTCGTAGCACTTGGACGTGAAGGATGTCTGCATCGTGCTCATGGTGGGCTCGCGGAAGGCGGCCCCGCATTCTACCCGATGCCCCAAGCCCGCGGCTTGTCGCGCAGCGGCACGCCGCGGGATCGTGCGACCGGCTTGTTTACCCTGCTAAACTACCCCCATGCCCACCCTCACCCTCAACGGCGAGCCCCACACCACCGACGCCACCACCGTCGCCGACCTCCTCCAAGAGCAAGGCCTCGCAGGCCAGGCCGTCGCCGTCGAACTCAACCAGTCCGTCGTCCCCAAACGCGACCACGCCGACCAGCCGCTCCAGGACGGCGACACCCTCGAACTCGTCACCCTAGTCGGCGGCGGATAGTCCCCCGCCTCAAGCCCACGGCTTGCCGTCCCCGGCACGCCGTGGGATCGCCCCGCCCCCCCGGCGGAGGCCGCTTCAGCGGCCGTCTCCCCAGGCCAAACAACCTGATCCACTAACGCAAAGACGTGGGGACGCCAAGACGCCAAGGAGGAATACAATGACTGTCCTTACCACTTGCGTCTTGGCGCTTTGGCGTTAGGTTTGAGATGCTCTGCCTTCTGCAATCCGAAATCCGCAATCCGAAATCCGAAATCCGAAATCCGAAATGCCCACCACGCTCCCCACCCACCTCGACACCCCCCTCCACATCGCCGGCCGCACGCTCGCCTCACGCCTCATCGTCGGCACCGGCAAGTACGCCACCTACGAACAGATGCAACACGCCCTCGACGCCTCGGGCGCGGAGGTCATCACCGTCGCCGTCCGCCGTGAACGCCTCGTCAATGAGCAGGGCGAGTCCCTCCTCGACTACATCGACACCGACCGCTACACCATCCTCCCCAACACCGCCGGCTGCTTCACCGCGGAAGACGCCGTCCGCGTCGCCAAGCTCGGCCGCGAGCTCCTCGACCAGCTCGACAACCCCGGCAAGGACTGGGTTAAGCTCGAGGTCCTCGCCGACAAGAAGACCCTCCTCCCCGACCCCGTCGGCACACTCGAAGCGACCAAGCAACTCGTCGCCGACGGCTTCAAGGTCCTCTGCTACACCAGCGACGATCCCGTCATGGCCGTGAAACTCAAAGACGCCGGCGCCGCCAGCGTCATGCCCGCCGGCTCACCGATCGGCAGCGGCCAGGGCGTCCTCAACCCCAACGCCATCACCATCATCCTCGAACTCCTGAAGGACGGCGATCCCGACTACCCCGTCATCCTCGACGCCGGCGTCGGCGAGGCCGCCGACACCGTCCACGCCATGCAACTTGGCGCGGACGGCGTTCTCATGAACACCGGCATCGCCCACGCCAGCGACCCCGTGAAGATGGCCCACGCCATGCGCCACGCCGTCCACGCCGGCCGCCTCTCCTACCTCGCCGGCCGCATCCCCAAAAAACGCTACGCCACCGCCAGCTCCCCCTGGGACGGCGTCATCTCGTACATCCCGGGGGAGTGAACACGTTGGGTTCGATGCCAGAGTTTGTTATCTACGGCGTCGGTGTAACAGCGTCGCACCGAGGCCGAACAGGATACAAATACCGGGTTCCGGGACCTGGGCTTCCGGCGGCGTGCCAGCGCCCCAGTTATCGGTGACTAGGTTTAGGTCTGCCTGATCGACGGTGCCGCTATTGTCGGCATCGGCCGGTGATCCCGGTGATCCTTGTGTACCCCAGTCGGCGAGGATCAGGTCAAGGTCGGTGATGCCGACGTAGCCGTCTCCGTCGAGGTCGCCGGGGACTGGGATCACGGTTGGGATTTCGTAGGAGATGACCAGTTCGTCGAGCGCGTGGACGATCACATCGTTGCCTGGTCCGCCCTCGCCTTCGCCGATGATCGAGATGTAGTTGGAGAGGAAGCCGTTGCTGCGGGTGTGTGTGAAAAATGGCGTGTTGCTGCCGTCGGAAAACGCGCGGATCTCGACGTCGTCGCCGCTGCCATCGAATGGGTTACCATCGACGGCGTCGATGATCTCGATGCGGATGCTGTGGTACACGTCGTCTGCGCCGTCCGCGAAAGGATCGGAGCCGTCGCCGACCAATGTGCCATCATCCCAACCCTGGGCGTCGCCGTTGCCACGGAACATGAGACTCACGCCATCGTTGAGCTGCGGGAAACTGTTCCGGGTCGACGCCGAGCCGCCGAAGTTCAGCGAAATCCAAGAGGTGGTGAACTGGTTCTCGGTGGCCATGCCGAAGGTGGGGTTTACATCGAACGAGATGACAAACGCATTGCCCAGGCCCGGACTTTCTGTGAAGTTCCGGTTCAGCGAGATGCGCCCGGATGTCCCACCGCTGCGCCCCGCCATCAGTAGCGCGTCGGTGATGTTGCCTACCTGCGAGAAGACCGGCTCACCGCCGTCCCAGTAGCTGGTTGTCGCGAGCGTGCCCGACTGCCGGCCCGCGAGGTTCAGATTCACGTCGGTGCTGTTGACCCCGGATGTAAATGTGTCATGCAGCACGACTTGCCCGCTACCCGCGAAAGTAGTACTTGCCGGCAACGCTGAACTGAGCAGCAGGGCTAATCTGCAATAGGTTCGTAGCATCTCATCTCTACTTGTTGTGAAGTATCGACCTCGGGAATGACATTGTCTGCACTCGGATTTGTTGTGTGATTCAGCGCGGTTGAAGTGTATCAGAGAGCCGATGCATTTTATAGTCTCATGTTGCTATATATGCTATGAATGTCTTCAACTGGTGGCCGGGGTGGAGCGGAGCGACCCCCCGGAATGTGCTACAAGGAGGTTGATTGGAGCATCACGCTTTGGGGGGGGCCGGGGTCGGCTGCGCCGACGCCGGCCACCACCGAGGTCCGGGGGACAGGCATTCTTGCCTGTCGTCAGGCCGTCGGCCTGAACGTCGCTGGGGGTTCGGCTTCGCCGAATGACAGACAGGAATGTCTGTCCTCCTTTTTGTTCGAGGCCCCTGGGCCACTCTCCGCGTCTGTCAATCCCCGCTGCGCAGGATGCTCTGCATCTTCTTGCCCCTTGCCAGTTCGTCGATGAGTTTTTCGAGTTGGCGGAGCTTGCGCATGAAGGGGTCTTTGATTTCTTCGACGCGGTAGCCGCAGACGGTGCCGGTGATGAGGTGGGCGTTGGGGTGGAACTTGGCTTTTTTGACGAAGGTGTCGAAGGTGGCCTCGTCTTTGATGAGGTCCTTGAGTTTCTTGGCGTCGTAGCCGGTGAGCCACTTGATGACCTGCTGGAGTTCTTTCTCGGTCTTGCCGTTCTTCTCGATCCTGGCGAGGTAGAGCGGGTAGATGGAGGCGAAGGTCATCTTCTTGGCGCGTTCGATGCTTTCGGGGGGCGGCTGTTTCATGGCGTGTTCCCTGTGGCAGGCCTGCGGGGGTTAGCGCTCGGCCCGGCAGGGATAGGATAACTGTTGGTGCACCAGTAGTGACCAGACGCTTCGCGGACTCAGCGTCGGCGTGTGTGGCTGGCGCGGGTTGTGAGGGGGCGGGGGCTTGGTCTGCTTGGGTGGTGTATTGAGGGTTCTCGTGATTGCGAATCAACCTGCGGGCCGTTCCCTGCACTGATAACGGGCGGGCTGGTATCGTTTACTCGCCGATCGGCCGGTCTTCTGCCCGTGTGAGTCTTCATCCATGTCGCCATTGATCTCTGACGCCTCGCCGCCGTCACCCGCGACGCCGACACCCGGCTCGCCGCTCGCGCCGACAGCCGGTTCGCAGCGGATCGTGTCGATCGATGTGCTGCGTGGGGTGGTGCTGCTGGGCATCCTCGTCATGAACGTCTCGTTCATGGGCTGGCCCGAGGCGTGGGCGATGGATTCGCTGCGGTTTGTGGATGATCGGCCGATCGAGCGTGGGCTTTGGTGGTTGGCTGAGGTCTTTGCGAACATGAAGATGATGTCGATCTTCTCGCTGCTGTTTGGCGCGGGGGTCGTGATGATGGCGGACCGCGCGCTGGCGGCGGGGCGGTCGTCGGCGGGGCTGCACTACAAGCGGATGGGCTGGCTGCTGTTGATCGGGCTGGTCCACCTGTTCCTGATGTGGTACGGCGACATCCTCGTGCTGTACGCGCTGGTCGGGTCGGTGGCGTACCTGCTGCGTCGTCTGCCGGTGGTTTGGCTGCTTGTGATTGCTTGTGTGTTGCTTGCGGTCGTGTTTGTGATCTGGCTTGGGTTTGCGGGCCTGGTGTTGATGCTGAAGCAGCACGACCCGGCCCAGTACGCCGCGTTTGAGATGTACGACATGGCGGAGATCGAGGGCGAGGTCGCGGCGTACCGTGGCGGGCTGTTGGATCAGCTTGCGCATCGCGTGCCGTCGGCGTTGTTCATGGTGCTGCTGCTTGGTCCGATGCTGTATTTCTGGTGGGCGGGGGGCATGATGCTGCTGGGGATGGCGGCGATGAAGTCGCGGCTGCTGGCGGGGGCGTGGTCGTCGAAGGCCTACGCGGGGATGCTGGCGGTGGGGGGATTGGTGGGTGTCCCGCTGGCGGGTGGCTTGGCGTGGTATAAGCTCACGTCGGGGTCGGAGCGGCCGGAGATGGTTTTTCTGTTGATGTCGGCCCACTTCGCGACGACGCTGCTGATTGTCCCGGGCTGGGTCGGCGGGGTGATGCTGCTTTGCAAGCAGCCGTGGTTCGCGAAGGTCTCGCACCCGCTGGCGTGTGTGGGGCGGATGGCGCTGACGAACTACCTGTCGCAGACGTTGATCGTGACGTTTATCTTCTACGGCCACGGGCTGGGCTACTTCGCGAAGCTCGAACGCCCGGCGATGTTCGGGATCGTGCTGGGCGTGTGGGTGTTGCAGTTGGTGTGGTCGCCGATTTGGCTTGCGCGGTTCCGCTTTGGGCCGATGGAGTGGGTCTGGCGTTCGCTGACGTACCTCCGCCTTGAGCCGATGCGTCGGCGCGCAGCGGTCGGCGGCGGCGCGTAAACTTTCAGGCGATGAATGATGCGTCGCCCCCAACCCGCAAGCGGTCCTGGCTGAACAGGCGTGATGTCTTGGTCGCGCTGGTGGCCCCGGTGTGGGTCTTGTTGTTGTTCCTCGTCTACCTTGTCTCGCCGGGGGCCTGGGTCGAGGGGGTGGATGTCTCGGGGGATCCGTCGCTGGTGCTGTTTGATGCGCACGGCAAGCTGCTGCCCGGCGCGGAGCTGGGGTTCTATCTGAAGTACGTGGTCGAGGAGAGCCACCGCGAGTATCAGTTGGTCGAGATGGTGACGTTTGGTTGTTCGCTGCTGGCGGGGCTGCTGGGGCTCGTGGCGAGTTGGCGGGTGTTGCGGTGGTCCCGAACCCTGCCCGCCGATGGGTTGGGGCCGCTCGCTCGGTACGCCGCGCCGGCGGTGCTGGGGGTGACAGCGCTGGCGGCGATATTCTTCGCCGGCGAGGAGGTCAACTGGGGGCAGACGTTTACACGCTGGGGCTATTCGGAGATGGTCACAGCGGAGGTCGACGGCGAGCAGTACACCGCGCAGAGCATCCACAACACCTTCGAGGGGCTGTCGATCCAGTCGCTGGGCTCGGCCTACCTGCTGGGGGTGATGGTCGCAGCGCCGCTGTATTGGCGTCTGCGTCGTGACAGGGGGCTGCCCGATCGTTGGGCCCCGGCGGTGGCGTGCTGGCCTGCAGCGACGACGGTGCTCTACGCATACGTCGTAAAGGCCTGCAAAGATGTCTACTTGAAGCTTTTTGCGGGGGAGGCCCCGAAGCTGGACCCGATGTACATGGGCTATTACGAGCAGATTAATGAGCAAAAAGAGATGCTGCTGGCGCTCGCGATGCTGATTTTCATGGCCTACGCGCTGGTTCGGTCCAGCCGACTTGTGCGTGGGCAGGCCGGGCCCGAGCAGGCGGGTGGCGATCCGTGACCGCCACGGATGGGGCAGGGTGTAAATAAATGTGAAAAAAGTCGTAGATTTCGCTCGGGGAAGCGTGTCTACTGAGGTATGATCGTGTCCCGTGAACTGCCGATGGGGTTGCCGATGATTGACTTGCCATGCCACAGAGCCGTCCTGCCCCGATGGGGCGTGTGGTTGTTTGCTGTGGTTGTGTCTTTAGGTTTTGCCGGTACGGCGTCTGCGGGGCCTGACGCGGGGGTCGAGGTTGATGATCGTAGCGAGCCGTCGCTGATCGAGTCTGCCATCCGCGCTTTTGATTGCTACCTCCGGTCGGTGGACGAGGGCCAGCTTGAAGAAGCCCGCGATCAGGTGCTTGATCCCGGCTCGTCTGCGGGTCGGTTGACGGTGGTCGAGAAGCTGCTGAGTTTTATCCGCGCCCGCACCGCCAGCCAGATCGAGAACGAGGGCGTTGTGGTCCGTGTCCGGGGCGATTGGGCGCTGGTGGTGTATCAGTACGACACGACGGTGCGTGGCCAAACGACGCGGGTCATTACGACCGCGTGGATGATCAAGGCCAACGGTTTCTGGAGGCAGTTCATCGTCGCGCCCGACGACCGCGGCTTTTGGGATAAGCGTCGCGCCGACTTCGACGCGCTCCAGGCCTGGTTCGACGCCCATGCCCGCGAGATCGCTGGGCGCAGCGCCACAATCATCATCGCGCCCGCGACGATGGGTTGACGCGGCAGTCACCGGGCGTCACCCAAAGCAATTGCTCGGGATGCTGTGTAGCCATCGTTCGATGGGTCGCTTGTAGATAGGCGAACAGCACAGGCCGCCTGCCTCATTCGCTGAACAGCCGGCGCCAGACCTCGCCGATACCGATGGCTTCGACTTCTTCATGCGTCGGCGGCGTGACCGGGGTGAACTCCGCGACGCCCGGCCGGTGCGTCAGTTCCGGGGCTTCATCGGGGTCGAGCCGTTTGAGCCCCAGCGAGCCGTCGCCTGTGACCGAGACGACCCATCGGCCGTCGTCGAGTTGGCGGTAGATGGCTTTGCCGAACTGCGCGCCGGCGTCGTCCCAATCCACGTCGACGAGTTCGTCGTCGATCATCGTCGCGTAGGCGGGCGCGGTGTTCTCATCGAAGACCCGTCGGATAAGCAGCCGGCCGTCGATCAGGGCGTAGTCCACAAAGACCTCGCGGTCGGCGAGGTAAGGGGTCTCGATCGTGCGGGTTTCGCCGTTGCCTTCACGGATGACCACGCTGATCTTGCCGCCCTCGACGAGTAGTTCCGTCACGGGCTTGGGGGTGACCGCTTGGTTGTACTGGTCGGCGAGCTGGGCGTATTCCTGCTGCACGGAGTTCAGCCGGTCGCGGTAGACGTCTTTGGCGACCGACGCCCGGGCCCACTGGTAGCCCGCCAGGGAGAACGCGCCGAGGAGCAGGAAGGCCAACAGTAAGACAAGCCGGTTGAACATCGTCGGGCTCATGGGGGAGGGCGGTGCCGCAACGGGCGCACCGCTGGCTTTGGTTAGTATGTATCGGCATCGCACAGGCTTGGCCGCCACCGAGTGTGATCTGCCCTGCTCAAGTCCCGATCCCGCATGGCCTTGCCGGCCCATGGAAACCCTGATGAAACGCGTTCTCGCCGTAATCCCGTTGCTGTCCTCGCTCTTTTTTGCCTCGCCAACGCAGGCGGAGGTGACGCTGCCCAGCGTGATCAGCGACCACATGGTGCTCCAGCGGGACGCCGAGGTCCGCATCTGGGGCTGGGCCGAGCCGGGCGAAGAGGTCATGGTGTTTTTCGGCGAGCCCGGATCCAGTGAGGCGGGCAAGGTCTTTGTCGTGGCCGACGACGCGGGCGAATGGGAAGTGATGCTGCCCGAGCAGGCGGGCGGGGTGGTCTTTGAACTCCGGATCACGGGGTCGGCGACCGAGGGTGAGATTGTGATTTCGGATGTCGTCTTTGGCGAGGTCTGGGTCGCGTCGGGGCAGTCCAACATGGAGTGGCGGGTCCGCAACTCGGACAACGCGCAGGAAGAAATCGCCAACGCCAACCACCCGGGGATCCGCATGTGGAGCGCGCAGCGTCGCGTCGCGGGCGAGCCACAGCGCGACGTGCCCGGGCAGTGGCAGGTGTGCTCGCCGCAGACCGTCGGTGGGTTCTCGGCGGTGGGCTACTACTTTGCGCGTGAGCTCTACCAGCGGCTGGACATCCCCGTCGGCATCCTGCACAGCAGTTGGGGCGGCACGCCGTCCGAGGCCTGGACCAGTCGGGACAAGCTCGACACGGTCGAGTCGGCCGGGCCGATCCTGGAACGCTACGACACCATGCTCGAAGGCTACGACGAACGCCTCGCCGCATTCGAAGAGGCGCTGGCGGAGTACAACGCCAAGCTCAACGGCCCGGACATGACCCGGGAAGAAACCGGCTTCCCCGCCAACGACTACGACGACAGCGCCTGGGATACCGCGACCCTCCCACGCGGCTGGGCGGCCTCGGGCCACGGCGACCTCGACGGCATCATGTGGTACCGCCGGACGGTGACGGTCCCCGAGGCGTGGGCGGGCCAGGCGCTCGTGCTTGAACTCGGCCCGATCGACGACTACGACGTGACTTGGTTCAACGGCGAGCAGGTCGGCTCGACCCAGGCCAACGTCAACAACGCCTGGCAGACACCGCGTGTCTACAACATCCCCGCCGAGCTGGTGGTCGCCGGCGAGGTCGCGATCGCCATCCGCGTGTTTGACCCGCACGGCGGCGGGGGGCTGCACGGTGATGCCGCGCAGATGAAGCTCCGGCCCGCCGACGCAACCCTCGGCGAGCCCATCGAACTCGCAGGCGACTGGCGCTACAACATCTCCCACGAGCTCGACCCCGCCGACGCTTCCAACCAACGCCCCGCCCGCCCCGTCGGCCCCGACCACCCGCACTCCCCGGCCGGGCTGTTCAACGGCATGATCGCGCCGATCACGCCCTACACCATCCGCGGCGCGATCTGGTACCAGGGCGAGTCCAACGCCCCCCGGGCCGAGCAGTACGAGACCCTCTTCCCCGCCATGATCCACGACTGGCGCGAGCAGTGGGGCGTCGGCGAGTTTCCCTTCCTGTTCGTCCAACTCGCCAACTTCCGCGCCTACTCGGAGCAGCCGACCGACACCCCCTGGTCGCACCTCCAGAACGCACAGCTCAACACGCTGCACACCGTCCCCAACACCGGCATGGCCACCATCATCGACATCGGCGACGCCAACGACATCCACCCCCGCAACAAACAGGACGTCGGGCGTCGGCTGGCGCTGTGGGCGCTGGCGGATACGTATGGGCAAGACGATGTGGTGAAGTCGGGGCCGATCTACGAGAGTGCAGAGTTCGGCGTTGTTGAAGGATCGGCCACGTTGCATTTCAAGACATTTGGGAGTCCACTCTCCATGCGCGAAGGAGATAGCCTGGGTGGCTTCACGATTGCAGGCGAAGATGGCCGATTTGTTATAGCAAGCGCAGAAATTGTTGCTCAGGATGCTTCTAGCGCAATGGTCCGCGTCTGGTCCCCCGACGTCCCCAACCCCGTCCACGTCCGCTACGCCTGGAAGGACAACCCCGAGGACGCCAACCTCATCAACGAAGAAGGCCTCCCCGCACCCCCGTTCCGCACCGACGACCTGCCCGGCCCCACCGACGGCCGACGCTGAGCCACACCCCGCACGCCGACGCAGGTCAGCTCCCCCACGCCGACGCTGAGTCCGCGAAGCGTCTGGTACACGCCGCGACGAAGCGTCTGGTACAGCACCGCGAAACCCCCGCCACTTCCCGCTACCATCCCCCTATGCGGCGAAGACGCAAACCCCGGCTCCCCCGTTGGCTCCAGCCGCCCCCCGGCCGCGAGGGCTGCGCGTGGCGCATCATCGTCGCCATACTCCTCGCCGCCGCGCTGTGGATGCTCATCGACCAGTGCTCACGCCGCAACTCGATCCCGGCCGCCTTTGACCAGGACGTTGCACGCTATGCCGCGGAGCAAGGCCTCCCCGTCGAGCTCGTCCGCGCAGTCATCGTCACCGAGTCCGGCGGCGACCCCAACGCCCACTCCTCCGCCAACGCCCGCGGCCTCATGCAGATCACACCCATCACCCACCGCGAAGCGATCGACCGATTCGACCTGCCCGAGCGCGACGACGAAGCGCTCTTCGAGCCCGACTACAACCTCGACATCGGCACCCGCTACCTCGCGTACCTGCTCAAACGCTTCGACGGCGACACGAAACTCGCACTCGCCGCCTACCACATGGGGCCGACCGCCGTCGCCCGCCTCCGCAACGCCAACCCCACGCTGACGACCGACGAACTCCTCGCCCTCGACGGCGAAAACCAGGTCGGCCCCAAAACCCGCGCCTACGTCGCCAACGTCTTACGCCGCGCGGGGATGGAAGGCGACTAAACCATGAAGGAAATTGGGGAAGCGTGCCCACAGATTTCACAGATGACACAGATTGAAATCTGAAACCAGACAATAGTTCATGGTGTTGCTTAGATACAAGGATGTGATTCCAGAACCAGCACCCAAGCCCGCAGAGTGCCCGCTCTGGGGCATTCTGCGGGGTATCCAGGATACATTTGAGGACATTCGGCGTACCGCCCTCAATCTGCGCAATCGGTGAAATCTGTGGGCCAACCGCCTTCCTCTGTGCCCTCCGCGTCTCAGTGGTTCAATCAGCTTTCCGGACCAACAGCTTGAACACCAGCGCGATACTCGCCCCCGCCGTGACGAACACGGCAAAGTACGCCACCCCCATCGCGTAGTCCGTGCCGGTGAGCGCGTGGCTGCCGAAGGTGTCCGTCGCGATCGCCAGCACCAGCGCCGCGCTCGCCGCAAGCGAGATCAGCGTCACAACCACGACCACCGCCATCCCCCCCGCACTGACGCGCGATGTTGACGTTTGCTTGTCCTGCGTTTCCGGCATCGCTCAGTCCTTCCGCTCAAACGCCGACACCCGCTGCGCGAGCCCCGTGCACATCCGATCGTACACCGCGTCCTCCTCGCCCGTCGCGTCGATCACCAGGTAATGCCCCGGGTCGGCCGCCGCCTGATCGAGATACCCCTGCCGCACCTTGCGGTGGAACGCATCGCCCTTGCTCTCCATCCGGTCCTGGTCGGTGTCGAACTCCTGCCCCCGCAGCAGCGGGTTCATCCGCGCCCGGGCGGTGTCCGCATCCACATCGAACACCACCACCAGGTCCGGCCAGCACCCCCGGAGTGCAACGCGGCCGGCCGCCAGGATATCTTCCGCAGGCAGCCCGCCGCCCGCGCCCTGATACGCCAGCGTCGACGAGATAAACCGGTCCGCCAGCACCAGCTCGCCACGCTCCAGCGCCGGCCGGACTCGCTGCGCGATCAACTGCGCCCGGCTGGCCATGAATAGCAGCATCTCGCACCGCAGGTCGATCGGCGCCTCTTCCTCGTGCTGGGCATCGAGCAAGACCTTCCGGATCTCCTCCCCGATATGCGTCCCGCCCGGCTCACGCACCTCGCACACCGCCACCCCCGCGTCCTCCGCCAGCCGGACCAGCCGACGAAACTGCGTGCTCTTCCCGCTCCCATCGGGCCCATCAAACACCACAAACCGCCCACCGAGTCGGCTAGGCCAGTCGCCCCCCGCAAGCGGGGCAGGGGGCGTCGCCGGGTTGTCGCTTTCCGGGGGGGGCGGGGGCATGGGGGACAGAATACCTGACACGGCGAAACGCGTGAAAGACGTATACCCAGGCATACGCCTCGGCCCTCACGCCGCCACGCGCACCGCGTCCCCCGCCACCGGCCCGCCGCCGAAGTTCACCCGGCCCATCGCCGGGACGCTCCACGGGCCCTGCTCGCCGCGCTCGTTCAGCCACGCCGCGATGAACCACAGCTTCGCGCCCGGCTCCGCGCTCGGCGGAGCCTCAAACACCAGGCGCGGCTTTCCTGTCGCGCACCAATACCGGAACCCGTCCGCGTTCCGCGGCGGCCGGTCGCCCCACGCCACGAGCACCACCGCCATCGCCGCGCCGCCCGGCTTGCGCAGTCGGCCGGTCGCGCTGTCGTACAGCCGAACCCCGATCCGACGGGCCGTGATGTTCTCGACACGCAGCCGCGGCGCATCCTCCGGGGCCGGCGCGTGCCGACGCTGCTTCTCCCCGCCCGTCGCGGCCACGGCTTTCCGGGGGCGCAGCCCCAGCGCGGCGAGCTGGTCGTTCGTCGTCGCCCGCCGCGACCGCACCTGCCCCGCCAGCTCACGCACCTCGGCCACCATCGCGTCCCGCGCGTCGTCCTTCGCCCGGATCGCCGGGGCCGTGCGCGTCGACGGGTTCTGCGCCGCCGTGTACCGCTGCGCAAACGCCTGCTCCAGCGCCGCCAGTCGCGCCGCCTGCGCGGCCGAAACGCCGAACGCCTCGGGCGTCGCGCTGAGCTTGCGGGCGAAATGAGAGGCCCACAGCCGGAGCTGGCTGTCACGGCGCGGCAGGAAGTCTGGCATAGTGTTGTCCCCGAATCCGGAGGGAAGGTTGAACCACGAAGGCGCGAAGGCCACGAAGGAAGGCAGAGCAACGGAGCCACGGATGTGCACGGATAGACGCGGATGGGAGCGCGATGCTGGCTCCGGCCAATCCGTGTCCATCCGTGCAATCCGTGGCCACGCTCCTTTCCACCATCGGCCACCCGCCCGACCCGCTTAACCGCTACAACCCGCACACCAACACGGCCGCGATAAAAACAGCCCGCCCGGCCTTATACGCATCCCGTTGTGAGTTTGCGCGTTCGGCTTGTCTTGGCTCCCCCCTCCCTGCTTGTGGAGGGAGGGGGTTGGGGGGAGGGTCCAGCGCCGCCGTGTTGTGTGTCCTTGCGCCTCGGGCCGGACCACCAACGACCCTCACCCCAGCCCTCTCCCTGGCAGGGAGAGGGAGCCGGAATACACGCAATATCAAAACGTTTTTCTTATTAGAACCCTGCTCCCCCAAGCCGCACACACCCCACAACGCTGGCCGCACCCCTGTCCGGCCGCCAAACCGCCCAGTTTCCACCGGCCGGACCCGGGCCCGATGCGTGCAAAGCCCCTCTTCCCAGCGGCGGACCCGGGCCCGATGCGAGTAAACACGCTCTTTCCGGGGCCGGACCCGGGTCCGCTCCGCGCGAGCACTCTCTTTCCGGGGGCGGGCCGGGGTCCGCCCCCGGAAAGCACTTCACGCAGCATCGCACAGGCTTGTTTCTTGGGGCCGTACCCGGGTCCGGCCCCCGGAAACAAGTCATAGAGTGGCTGATTCAAGGCCCCATGCGGTGTTCCTGTGGCGCAGCGACGCGATTCGGCGCGCAAAGCAGTGTTCCGGGGGCGCAGCGCAGTGTGGTGCTTTGGATGCGACGCATCCCACTTTCAAAGTGCCGCAGTGCACCCTCGAAGTCTTGCGAATCGCCCCTGATACGCCCAGGAACACCCCCATCCAGCCGCGTTATACCCGCCGCCGCAACCCCACAAGCCCGCCCCCGCGCCCGATATACTGCCCGCATGGCGAATCAAGCGCGAATCGACCGGGCCTTCTCCAGCTACGACCCCGAGCAGGGTGTTTTAGATTTATCAGAATCATCAGTAAACGAGCCCGATGTGCTCATCAGGGTACTGGAGTCTTTGTGTGAACTTGACGGTCTGCAAGCCTTGATCTTAGCAGACAACCCCATTACTGAGAATGGGGCGAAACTGATCGCTGATTCACCCAATGTTCAGCGATTGAAGATGCTGAATTTGCGTGGTGCGTGCATAGGCGATGACGGCGCAAGGCACATTGCACGGTCTAAGAATCTCTCGGGACTTGTCGAGATTAATCTGAGTCAAAACGAGATTTACAATTCTGGTGCAAGGCACATCGCGCTGTCACGTGTACTAACTAAGATAGCAAAGCTAAGTTTGTGTGGGAATGAGATAGGTTTTCAGGGCGCGGTTGATTTATCACGGTCAACTAATCTTCAAACTTTAGAATCGCTTGATCTGTCCAGCAACCGCATTCCTGACAAGGGGGCGATTTACCTCGCACATTCAAGCCATCTTGTTCGACTTGTTGAGTTGGATTTATGGAATAATGGATTAAGACATACTGCTTCACGA
>JBCCWH010000027.1:0-35142 GCA_039193915.1 Planctomycetota bacterium
CCGCCCGGCGTCCGTAGGCCGCCGGCTATAGGGGATTCCAGCCCCCGATCCATGCCCTCGAAGAAGGCCACCATGAAACGATCAGTCATCGAAACTCTCAACCGCTACCGCTTCGTCATCGCTTCTCTCGTAATCTTGATCTGTGGCGGCGGGTGCATGATGTCATTCCAGCCGCAACGCCCCGTTGCGCTGCAGCAGCTCGGTGTTGACGACCACACCCGCGCCCGAGTTGAGGGGCAGGCCGACCCCCGCCCGACAGATCCACAGCCACACACTGGGCTCAACGGGACGTTGGTCATCGCAGAGGTTGTGCAGTACCCACCCAACACGCAACCCTACCACTATCCCCCATACATCGACGCCTCGGTCGGCGATAGCGATCCTGGCAAGCCTGAAACATACCCGTTCTTTGTCCTCGCCCCCAAGATCACGACAGGCATGACGGAACTGCTGAGTGGGCTTGAAGGCATAACTGGGGTGATCCCTCTCACCGCCTCCGATTTCGTTGGCGGGCATGCCAACCATATCGTTCATGTCACAGGCCGCGACGCATTGCTTCAGACTGCGCGGGACGCTGGCGGCGACCTGCTGCTGATCTACACCGCTTCGACCGATGCAGACGCGACGGATGTGACACTATCGATCGGTGCGATTTTGACGCTCGGGCTTGGGCCGACGGTGGTGGTGTCGGGTGAGGCCGAGTTGCAGGCGGTGTTGATGGATGCGCACACGGGGTATGTCTATGCGCTGGCCGAGGCGGATGGGGACTCGCTTGGGATAAGCAATGCATGGGGCCGAGAGTCGGGGAAGATGGGCGAAGCGGATGACTCGGTCGCCGAAGCGGTCGCCGAGTTGATCGGTCGTCTCGAAGCCGCCTGGCCGGCGATGCGGGCGTCGTACCCGTAGGGCGCGTGGGGCCGAGCTACAATGGGGGGATGCGATTTGTGCCGACGGTTGCTGTGCTGTTGTGGGGGGTGGGGGTCGGTGTGTTGGGGTGTGGATCGGAGTCGGGGGAGACGGCCGATGAACCGGCCTCCGCCGAGCGGGGGTATGACGCGACGGTGACGGTGGAGGCGACGACAGAGGGGATGGTGTGGGTGCCGGCGGGGTCGTTTGTGATGGGGACGGATGATGGGCACTGGAACGCGGCGCCGGCGCATGACGTTGCGATGGACGGGTTCTGGATGGATGCGCACGAGGTGACGAATGCGCGGTTCGCGGCGTTTGTCGAGGCGACGGGATATGTGACCGTGGCGGAGCGGCCGATCGACCTGGCAACGATCCCGGCGCACATGCGTGGCGGCCTGACGCCGGACCAGCTCGTGCCGGCGTCGATGGTGTTCACCCCGACGCCAGGCCCGGTGCCGCTGGACAACGAGGGCGAGTGGTGGCGGATGGAGCCGGGCGCGGACTGGCGTCACCCCGAGGGGCCGGGCAGCTCGATCGAGGGGCGGGACGATGAGCCGGTGGTGCACGTGGCGTGGGAGGATGCGCAGGCGTATTGCAGATGGGCGGGCAAGTCGCTGCCGACCGAAGCGCAGTGGGAGTACGCGGCGCGCGGCGGGCTCGGTGGCGTGACCTACGTCTGGGGCGATGAGAAGAACCCCGGCGGCGCGTGGATGGCGAACATCTGGCAGGGCGCGTTCCCGGTCTCGAACACCGAGGAAGACGGCTACGCAGCCGCCGCGCCGGTCGGCTCGTTCCCACCCAACGGGTACGGGCTCTACGACATGTCGGGCAACGTCTGGGAGTGGTGCGCCGACTACTACAGCGATTCGTACTACGCCCGCAGCCCCGACGCGAACCCGCCGGGACCCGACCGCTACCAGGACAGCAGCCCGCGCGCGGCCCAGGGGCTGACCATGCGTATCATCCGTGGCGGGTCGTACCTGTGCTCGGACACCTACTGCCTGGGCTACCACCCCACCGCACGGATGTACACCGACGAAACCTCCGCGATGAACCACCTGGGGTTCAGGTGCGTGAGCAATACACTGCCGCCGCCGGAGTGAATGTGGTATCTGTACCAGACGCTTCGCGGACTCAGCGTCGGCGTGGATGAAACCGACGCGTTTGTTGCGGCATCCCGAAACCCGGTACCCCAGACCCAAAACCATGTACATCTACGCCGGCATCGACGAAGCGGGATACGGTCCGATGTATGGGCCGATGGTCGTTGCGCGGTGCACCTTGGTGATCCCCGCGCTTGCGCATGATGCGCCGCCGCCGAAGCTCTGGCAGCGTTTGTCGAAGGTCGTCTGTAAAAAGTTGCAGGGGCGTAAGGGCCGGATCGCGGTGAACGACTCGAAGAAGCTCAAGACCAAGGCGGCGGGTGTGAAGCATCTGGAGTCGGGCGTGTTGTCGTTCGCGGGGCTGGGGCAACACGAGCCGGCAGACCTGGCGGGCTGGCTGGACCTGATGGGTGAAGCGCGGCATCGCGGCGCGGGCGAGGTGCCGTCGGTGGAGGTGATGCCGTGGTACGACGCGACGCCGGCCGCGCCGTGGCAAGCGCTGCCCTCGGCGAACACGTCCGACGAGTTGGCGATCTCCCGCGCCATGCTCGCGACGACCTGCCAACGCATCGGGGTCGAGCTCGGCGGGTTCAAGGCACGGGTCTTCTACGAAGACGAGCTGAACTACCGCCTGGGGCAGATGCGATCCAAGGCGGCCGTCAGCTTCATGGCCGTCGCCACGCACCTGGACGAACTGTTCCGGGTGTACGGCGAACACCACCCGCATGTCTCGGTCGATCGGCAGTCGGGCCGGACGCGCTACCGCGAGCCGTTGGCGCAGGCCTTCGACGGCGCGTCGGTGGATATCCTCGGCGAGACCGACGCCTACAGCGCCTACCGCATCGCGGCGGGCGGGCGCTCGATGACCGTCACGTTCCAGACCCAGGCGGAGGAGTCGCACATGCCTACCGCGCTGGCCTCGATGGCGGCGAAGTACACCCGCGAGCTGTTGATGCAGCGCTTCAACGCGTACTTCGCGCAGCTCGCGCCCGACGTCAAACCCACCGCCGGCTACGGCACCGACGCCAACCGCTGGCGCGACGCCATGCTCCCCCAACTGCATCGCGCAGGGATCGACCACGCCCGGCTGCGGCGGATGGCTTAGCCGACTGCGGCCCGGCGTTTGAGCCTCATCGCTACTCCGCCTCCTCTGCCTGCCCGCGCGTCCCGCGCGGGACCGGGCGGAAGGCCAGCGAGGTCTGCAACGCATACGAACACACGCACGATGCGCTCGCCTCCGGGATCAGCACGAGCCCCTGCGCCGGCAGCACATTGATCCAGCACCCCGCGCGCGTCGGCGCAAGGCGGGTAAACCGGTCGGCCCCGGTCACGCGGTCTGTCAGGTCGAGCATCATCGGGTTGTTGGCGCGGAAAAACAGGTAGTCGCCCGCGCCCGAGATCGTCCCGCACGAGTGACCGGGCCGGCTGATCTGCCACGGGCTCGCCCCGCCGTTGGGGTTCACCACCGCGCCGTTGTCGAGGTTGTAGATGATCGGCTCAGTGACCAGCCGGTCGCCGAGGATCACCGGGTGGTGCACCTGCTCGCCGTGGCCCAGCCCGGCCTTGACATGCAGGTGGTCGGCCCGCCAGAGCTCCTCGCCGTCCTCGCCGTTGAGCACCCGCACGAAGTACCGCGCGGTGGTGTTGGGCGCATCGACCGAAGTCGTCAGCACCAGCTTCCCACCCTCCGACGCGACGAGATAGACGATGTTCCGCGCATCGGGCTGGTCGATCGGCCGCTCCCACAGCAGCTCGCCGGTCGCTTCATCCAGCGCAACGACGTAGGCCTCGGACGCGAGCAGCACATCGACGGTGACGCGGCCGTCCTCGTCTTGCCTCGCCTGTTCGTTTCGGCTCTCGACAAAGTAGACGCGGCCGCCCTGGAGCGTGATCGAGCCGTTGACAATCGCCCCGACACTGCGTGTCCAGTCGGGCTGATCCTGACCCGCCCGGGTTTTGAAGAGCGAGACACTGGTCACTAATGGGAAAGACGAGCCGTACGATTCGCCGGTGACTTCGCGGGTCGGTGTGGTGACGTGTGCGGTGGCGTGGGTCACGCTGCCGAAGATCGCGCCGTCCTCCAACGCGAGGTAGCCCCAGTGGAACTCGTCGGTGTCGGTGCCGTCTGGCAATTGGATGCGGCCGGTTCGTTCGCCGGTCTCGGCGTCGATGACCCAGGCCTCGGCATCGACGGCGGCGTAGACGTGTGTTTCATCCGCGGCGATGTAGCCGGCGTCGTAGGGCATGGCGTAGCGCTGCGACTCGGGCAGGTCGAGCTCCCAGAGCTCGGTGCCGTTGTAGGCGTCAACACCGATGAGCTTGTTCTCGCCGACCATGATGATGCGTCCGCCGATCGCCAGCGGCGGCGGGCCTCGGAGGTGGCGGTCGATCATGCGGTTGGGGCCCGGCCCGCCGAACCACTGCAACACGACCTCACCGGTGAGGTGCTGCTCGCCGGAGTTGCTGGTATTCGCAGGGTCGGCGTACATGTGGGTCCAGGTACCGGCGTCCTCGAGCTCGGGGCGTCGGAAGACTTCGCCGTCGGCGAGGAGCGCGACGCCGCGCCCGGGCGCGAGGACACGCTCGATCTCGTCACGCGGCCAGGGGGCAGGGCCGTCTTCGCCTTCGGCTTTATCTCGGGCCGACATGTCGATCACCAGATTGATGCAGTAGTCGGTTACGGGGATGCGGCGGTCAGACGCGAGATGGACGGAAAAACGTCGGCCATACAACCCATAGCGGTCGAGGTTGAAGTTCAACATGAGGCCGCATGTCTCGTTCTCGGTCACAACCAGCAGATTCAAATCCGTCTGGCGGATCAAACCCGTCACCAGCCCCGCGGAAGGCTGCCCCAGGATGACGGCGTAGCCACGCGCGTTGGGGAGCAGCGACATCGCCTGGTCGAGGGTCTCCTGTTCCTGCTCTGTTGGGCTAAGCCACAGCTCCGTGTTGTGTTCGACCCGGTTGACTCCCCCCGTAGGCCGACCGGCCCCATACGCATACACGTCGCCGCGGTCGGTCGTCGCGACCAACACGCCGTCGCTCGCGGCTAAACCCATCACCGCGCCGTCGACCTGTTGACGCCAGGCCCGGCCGCCATCTTCGACACGGTACGCCGAAAGGACACCATCGCCGCCCACAAACACATACTCCCCCGCCGCGATCAGCGACGCGTGGTCCTCGGTCGCGACCTCCCACAGCACGCACGCCTGCACTTCGCGCTGCACATTGGCCAACTGTTGCTGCAACTCGACAATCCGCTCGAGGTGCTCGGCCGCGTCGCCCAGCGGCTCCAGCTCTGCCCGCAACGAAGCCGCGGCCTGCGACAGCTCCGTATAGCGCACACGGTCGAGCGCAAAGAGCTTTTCACCCGTCACGAAGTACGTCACGCCGGGCCCCACCGCCAGGTGCTTGCCCCGGTAGCTCATCAGGTGCTGGCCCGTGTCAGGCGCGACGGACTGCAGTGTGTTGTCGTTGCCCGGCCCGGCGATCAACGCATCATCGGCGAGTACGGCGTATGTCCCGCCAGGCGTGCCGAACGACCGCCCCACCGCGCCCGTCGCCTTGTCGATCGAAAACGGGTTGCTCCGCCCCGTCGGGACAAACAGCGTGTCGGCCGACGCGAGCAGGTAGCCCTGCGGCGAAAACTCCCCCAGCGGCGTGCGCCAGACCAGCCCGCCATCGTCGGCGTTGAGCGCGACGGCATACGTCCCCTGCGTAGGGAACAAGCCCGCGCAGGCGTAGACCACGCCGTCATCCACCAGCACACCCGTGCGGATCGGCCAGGGTGAGATGAGCCGGCCGTTGCCGGGGATCCGGTCACCGCTCGCGCCCGGGCGGTAGTCCCACAGCAGTTCCCCGTCGTCCAGCGACATGCAGCGCACCCGCCCGTCGTCGCTGCCGAAGTAGACCCGGCCGTCGGCCACTTCCGGGGCGTAACGGATCGGTGCCTCGGCGACAAAGGACCAAACCACGTCGCCCGTCGCGACGTCGAGGCAGTACAGCCGGTCGTTCGCGGACGAGCCGAAGAGGACGCGGCCGTCGACGATGATCGGCTGGTAGGCGATGTCGTCGGTGATGCGCGCCTCGATGTGCGAGAGGTTCTGCCAGAGCGATCCTCGGGCCGGCTTAGGCCAGGCCGGCGCGGGCTGCGGCGCGAGGGTGTTGACCCACTGGAGCTGAAGCGGCACATCCAGCGCGTCGGGGCTGTACCCGCGTCGCCCGTGATCGCCTCGGTAGGCAGGCCAGTCGGCATAGGCCGGGCCTGATACCAGGCCGAGCAGCACGAAACAGAGGATCGTCCAGCGGTGCGTGACAGGCATGGGTTGACCTTGTCTGGATGGCGGCGAAAGGTGGCTACATCCTAACCCCATACCTCCCATTGCCACGAAACCGGCGAAGAATCACGCCCTATCGGGCTGGTGGCCCTGTAAGCCCGTTTCGTGACCGCCTGATGTGGATGTGGAGGCTTGATTTCACCGCCCGACCCGACATCACCGGGCACGTTATCCACACCACGGCGGACAGCCAGATGAACACCCCCGTCCTCCATAAACTCCCATTTCAACAGGGCTAAAACCCCGCACAGAAAAAAACAGAAACAACTTCAAGGGGCAGCGTTGACCGGTGCGATACACCTACATATAGTGGTTGCTCGACTCGACTCCACCGAATCTGGTGGAAAAAGTCGGAGGGATGCAGTTCTCTCTTTAGACCGTTTGACTCGGTACCCCGACTCGGCAGACCCGCCCCGGCCCACAGGGTGGAGCCTCTTTGCGCCGGGAAAAGGGCTTGACAGGACCGAACAAAGGCCTAAAAAGATAGCCTGCAGCCTACCGCTCGGCACGGTGCCGGGCGGCGTAGACGACAACGGGGCCAAACGGCCCGGAGGTCACGTGGCTATGGACAGCCGATCCACGCAACAACCCCCGACACCGCACCGCCGACCCGTGACGCAATGGGCTGGCGGGCCGGCGTGTCCGCCTCGGCGGCGGCACGGACGTGGGCCAAGGCGTGGGCTGATGGGGAGACCCGACTAGCTCTCAACCGTCTTGCCCCGTCATCCGGGGCGAGCGCTTCGCAACCCCCGACGGAGCTCGGGCGGCAGCGAAACGCGTGACACAGACAACCCAGCCCCGGCAACAGGGCGACAGGCGGAGGCCTAAGCCCAGGCGCGGTTTGTACGCACGCATTTTTCACGGCACACACAGCATCACACATTCCAGACACGAATCGCACATTCACGCATCCATTCATACCGACGGAGTATTTCCCATGGCCCAGACGACCCCGCCCGACCTGACCCAGAACGCGACCCCCGCCCCCAGCGACACCCTGCTCCAGGTGACCAAGCGCGACGGCCGCGTCGTCGAGTTTGAGCCCGAGCGCATCCAGCGGGCCGTCGAAGCCGCCTTCCGCGCCGAGTACTGCGACAAGACCAACAGCCCGCTGAGCGACGACCAGTTCGGCGCGATCCAGCGGATCACCGACGCCGTGATCGAGGCCGCCGGCAGCCACGACCGGCAGGGCGCTGTGCTCGAGGTCGAGGGCGTGCAGGACCTGGTCGAAGAAAACCTCATGCGTGGCGGCGAGTTCAGCGTCGCCAAGCGGTTCATCGTCTACCGCGAAGAGCGCAGCCGCGCCCGCCGCCTCCGCATGGAGAGCCAGCAGTCCGCCGCGTCCCTCCAGGTCACCACCCTCAGCGGATCGGCCCAGCCGGTCAACACCCACCTGGTCAAGCGGCGTATCTACGAAGCCTGCCACGGCCTGCCGCAGTGCAAGCCCAACGAGCTGCTGCAGGACCTGTACGCGAACATGTACAACGGCATCAGCACGACCGAGCTGGAGAAGGCGATGGTCATGGTCGCCCGGCAGCGGATCGAGCGTGAGCCGGCCTACAACAAGGTCGCGACCCGGCTGGTGCTGAACATCACCGACCGCCACGCCCTGGGCGAAGTCCCGGCCCGCAAGGACCGCGACGTGCTGGTCCGCGGCCGATTTGAGCAGGCCCTGCAAGCCGGCGTCGGGCACGAGCTGCTCGACCCCGAGCTACTCAACTACGACCTCGAAAAGCTCGCCGCGGCACTCAAGCCCGAGCGCGACGAGCTGTTTACCTACCTCGGTGCCCAGACCGTCTTCGACCGCTACCTGCTGCACATCGAGGGCCGACGCATCGAGACCCCGCAGTTCTTCTTCATGCGGGTCGCAATGGGGCTGTCGATCCTCGAGAAGAAAGAAGAGCGCGAGGACTGGGCCATCCGCTTCTACGAGCTGCTCTCCACCTTCCGCTTTGTCAGCGCAACGCCGACGCTCTTCAACTCCGGCACCCGGCACCCCCAGCTCTCGTCGTGCTACCTCACGACGGTCGACGACGACCTGCACCACATCTTCAAGGCCATCGGCGACAACGCCGCGCTCAGCAAGTGGGCCGGCGGGCTGGGCAACGACTGGACCCGTGTCCGCGCGACCGGGGCGCACATCAAGGGCACCAACGGCACAAGCCAAGGCGTCATCCCGTTCCTCAAGATCGTCAGCGACACCGCCGTCGCCGTGAACCAGGGCGGCAAGCGTAAGGGCGCGATCTGCTCGTACCTCGAGTCCTGGCACCTGGACATCGAGGAGTTCCTCGAGCTGCGCAAGAACACGGGTGACGACCGCCGGCGGACGCACGACATGCACACCGCCAACTGGATCCCCGACCTGTTCATGAAGCGCGTCGCCGAGGCCGGGACGTGGACGCTGTTCTCCCCCAACGAGGTCCCCGAGCTGCACGACCTGTACGGCAAGGCCTTCGAAGAAAAATACGTCGAGTACGAGCACAAGGCCCGCGCCGGCGAGATGCGCCAGCACCGCACCGTCGAGGCCGTCGCCCTCTGGCGCAAGATGCTCTCCATGGTCTTCGAGACCGGCCACCCGTGGATGACCTTCAAGGACCCGTCCAACCTCCGCAGCCCGCAGGACCACACCGGGGTCGTCCACAACTCCAACCTCTGCACCGAGATCCTGCTCAACACCTGCAACGAGGAGACCGCCGTCTGCAACCTCGGCTCGGTCAACCTCCGCATGCACACGACGCCCGACGGGCTCGACAAGGAGCTGATCGAGGACACCGTGTCGACCGCGGTACGGATGCTCGACAACGTCATCGACATCAACTACTACCCCACCGACGAGGCCAAGAACGCCAACACCCGGCACCGCCCGGTCGGGCTGGGGCTGATGGGCTTCCAGGACGCGCTGTTCATCCAGAAGATGCCCTACGGCAGCGACGCGGCCATCCGGTTCGCCGACGAGTCGATGGAGCACATCAGCTACCACGCGATCTCGGCGTCCATCGCGCTGGCCGAGGAACGCGGGACGTACTCGACGTTCAAGGGCAGCAAGTGGGACCGGGGTCTGCTGCCCATCGATACCGTCGAAGAAGTCGCCAAGCACCGCGGGGCCGAGTTCCTCGACCACGACACGAGCTGCACCCTCGACTGGGCCCCAGTGCGTGAAGCGCTCGCCAAGCACGGCATCCGCAACTCGAACGTCATGGCCATCGCACCGACCGCGACGATCTCCAACATCGCTGGCAGCTACCAGTCCATCGAGCCCACCTACCGCAACCTCTTCGTCAAGAGCAACCTGTCGGGCGACTTCACCATCGTCAACGAGTACCTCGTCAACGACCTCAAAGAACTGGGGCTCTGGGACGAGCAGATGCTCGACGACCTCAAGCACTACGACGGCGGCGTGCAGCACATCGACCGCATCCCGGACGACCTCAAGGAGCTCTACAAGACCGCGTTCGAGGTCGACCCCTTCGCGATGATCGAGTGCACCAGCCGACGCCAGAAGTGGATCGACATGGGCATCAGCTTCAACCTCTACATCGACACACCGTCGGGCAAGATGCTCAACGACATGTACATGGCCTGCTGGAAGAAGGGGCTCAAGACGACCTACTACCTCCGCTCCCTGGGCGCAACCCGGATCGAGAAGTCCACGACCAGCGCGAACGGCAACACCTCCGCCCGCCCGCCCAAGAAGCCGGCCCCGGCCGCCCCCGTCGACAACGCCGACCTGCCCCCCGTGACGCCGACGATCAAGGACGAGTCCATCGACAAGCTCCTCGACGGCAAACAGGCCGCCGGCAACGCCTGCTCGATCGACAACCCGGACTGCGAAGCGTGTCAATAACCTGACGGCAAACCCCACCGCGGCCCGGTCACCGCCGGGCCGCGGTATTCTCGACTCCCCAGACAACCCGCCTCAAGCACAAGGAAGTACCCATGGCCTGCTGCGACGGACCTTCGGAAACCTACGACCTCTCCAAACCCATCGACGTCAACGCCAAGCGGCTGATCAACTGCAAGGCCGTCGATGTCAACCAGCTCTGCCCGATCAAGTACTCGTGGGCGTGGGAGCACTACATCAACGGCTGCGCCAACCACTGGATGCCCACCGAGGTGTCGATGCAGAAGGACATCGAGCAGTGGAAGGACCCCAAGCTCTTCACCGACGACGAACGCCGCGTCATCATGCGCAACCTCGGGTTCTTTTCGACCGGCGAGTCGCTGGTCGCCAACAACATCGTGCTCGCGATCTTCAAGCACGTCACCAACCCCGAGGCCCGGCAGTACCTCCTGCGCCAGGCGTTCGAGGAGGCGATCCACACGCACACGTTCCAGTACTGCTGCGAATCGCTGAACCTCGACCAGCGCGAGGTCTTCAACATGTACCACGAGGTCGACTCGATCAAGGGCAAAGACGACTTCGTGATGTCGCTGACCAGCGAGATCATGGACGACAACTTCAAGACCGACTCAGTCGAGAACATCCAGAAATTTGTCAAGAACCTCGTCGGGTTCTACGTCATCATGGAAGGCATCTTCTTCTACTCCGGCTTCGTGATGATCCTCTCGTTCCACCGCCGCAACCAGATGGTCGGCATCGGCGAGCAGTTCCAGTACATCATGCGGGACGAGACGATTCACCTGAACTTCGGGATCGACCTGATCAACGGCATCCGCGAAGAGAACCCGGAGATCTGGACCGAAGCGTTCAAGCAGGAATGCGTCGACCTGATCAAGCAGGCTGTGGAGTACGAGATCAAGTACGCCCACGACTGCCTGCCCAACGGCGTCCTCGGGCTCAACGCCGAGTCGTTCGACGAGTACGTCAAGTACATCGCCAACCGCCGGCTGGAGCGTGTCGGCCTGCCGACGCAGTACGACGGGGCGCGCAACCCGTTCCCGTGGATGAGCGAGACGATCGACCTGTCCAAGGAAAAGAACTTCTTTGAGAGCCGGGTCACCGAGTACCAGACCTCGGGCAACCTCGACTGGGACTAGCACCGGCCCACCCTCAAAAACCAGCCACACACGGACAGCCCCGCCTCACCGCGGGGCTGTTTATGTATCGATATTGAGCGGGGACAACCAACTATGGATTCACGCCGGTGGCTGTAATACGATGGAGACGGCAGAAGTCCAATCTTTGGCCCGAACACCCGGCCAACGCCTCACGCCTCTCTACGCCTGCCCCCAACTGGATCGCAATCCGATGAATGCAGCCTATCGGTGCACGGCAGCCAAGACGATCTCGGCGACGCTTGCCCTCCTGGCGGCAGCGGCCTTCGTTGGCTGTGGTGAAGGCGAGGCGGGAAGCCATAGCGCGGCGGTATCGGCCGACCATTCCGCCCACGGTGCAGGGCACCACCGCGGCGAAACAATATCGGTAAACGCCCCGGCCGACCGCCCCATCGATTTTGGCCGCGACATCCGGCCGATCCTCTCGGACAACTGCTTCTTCTGCCACGGACCCGACGCGCGCGTCGCCGACGAGACCGGCGGGCTCCGGCTCGACTCCTTCGAAGGCGCAACCGCCCCGCGGGACGGCGGCGCCCCAGCCATCATCCCCGGCGACCCCGGCAACTCCCCGCTGATGCGGCGCATCCTCTCGACCAACCCCAACACGGTCATGCCCCCGCCCGAGTCGCACCGGACGGTGACGCCCGCCGAGGCGGAGCTGCTTCGCCGGTGGATCGCGGAGGGGGCTGAGTACACCGGGCACTGGGCGTTTGAAACTCCGGAACGTCCCGAGTTGCCGGCGGTTCGGCGCGACGCATGGGCGCGCAACGCGGTCGATGCGTTTGTGCTGGCGGAACTCGAACGCCATGGGCTCTCGCCTTCGGTTGAGGCGGACAAGGCGACGCTGATCCGCCGGGTGACGCTGGACCTGACGGGGCTGCCGCCGACGCCGGAGGAGGTCGATGCGTTCCTCGCCGACGAATCGCCCCACGCGTACGAGAAGGTGGTGGACCGGCTGCTCGCGTCCCCGCGTTACGGGGAGCGCATGGCCAGCGTCTGGCTCGACCTCGCGCGCTACGGCGACACCAACGGCTTCCACCACGACCACCACCGCACGATGTGGCCCTGGCGGGACTGGGTCGTCAAGGCATACAACGACAACAAGCCCATCGACGTGTTCATCACCGAGCAGCTCGCCGGCGACCTGCTGCCCGACGCGACGCGCGAACAGATCCTCGCAAGCGGTTTCAACCGCAACCACAACATCAACGACGAGGGCGGCGCGATCGACGCCGAGTACCGCGTCGAGGCCGTCGCCGACCGGGTCGAGACGACCGCGTCGGTGTTCATGGCGTTGACGTTCAACTGCGCCCGCTGCCACGACCACAAGTACGACCCCTTCACGCAGGAAGACTACTTCTCGCTGTTCGCGTACTTCAACTCGGTCGAGGAGCGCGGGCTCTACGGGAACAACCCAAACATCACGGCCTACCCGCCGAGCATGATGTACGGCACACCGGAGACCGAGGCCGCGGCAGCCGAGGCGCAGGCCCGGCTCGACGCCGTGATGGCCGAGGCCGACGGCCCCGAAGCGGGCATCGCGGAGGAGCAGGCGCGGTGGCAGCAGGCGTTGTTCGACTCCGCCGGCATCCGCTGGGCCGAGACAGCACTGGCCCATGCCGAATCGAGCGATGGCGCAGCACTCACCGAGCAGCCCGACGGCTCGGTGCTTGCGACCGGCGAGAACCCCGCCAACGACTCGCACACCTTCACCCTCCGCACCGACGCGACCGGGCTCCGGCTGCTCCGGCTCGACGCGCTCAACGACCCGACGCTGGGCGGCCGCATCGGCCGGGCGCAGAACGGCAACGCGGTCGTCAGCGGTATCGAAGTTGTCGCCACTTCGATCGTGGACCCGACGCAGACCCGGCCCGTCCGTTTCGGCTGGGCGTGGGCGAGCTTCGAGCAACCCAACGGTGACTTCGACATCTTCAACGCGGTCAACAACGACGGCGACGGCTGGGCGGTCGGCGGCCACCTCGACACCGGCCCGCGCACCGCACTGTTCATCGCCGACGAGACGTTCGGCTACGCGGGCGGCACCGAGATCAAAGTCACGATCCACTACCGCTCGCGCTACGGCCAGCACACGCTGGGCCGCGTCAGGCTCGCGCTTGCGTCGGCTGGCACTGTCGATCTCGCGGAGATCTTCCCGACCGTCACACGCGACTGGTTTATGGCCGGCCCCTATCAGGAAGCCGACTACAACGCAGCGTTCGACACGGCACACGGCCCGGCGACAGCCGCGTATGTCTCGCCTCACGTCGACTTGGGTGAAGGCAAACCCCGATTCGCCCATCGCCCGGGCTTCGCCAACGGCGTGACACACGAGCTGCAAGGCACACAGTCCGCGTTCTATCTCGCGCGATCGATCTTCACCCCCGTTGAGCGCACACTCAACCTCTCGCTGGGCAGCGACGACGGGCTGCGTGTCTACCTTAACGGCGAAGAGGTCTACGCCAACAACATCCAGCGCGGCGTCACACCCGGCTCGGACCAGGCCGCCATCACCCTCCAGCCCGGCGAAAACACGCTGGTGCTGAAGGTCGTCAACGGCGGCGGGCCGGGCGGGTTCTACTACATGCCGACCCAGGCCGAGCCGAGCCCGCAACACACCGCCCCACTCGCGCTGGTCGCGCCCGAAGACCGGCTGCCCGCGCTCGCGGACCGGTTCAACCACGACTGGCGTCGAGCGTTCTCCCCCGCCTACCGCGAACTGATGGCTCGGGCCGACGTGGTCCGCACCGAGATCGAGGCGCTCAACGCCCAGCGTGCGCCGGTGCTCATCATGAAGGAGCTGCCCGAGCCCACGCCGACGTACATCCTCCACCGCGGCGAGTACAGCCACCCGATTATGGAAGACGCCGAGACCGGCGAGCCCCTGCCCCCGCTGACACGTCGGCCCCCGCTCCCCCTGAACGCCGAGCTGCCCGAGGGCGCGCCCAACAACCGCCTGGGCTTTGCACAGTGGCTCACCGCGCCCGACCACCCGCTCACCGCACGGGTCCACGTCAACCGCACCTGGCAGATGCTCTTTGGCACCGGCATCGTCAAGACCAGCGAAGACTTCGGCAACCAGGCCGACTGGCCCAGCCACCCCGCGCTGCTCGACTGGCTCGCCGTCGAGTTCGTCGAAACCGGCTGGGACCAGAAGCAGTTGCTCCGGCTGATCGTCACCAGCGCGACCTACCGCCAGTCCTCCGTCGTCGATACCCACGCACTCGCCGCCGACCCGGGCAACCGGCTGCTCGCCTACTTCCCGCGTCGTCGGCTCTCGGCCGAGATGATCCGCGACCAGGCGCTCTTCGCGTCGGGCCTGCTGGTCGAGACGATGGGCGGGCCGTCGGTCAAGCCGTACCAGCCCGACGGGCTTTGGCGCGAGGTCTCGATCCCCAGCTCCAACACACGCAACTACCAACGCGACAGCGGCGACAGCCTCTACCGCCGATCGCTCTACACCTACTGGAAGCGCACCGCCCCCAGCCCGCAGATGGCGGCGTTCGATGCGCCGACGCGCGAGTTCTGCGTCATCGACCGCGGCGCCACCAACACGCCGCTCCAGGCGCTTGTGCTCTGGAACGACGAGCAGTACCTCGAAGCCGCCCGCGTCCTCGCGGCGCGTGTGATTGCCGAGCGCGACACCACCGACGGCCGGCTGGACCGGCTGTACCGCCTGTGCAACGGCGACGCCCCGGGCGACGCGAAGCTGGCGGTGCTTCAACACGCGCTCAACACGTTCCTTGAACGCTACGCCGACACGCCCGACGAGGCGCAGATGCTATTGAGCTATGGCGAGGCGCCGCTGCCCGAGGCGTACGACCCGGCCGAGCTCGCGGCCTGGACGATGGTCGCCAGTACCGTGCTGTCGCTCGACGAGACGATCGTACGGGACTGACGCCGCCCACACCGCCACGCAGCGCGTGGCCGTTTCCGAAGGAAGCCCCATGGACCCCGTCGAACAACACCTGCTGAACCTCACCCGCCGTCAGTTCTTCGGCAAGGCGACCCAGGGCATGGTCGCGGGGCTGGGCGTGAGCGCCCTGGCGACGATGCTGACCGACGCCGCCGTGGCAGACACCGCTTCCGGGGCCGCGTCCGGTGGCGTTTCCGGGGGCGGCGTCCTCGGCTCGCCCCACTTCGCGCCCAAAGCCAAACGCGTCATCTTCCTCCACCAGATGGGCGCGCCCTCGCAGCTCGACCTCTTCGACTACAAGCCCGGCCTCCAGGAGTTCCGCGGCCAGGACCTCCGCGCCTTCCCCGAGATCTACCAGGGCCAACGCATCACCGGCATGACCTCCGGCCAGGCCACGCTCCCCATCGCCCCCTCCATCTTCCGCTTCGACCGCTACGACAACAACACCGACGAAGGACTCTACGTCAGCGAGCTCTACCCCCACACCGGCTCGTGCGCGAAGGAGCTGTGCGTCATCAAGTCGATGTACACCGAGGCGATCAACCACGAGCCGGGCATCACCTTCTTCCAGACCGGCCACCAGCAGCCGGGCCGCCCGTCGATGGGCGCGTGGATGAGCTACGGCCTGGGCAGCGCGAACGACAACCTCCCCGCCTTCGTCGTCATGATCAGCCAGGGCACCGGCAACATGCAAACCCTCAGCGCCCGCATGTGGGGCTCGGGCTTTTTGCCCAGTGAGCACCAGGGCGTCAAGTTCCGCGCCGGCGGCGACCCGGTTTTGTTCCTCAGTGACCCGCGCGGCGTGCGACGCGACGACCGCCGCGCCATGCTCGACGCCGTCAACGCCATCAACGAGCTCGAGCACGACCGCGTGCAGGACCCCGAGATCATGGCCCGCATCGCCCAGGGCGAGATGGCCTACCGCATGCAGATGTCCGTCCCCGAGCTCACCGACTTCTCCGACGAATCGCCCGAGACGCTCGAGCTCTATGGGCCCGACGTCCACAAGCCCGGCAGCTACGCCTCGCACTGCCTCCTCGCCCGACGCCTCGCCGAGCGCGACGTCCGCTTCATCCAGCTCTACCACCGCGGCTGGGACCAGCACGGCAGCCTCCCCCGCGAGATCCGTGGCCAGTGCGCCGCCACCGACCAGCCCCAGGCCGCGCTCATCAAAGACCTCAAGCAGCGCGGCATGCTCGACGAGACCCTCGTCGTCTGGGGCGGCGAGTTCGGCCGCGGCGTCTACTCCCAGGGCGCGCTCTCCGCCGAGAACTACGGCCGAGACCACCACCCCAAGTGCTTCACCATGTGGATGGCCGGCGGCGGCGTGAAGCCCGGCATCAGCTACGGCCAGACCGACGAGCTGGGCTACAACGTCGTCGACAAAGAAAACCAGGGCGTCCACGTCCACGACCTCCACGCCACCATGCTCCACCTCCTGGGCATCGACCACGAACGCCTCACCTACCGCTTCCAAGGCCGACGCTACCGCCTCACCGACATCGCGGGCCGGATCAAGGATGAACTCCTCAAGTAGGACAGGCATTCCTGCCTGTCACAGGCCGCAGGCCTGATCGGGTAGGGAGCGGGGCCATTCGGGCTGCGCCCGATGACAGGCAGGAATGCCTGTCCTACCGGAGAGGGATCGATCTATCGCCGTCGGCGTTGCAGGGCGAGCAGGCCCAGCCCCAGCAGCGCCGCGCCGGCGGGCTCGGGCACGGTCCCGGCGGCCGGCGGCGTGCCGGCCCCCCAGTTGCCGAGGATTAGGTCGAGGTCGGCTTGACCGACCGAGCCATCACCATCTATGTCCGCGCCTGTGAATGCGGGCAGCGTGTCACCCCACTGCGCGAGTATGGGGTCGAGGTCTTCTGCACCGACGAAGCCATCCCCATTGATGTCTCCGATAAGGGCTGGCAATATCTGAGATTCATCAACGATCAAGCTGCCGCCATCTGGGTTAATAAAACTCATCTCAACATTCCAATCCAGATGGCCTTCAATAATGTCAGGAGTATTCCGCATAAATGCAGATGACGTCCACACCGAGTATTCCCAGAGATAGGTATGCTCACCGGGGGCCAATTCCCACGTTGCTGCTATAGGGTATCGTTGGCCTGCACTTATGAGTGATGTGCCTATGTGCGGTCCTTCTAGACCAGTCCTAAAGGATGCACTGACTCCTCCAACCTCAACGGTGAATCCATAATCTCCCGAGAGAACAAGCAAGACCGGGTTGTCTATCACTGTGAAACTCAATCTTGCACCAACCATTGATGACGCGCTCCCCGCCGTTCCCGTGACACCTTGCGTTCCATACAACCTCAATCGAACATCTGCCAACCCTTGAGCCTGATATGTAGACGACGTGCCGTGTCCAATGTATTGCTCACCTGATGCCATCCGGGGCGTAAACAAACTATATGGCGGATCCCACTGCGGGGTCACTGCGAGTGTAGAAATGGTTTGATTGAACCCGCCACTTGCGGAATCTACCGAAATGGTATCCCCACCAAACACCGTGTTTGAACTTGACGACGCAGTCTGTTCAAACTCAGTGATGATAATGTTCGCTCCAGCTTCCGGAGCGACCGCTTGTATTGAAACCAGCAATGCAGGCAACAAAATCTGTATCCAGAAACCGCGTTGATCACGATTCTGTGTTTGATTCATTCCTTGACCTCTCATCGTGCGTAAGCGACCCATGACAACACTTGGCATCTACCATAATCTCATCCATGTTACAGGGCTATCGTTGGATGTAAATGACTTTGCGAATGATTCAACCTGTCGCCTTCGACGAGAGGTTGGGGACGCCCTGGGGCAGACGCGCCAACTGTGCAATGATGGGGCTTCGCTATTCTTCGATGGTTGCTCCTGGTACGCTCGTGACACTTCGGCAACTGCTGGTGAACCTCCACTAGCCACCCGTGAACCCCCGGGAATGGTCCGAGGTTGTCCGGGAGAGCGTTGTGAACTGCCGGGGCGCTTTCGGGGGCTTCCGGGGGAGGTCCGGGAAGAGTCGGGGTCGGGGTGTGAAAACCCAGGCGCGGAGCGTGAAGGTCCGGGTAAGCAGGAAACCGACACAAATCGGCCGGGGGCTGCGTCGGGTGGAAACGGATGGCCGATGAGAATCCAAGAGCCGGGCCTTCTTTCCACTTGCGAGGGAACCATCATGCAAGATTATCTACCACACGGGGACCAGCCGCTCGCGTCGTGGACGCGGACGATGGCCAAGGTCGTGACCGCTTCGCCCGCAAGCTACGGGCTCACCGCGGCGCAGGCGACGGCGTACGACGCGGCGCAGCGGGCGTATGCGGAGGCGTTGGACATCGCGACGCGGCCGGACACGCGGACGCGGCCGGCGGTGGCGGCGAAGGACTCGGCGCGCAAGACGCTGGTCGCGCTGTCGCGCCGGCTGGCGGGGATCATCCAGGTGTACCCGGGGACGACGGACGCGATGCGGCAGCAGCTCGGGCTGACGGTCCGCAAGCCGCGGGCGCGGATGGCGGCGGTGCCGATCGAGCGGCCGCGGGTCGCGGTGGTGGCGATGGTCGGGTCGCGGCTGACGCTGCGGGTGGGCAAGCGCGAGGGGGTGGGGCGCGCCCGTCCCACAGGGGCGCGGGGGTATACGTGGTTTTACTTCGTGGGGGACAAACCGCCGGTGGAACTGGGCGGGTGGTCGTTCGGCGGCAACGGGATCGAGCCGACGGCGGAGGTGGTGCTGAAGGATGTGGTTCCGGGGGCGCCGGTGTGGTTCACGGCGAACTGGTTTAGCAGCCGGATGCAGCCGGGGCCGCTGAGCGAGCCGATCATGACCCGCGTGGCGGGCGGGTTCAGCGGGGTAGCGGGCGGCGCGATGGGGAATACGGCGGTGGCGGTCGTGGCCGGGGGCGGTGTGTCCCAAAGTGATTCGGAAGTGGGCGGGCGTCTCGCGGCCTGAGGCCTTGCGTGGCGTGGGCAAGACCGGTGAATACCGGTATCGGCCCCGTCGGTACAATGCGTGTGTGGGTAGCTTGCCCGCCCGACGTTCCTTTCGCACCATGAGCCGGGCTATGCCGAGACAAATCAACGCGATTAGCTGGATCGCCCTGCTGCTCGGGGTTGGGCTCGTCCCGGGCTGTGCGCAGTCGAAGATCGCGGGGGATGGCCGGTCGGTGGATGCGCCCGACCGGATTCCCGCGCTGGTGCGGCAGGCCGACCGGCCCGGGGATGAGGGGCTGTCGGTGCTGATCCACGCCCTCGATGATGACGACCCGGCGGTGCGGATGTTTGCGGTCCAGGCGTTGCGGGAGCGCACGGGCGAGTCCTTCGGGTATCGTTATTATGATTCAGCCGAGCGCCGCCGGCCGGCGATCCGGCGGTGGCGCGACTGGGCCGATGCTCAGCAAAACCCCGGCACGCCTGCACCGAACAACACCGCCTCGGCGGCGCCCGACCACTGATCGACGAACACCATGGCCCAACACTGCATCTCCAACATCGAGCCCCGAGGCGCAGCCATGGTCGCGACGCTGCACGGCTCACTCACCGTCGCCAACGCACCCGACCTGCGGCACGCGCTGATGGACGCGATCAAACAGCACAAGCCCAAGACCCTCGCGCTCAACCTGGCCGAGGTCGACTTCATCGACTCCAGCGCGCTGGGCGTCTTTGTCGAGGTCCGGCGTGAAGCGACAAGCCACGACGGCTGCGTCGCGATGACCAACCTCAACGACGACATCCGCGGGCTCATGCGGATCATGCACCTGGACTCGGTGTTTACCTTTCTAGACGATATCTCCGAGGCGGTGGCTGGCTAACCCGATGGTGTCATGAAGTCACTCAAACGCATCTCGTGCATCACCGTCGTGACATGCCTGCTGTATCTTGCCGGCTTCTGCGCTGTGTTTGATGTGTTAGGGCCGCCCGCCCGGACCGCGCAGCAGTGGATCGGGCCGGCCAAACGCGACGCCGGCCAATTCATCGATATCGGCGGCGTTTATGAGTATCAGGGAGCTGGCGATTGGGCCTATCGCGTGTTCGCCCCCTGCTGCCAAGCCTGGCTCCGGGCAAATGGTTTAGACTAAGTCATCGCACGGCACGGACGCCGCGCGCCCCGCAGATCATGGACGACCCATGGGCGCACTGACACGACCGATCACCAGACTCGGCGACGCCGCGATCGGCACGGTGAGCTTTATCGGTGCGCTGGGGATCCTCATCGGCCTCACATTCGCGGCCAGCCCACGGCTCGTCTTCCGCAAGCGCGGGCGTCGGCTGGCGTGGCGCAACCTGTGGTTCCAGGCCCACCGCGTGGGCGTCAAGAGCACGGGCGTCGTGGCGCTGGTGACGTTCTCCATCGGCGTGATCCTCGCGTTGCAGATCGTGCCGATCCTCGAGACCTACGGCGTGCCGGACCAGATCGCGACGATCATCTCAATCGCGTTCTTCCGCGAGTTGGGGCCGCTGGTCGGGGCGATCGTGCTGACAGGGTTTGCCGGGGCGTCGATCGCCGCGGAGATCGGGACGATGGCGGTGAACGAGGAACTCAAGGCGATGCGTTCGCACGCGATCAGCCCGGTGCGGTTCCTGGTCGTGCCGCGGGTGCTGGCGTCGATGGTGATGACGGTGTGCCTGGCGGTGCTATCGAGCGTGATGGGGATCCTGGGCGGGATGCTGGCGACATTAGCAATCACGGACCTGCGGCGGGCGGAGTACCTGCGGCTGACGGTCGAGGCGATCGACGGGTTCGATGTCGTGACCGGGCTGGTCAAGGCGGGGGTGTTCGGGATCCTGATCGGCGCGATGGCGTGCCAGCTCGGGCTGGCGGTGCGCGGCGGGGCATCCGGCGTGGGCAGCGCAACCACCCGCACCGTCGTGCTCAGCATCGTCGCGCTGACCGTCGTCGACCTCGCGTTTACCGCCGTGTTCTTCCTGCTGGGGCTGTGAGATGAAACAAGAACAGAAACAACACAGGACCACATTGATCCCCACTCGTTCTCGTAATCGTGGCTCGTACTCGTAATCGGCCCGCGTCGTTCTTTCGATTACGAGTTACGAGAACGAGAACGAACAAGACAAGCAGCTCCCCCACATGCCAACCCCCGACGACAACATCATCGAGGTCCGCGACGTGACGAAGAAGTTCGGCAGCACCACCGTGCTCGACGACCTCTCACTCGATGTCAGGCGTGGCGAACGCCTCGTCATCCTCGGCGGGTCGGGCGCGGGTAAGTCCACGCTGCTCAACATGCTCGCCGCCGAGACCCAGCCGACCAAAGGGACGGTGAAGGTCGACGGCAAGGACATCGGCTGCATGAGCCAGAACGACCTGGACAGCTACCGCAAGACGATGGGCGTGCTGTTCCAGAGCGGCGCGCTGTTTAACTCGCTCACCATCGCCGAGAACATCGCCCTGCCGATGCAGGAACACACCGACCTCGAGCAGAGCACCATCGACACGATCGTCACGATGAAGCTGCACCTCGTCGGCCTGCTGGGCCACGGCGACAAGATGCCCTCCGAGCTCTCGGGCGGGATGAAGAAGCGGGCCGGGCTAGGCCGGGCGCTGGCGCTCGACCCCAAGATCATTTTTTATGACGAGCCCAGCGCCGGGCTCGACCCTGTCTCGGTCACCGAGATCGACAAGCTCATGGTCGACCTCAACGAGACGACCGGCGTCACGACCGTCGTCATCACCCACGAGATGACCAGCGCCTTCCGCATCGCGCACCGGCTGGTCCTGATGGACCAGGGCAAGTTCGTCGCCGACGGCACGCCCGACGAGATGAAGCAGAGCGACAACCCGCTGGTGCACCAGTTTGTGCACGGCAAGCTCGAAGGCCCGATGACCGACCGCAAGGACGGCGACGCCTACCGCCGGGCGTTGTTGGAGGAATCGCGATGATGCCGATAGTGACCCCGCACGGAGCCGCGCTATGAGTCAATCCAGGTACGCCTTCCAGGCCGGGCTGTTTATCCTCCTCGCGATCGGCGCGACGATCGCCATCATCGCGCGCATCGCCGACAGCCGGGGCGGGCTCGGCAACGCACGCACCTACGTCGCCACCTTCGCCCCGGGGCAGGACATCTCCGGCCTCGCGGTCGGCTCGGACGTCCGGCTGCTGGGCTACAAGGTCGGCCGAATCACCGACATCGAGCTCAAGGCCAACGAAGAGATGGACGCGCAGATCCACGTCACCTTTGAGGTCAACGACAGCGTCCAGTTCCGCCAACCCGACCCGTTCCTCCAGCACTTCGGCAAGTCGGCCCTCCTCCCCGCGCCCGAGCGCATCCAGTTCGGCGACGCCGAGCCCCGCATCGAGGCCCAAACCAGCTTCACCGGCGGGGCCTGGCTCAACATCCTGAGTCTGGGCGAAGGCCTCGAACTCCCCGACGAAGCGCTGATCCCCGCGCGGTCGGTCAACCTCAACGCCATGGTCGACGAGGTCCGCGCCGAACTCACAAGCACACTCACCTCCGTCCGCAAAGAGATCGCATCACTCAGCGGCGAGATCACCGACACCGCCGACGCCTTCGAGCAGACCGCCGCCGCGTTCGAGGACACCGCCCACGAAGCCACCGAACTCATCAACGAGATCGAAAGCGAGATCGACCCCGCCCTCGAGCAGTACACCACGTTCATGGCCGAGGCCACCGGCGTGATGGAAGAAGTCAACAGCGTCTTCGGCGATAGCGGCGAAGATATCCGCACCACCCTCGCGAACTTCAACAGCATCACGACGACCTTCGACGACCGGCTGCCGGGCATGCTCGACGAGGTCGACACCGCGCTGAGCAGCATCAACACCCTGGCCGACGACCTGACCGGCTTTGTTGATCGGGCCGAAGCGAGCGTGGACGGGGTCGACGCCCTGCTCGCCGAGGCGAACGGCCTCACGCGCGAGCTGCGCGCAACGCTCGCGGACAACCGTGCCGAGATCGACCGTATGGTCACCAACGCCCGCCGGACCGTCGCCGAGCTGCGCGGCCTGATGGAAGACCTCCGCGCCAACCCGTCACGTCTCGTCTGGCCACCGGACGAGCGGGACCTGGCGAACCTGGAGCTCTACGCCGTCGCGAGGCAGTACGCTAACGCGGCCGAAGACTTGCAGTCGGCCGTGCAGCAGCTCCGCGACGCGACGGTGGTTTCCGGCGGCGACCTGACCGACGACCCCGCCAACGCCGAACGCCTCGAACAGATGCGCGAGCACCTGATGGAGCAGTTCGAGTACTTCGACGAGCTGCAACGCGAGCTGTGGGAGCGGTACGAGCGGTGATCCAAGGCAGTTTAGCCACGGATGCACACAGATGAACACGGATAACACCGTGCTCTATTGTCATTCATTGAATATGCATGCGACTGGCGACTCGGAAGCCACACTCCGGACAATGATCGCTTTCCGAGTGTCGAAGGTCATAGCCACACTTACGACATTGCCAGGGTTTGCGATTCCGTATCTTTCGAAACAAGACTCTTTCTGTGAGTACCAAAGCAGCCATCCAAACCACTGGTAGAAGGACAAGCGATATCGTAAGTACGCCTCTGGCTCCGACATCGTACCCGCGACAGGTTGCGAGTAGGGCAATCAACGCGGAGATTACGACAAGCATGATCCCTGTCACGGCCGAAGCTATCAGAAATGAATAACGCCGCATCAGATCCCATCCGTGTTCATCTGTGTGCATCCGTGGCAAAACTGCCTTGGAAAATCACACCAACCCACGTTCCAACACCGCCAACTCATCAAACCACGCCTCGCGCTGCGCATCGTCGATCTCCGGGTCGGGCAGGAGCGATCGCCTTGTGCAGTTCACCAATGCCTGCAGGGTCTGGTACCGCCGTGCCGTGCCGATGTCGGCGGGGAGCTGGTCGTGCACGGCCGCCTCGACATCGGCCATCGACATGTCGCCATCGTTGAGCGAGCGCGTCGCCTTGAGCTGCGAGCGCAGCGCGGCGAAGGCGGCGGAGGAGTAGCCGGCCGTCAGCTCCATCATCGCCGAGACGTGCTCGGCCGAGGGCTCGATCTTCACGCCCTTGATGATCCACTCGGCGAACGCGCGGTGGTCGTCGCTGCCGGGATCGACATCCAGCACCGGGATGATCAGGTCGCCGACGCGCCCCGGCCGGCGGATGTCGGGGCTCAGCCGCTCGATCCGCGCGGTCATGAGCAGCCAGATCACCTTGCCGCGGAGCTTGGGGTCGCTCATCATCGCCTGGATCTTGCCGGTGAGTCGGCGTTCGGTCTCGTGCGCGTTTGCGCCGACACCGCCGAACTGTGTATCCGCCTCGTCAACGAAGAGGATCACCTTGCCCAGCGCTTCAAGCACCCGGCGGAGCTTCTCGAACACGACATCGGTCTGCCCGAAGTACTGGCTGCGGATGTTCTTGAGCACGAGCACCGGCAGGCCGAGCGAGCCGGCGAGCGCCTCGAAGATAAACGTCTTGCCCGCGCCGATCGGCCCGGCGATCGCGGCCCCCGGCAGCGATTCTTCGCCTGTGGCTCGAATCCGGGGGATCATCTCGTCACGCAAGAAATCCTTGAGCCGGGTGTAGCCGACGACGTCATCTAGTGTATGTTCGGGCTTGGAGAACTCGACGGTGTCTTCTCCGAGTTGGCCGACGATGTATCGCTCGACCTGTTCGATGACACCGGGCGCGGTGACGGGCTCGCCGCTGTAGGCGGACTGGATGAGCAGTTGGCGCAGCGCGTGGATCGACAGCCCGGCGGTGAGTGCGGCCAGCCGGTCGCGCGAGAGTGAACCGGTGGGATGGGCGTCCCGCCCGTCATCAACACCCACGGCACCGACGGGCGGGACGCCCATCCCACCTTCACCATCCCCCAGCACCGGCACGCCTTTCCCGTGCTTCTCCTGATGCACACAGAACCAGTCGATGTAGTGCCGACGCTCCCCGCAGTCCGGCGACGCGACCTCGACCGACAGCACCTGCGGCAGCCCGGCCACGCGCGGGTGCACCGCGCTGCGCGACTCGGTCAGCATCAGCAGCGTGTCTTCGCCGTCGATAAACGCCGGGTCGCTCAGCCAATCCTCTAGGATCGCGACGCGGTGCCGGTCGGCCGAGCCGAGCTGACTCACCCCCCCGCCCCCGCCGGTGGGCAGCAGCATGTCGGCCGCCTCGATCAGGATGATGAGCCGGAGGTCCTTGCTGTCCGGCGCGTACCGCCGCTGGTGCCGGGCGCAGAGCGTGAGCTGGCGCAGCAACTCCAGCGCCGCGGTCGGTCGGCCCGTCGCCTCGCCGATGCGCTGGTCGAAGGCCTGTTCGAGCTGCTGCTTCTGCTTGCCCGCGTCCGGGTCGGTCAGGGCCTTGAGCGTGAAGTGGTCCGGCGACAGCCCGGTCTTCCACTGGATCCACGCGTCCCGCAACCGCCGCCGGTCGTCCGGGTCCACGCAACGGATCGGCCCGTTGAGTTCATACACCAGCAGCACGACGCCGGGGATATCGCACTGCCGACACAGGTACGGCATCAGCGGCACATACTCCCCCGCCCCCCCGGAACTTGCGCCCGCGCTGTCGTCACCGTCTTGAGACTCGTCCAGCTTCGCGGCTTTCTCGCTCACGAAGAACAGGTCGTGGACCTCCCCCGCGACCATGACCGCGCGCGACTGCCCGCTGTTCACGATCCGCGCGATCCGGCTGAAAAAATCGTACTTGGGGGGTGGGGTGGCACTCATGAAACAGCCTCACGCAAAGACGCAAAGGCGCAAAGCTGCGGCACAAAGACTAAGGGCTTGCCTAACTGTCTCTTTGCGTCTTTGCGCCTTTGCGTGAGATTCCGAACCATCACTCCGGCAGCTTCGTCTCCCCCTCGCGCTCCATCCCGCCGCTGGCATCCCCGCCCTCGTCGACCTGCTCGGCCAAGCCGATGAGCTGGTCGAACTCACTGGTCGCCACGTTCTTGGTCGCGTAGTCCAGGAACTCGGCCTCCTGCACCTTCGTGTCGGTCCCCGCCAGCTCCTTGCTGACCTTGGCCTTGGCCTTCATCTCCTCGCGGAGCTGGCGCATGTCGCTGAGCTCCTTGCTCGTGCGGTCGGCGCTGATGCCCGCGAGCATATCGTTGAGCTCCTGCTCCTCCTTCGCGGTGATGATCTCGGCGACGGTCGTCGCGGCCTCTTCCTTGAGCGACTCGATCTCGCGGAGCATCTGCTGGAGCTGAACCTTGTGACCGGTGATGTTGCCGTCCATCTCCTTGACCTCGGCTTCGAGCTCGGTGATGCGTGCAGTCTTCGCCTCGACCTTCGCGGAAAAGTCGTTGTAGGCGATCATGCACTTTTGGTAGTCCTCGCCCTGCTTGATCTGCTCGACGGTCGCGCCGTTGGCTTTCATCTCCTGCGCGACGGTGCGCGCCTTTGCGGCCGCGCCCTCCTTGAGCTGTTCGAGCCGGTTGACCTCGTCGGTGAGGGTCTTGATCTTGGACATCTTCGCCTCGTGCTGGACGATGAGGCGGGCGATCGCGTCCTTGTATTGGATGACGCTCTTGCGTTTGTCCTCGATGACGGAGTCGAAGGTCGCCTGGATGACGTGCGGGCTGGTGGAGATGGCGCGGCGGGCGGCGTCGATGCGCCCGGTGAAGAGGTACCCGATCGCGCGGAAGTAACGGCCGACGGCTTTGAACATGGTGGAGCTCCCTGGGGAGGTGGTGGCTGGTGAGTGGTGAATCGCGGCTAGTGGCTGACTGGCATTCTAGTGGCATCGGCGGGCGGCTACGGCTCGCGTTGTTTCTCGGGGTCGACCGGGCCGGCGGGCGCTTGCGCCCCGGCGTCGGCCTGCTTGGCGGCGTACTGCAGGAACTCCTGCTCGTCGTAGGCGGTGGCATCGACCTTGTCGATCGCACGCTGGCATCGCTCAAGCAGCTCGGACACGGCCTGTTCGAGGTCGGCCGCGCCGCCCGAACCCCCGGCAACATCGGCCCCCTCGACGGCGCTGCCTACCCGGCCGTCGGCCTGGGCCTGCTTGGCGAGGGCCTGGTCGGTGGCCTTGAGGCAGCGGTCGATGATCTCGGGGTAGCTCTGCAGGAGGGCCTGGCGGCGCTGCTGAAGCTGGAGGGTGTAGCCCGCGTCTTCGCCGAGTCGACCGGTCCACTCGGCGAGCTTGCGTTCGGTCTCGACGAGTTCCAGCACGGACCGCTCCATCAGCCGGTACGACTCACGCAGCGAGTCGAGCAGCACACCGGAGAACGGGCGCTTGTCGCTGGAGAGCTCGTCGAGCATGTGCTTCATGTGCGCGAGCATGGTGAGTGCTTCGCGCACACTCATGCGTTTCATGTCGTCGGGGGTCAGCACATCGGACTCGCCCCGGCGTTGGTTGGCAAGTTGATATGCGATTCCGGCCTTGCGTTCCTTGGGGAACTTGGAGAAGTCCATCACCGCGAGGATGCCGGCCCACAACGCGAAGAGCCCGATGGGCAAGAGCGCGACGGTCCCCGCTGCGCCGAAGCCCGCGTCGGCGACCGGGCCCAGGGATTCGATGAGGCCGGACAACGCGCCCGCCGCCCAGCCCCCGGCGGCGAGGACACCCGAGGTCAGCCAGAACGGGAGGCCGAAGATGGCGATCTTGCTGATCAGCCGCCAGGGCTTGAAGAACCGGCGTAGCCGACCGAAGCGTGGCATCGGCTCGCGCACCTCGTTGATCGGCGGCGCGGGCACGGGCGGGTGGATCCGCCGGTCGCTCTGCCGGACCAGGTAGGTCAGCTTGGGGGTGTCGGTGGGCATCAGTCTCTATTCTCGACGAATTCACGGCAGACGCCAAACGCGCGGGTGTGTTCGTCGGCGTATGCGTTAGTCGGGGTCGATCACCTCGGCCTCGGAGCCGCCCTGGGGCCTGTTCTTTTCGAGACGGTCGATCATCGTGTCGTACTTGTCGAGGATCGTCTCGACCTTGGTGTGCAGCGACTTGAGCTGGTCGTCCTGGTCGGCGGTGATGCGGGTAAGGGGTTCGAGCCAGCCCTTCATCAGCGCGAACTGCTCCTTCATCACGTAGAGGAAGGTCGAGGGGATCTTGTTGACGACGCGGATCTCTTGGGAAGAAATCGCCTGCGATTCATCGCGCGTTTGATCGGGTGCAGAGACGGGTGCAGAGACGGGTGCGGAAGCACCCGCCGCCAGCGGCGGAGCGAGCGGGAGGTTGCCGAGCTTCTCCGTGAGCTCATGCAAGGCATCGAGTGTCTTCTTGTCGAGTTTTGCGGTGACTTGGGCTGGCGCAATCGTCGCGGGCTTCTGTTTGGCCGCTTGCGGCTTGGCCGTCGCCGCTTTTGCCAACGCGCCCGCACCCGCGTCCAGGGCATCGCGGATCGCATCGAGGCGCTCGCCGAGCCCGCCGACCTGTGCGAGGACGGGGCCGAGCTGTTTCGCGAGGTCGGGCTCGTTGCTTTCGTCGGCTTTGCCGTTCGTATTTTGCTGCGCGGCGAGCTGTGCTTCGGCAAGCCTGCCGATCGCGCCGCCGATGGATTCACGCATCTCGCCGAGCCCCTGGTTGAACCCGGCGAGTTGGCCGACCACCGCCGCAGCCGTGTCCCCGCCCATCGCGGCGACGGCGTTGTTGCGGACAAACGTTTCCTTGATCGCCTCCCAGCGTGCTTCTTCCTCGGGCGTGATGATGCCGATCATCTGCTTGAACTTGAGCAGGTTCGCCTCGGCGCCGGTCGTCAGGGTCTGCGCGTCCTGCTCGTACGTCGCGACGACCAGCCCCATCAGCTCGTCATCATTCATCACCGGCACCACCTTCTCGGCGATGCGGTTCATGTTCCGGTACGAGCCCTGCAACTGGAACGGCGGCTCGGTGCGGTAGGCGTCTTCCTGCCCGGCCGAGGCGATGTACTGGAGGTTCACCTTGAGGATCACGTCGCGCACGACGATCAGCTTGCGCATCACGTCCGCCATCTCCTCGACCTGCTGCGCGCTGTAGCTGCCCTCGAAGTCGACGCCCTCCCGGCTGCCGGTCTCGGCGATCTGGATGATGGCGTAGACATCCTGCTGGCTGCGCGCGGCGAGTGCGTTGAGCGTCGGTTTGCTGGTCAGGCAGTTCTCGAGGTAGGACATCTTAAAGGCGTCGCCGTGCTCGCCGATGATGTCGCCGAGGTTGTAGGTGTCAGCCCGGTTGGCGAGCATGTCGGGGATGGTGAACTTCTCGCCCGACTCAGTATAGGGATTGCCGGCCATCACCACCGCGACCTTCCGCCCGCGCAGGTCGTAGGTCCGTGTCTTGCCCTTGTACACACCCTCGATCCGGCGCTGCGCATCGCAGAGCGAGATGAACTTCTGCAAGAGCTCGGGGTTGGTGTGCTGGATATCGTCGAGGTAGATGAGAACGTTGTCGCCCATCTCGAGGGCGAGGTTGATCTTCTCGACCTCTTCGCGGGCCGAGGCGTTGGGGGCTTCGTCGGGGTCGAGCGACGTGACGCCGTGGCCGATCGCGGGGCCGTTGATCTTCATAAAGACGATGCCCAGCCGGTTGGCGATGTACTCCATCAACGTCGTTTTGCCGTAGCCCGGCGGGGAGATGAGCAGGAGCAGGCCCATGCGGTCGGTGCGTTTGTTCTCGCCGGTCGTGCCGATCTGCTTGGCGAGGTTGTCGCCGATGAGCGGGAGGAAGACGGAGTCGATGAGCTTGTTGCGGACAAAGCTGGTGAGGACCTTGGGGACGAACTCGTCGAGGCGCATGTCCTCGCGGGCGTTTTCGACGAAGCGGCGCTTCATCTCGGTGTACTGCGTGAAGCGCGGGACGTCTTCACGGATGAACCGATCGAGCCGAGCGAGGAAGCGGTTGAAGTGCAGGTCGAGCGTGCCGTCGTGGAGTGTGGGGTGGCTGCCGATGAGGCCCGTGATTGGGCGGCGGATCGTGACGGCGGCGGTGCGTTCGGCCTCGTGGCCCGGGTCGAGAAGGACGGCTGCGGCCTCGTCGAGGACGGCGGCGGTGTCGCCGAGTTCGGCCGGGGCGTCGGCACTGTCGGTATACGCCACAAGCCAGTCGCGGATCAGCGCGAACTGGTCGACGCGCTGCCCCCCCGCTGCTTGGCCGATCGCCTCGACGCTTTGGTTGAACTTGCGGGTCGCGCGGCTGGCTTTGAGGTGGGCCCGGAACGCGGCCACCAGCGCGGCGGCCTCGGGCCCGATGACAAACCGCTCGCTGCGCATCAACTGGCGGCAGAGGTACTCCCCGGCCTCTTCCGCGAGCGTGGGGCTGAGCGCGTCATGCTGCTGGGCAAAGGTGCGCAGCAGCTCGGCTGCACGGTCGGCGTAGAGCTTCAGCTTCGTCGCATCGGGGAACACCGCGTGGACCTGGCCAAACCCCGCGAGCTGGGCGGCGAGGCGGCGGGTCCCGTCGTACGCGGCATGGCCTTTGTTGGCTACGACGCTCTGCCAGTACACCGACGCCAGCGCCCGAGCATCGCTGGGGAATCGCAGCAGGTCGATGCTGCTGCCGATCTCGGCGAGGGCGCGGAGGATCTTCGCGGCGTCGGCGTCGTGCACGCCCTTGGTGTAGCCCTCGCTGTAGCGCGGGGCCATGAAACGCTGGACAAGGGTGAGGAGCTCGGCGTTGTCGAGGGCGGCGAGTTCGGTGAGGGGTGGGATGCGGTTGTTGTCTGGAGACACGTCGGCCGATGCGGCGTCGTCCGGGGGATCATCCGCACCTTCGCTTCGCTCAGGTGCGGCTTGGGGTGGAGACTCAACAACACTTCGCGCGCTGAGCGCCTCGTTGTAGATCAGGTAGGCGAGGTACTCGGCACGATACACATCGTCGTTCTCGGAGACGACTTCCTGGTCCCACACCGGGCGGGTGGCGTTGAACGCCGGGTCGTCGATCGGCTCGAAGAAGCGCGTACCCGCGAGGTGCAGGTGCATCGCGTCGTCGCGCAGGATTGTCGTCAGGTCGATGTCCTGCGTGTTGATCGAGAACTTGTGCCGGCCGAAGCGGATGACGTTGCCGCCCTCCTGCAGCTCCTGGCGGTCTTTCAACTGACGCACCGCGTCTTCGCGGATTGTCTTGAGCCGGGACTGGATATCGTCGACGCGCACCGTGTCGTCCAACTCGGCCAGCTCGTCGACAATGTCGCGGACCTTGTCGATCATCAGGTCCGCGGCGAAGTAGCCGTGGATGTCGTTGATGTCCGACATCTGCTCGACGCGCGACTGCACGCCGCCGAGGATGCGGTCGGCCGCCTGCGCGAGCGCGTTGGCACGCTTGTTGCGCTTCTCGATGAGCTGGAGCTTGCGGTTCTCGAAGGCGTTGTAGACCTCGTCCCGCTTCTCGGCGAGCTGCAAGACAAACTCGTCGAACTCCGCGAACCGGCCCTCGAGCTCTTCGACCTGCACCATCACCTTGGTCAGGTACTGCTCGGTCTTCTCGGGCGTGTCGCTGAGGTCGAGATAGTTCACGACCGACTGGTTCAAGAGCTTCAACTGGCTGTTGAACTCGGCGACGCCCTCGGTCCGGCCGAGCTGCTGGATGCGGTTTTTCAGCTTCGTCCGCGAGGCGTTGAGCCCGGCGAACACGGCCGAGATCGAGTCGATGATCGCGGTACGCTGGGTCGCGTCGTCGATCTTCAGGTTGCCGACGATGTCGATGAGCATCTCCAGCTCGCCCGACGTCTTGAGGATGTCGTCTTCGAGCGCCTTGGCCTCGGTAACCTTGGCGACGGCTTCGATCCGGCCTTCGTGCTCGTCGGCGGCCTCGATGTACGGGACCAGCGCCTCGTCCTGCAGCAGGTACTCGGCGGTACGCTGGCTGAGCGCATCGGTCTGCTCGGTGATGCGGGCTTCCAGCTCGTCGATACGCGGCAGGTCGGCGTAGCGCAGCTCCTTGAGCGCGATGACCCTGCCGCGCACGGCCCGCAACCCGCCGAGCGACTCGACATACACGTTGATCGAGTCGTAGATCTTCGACGCGTTGCGGTTGACCAGGTCCTCGGCCTCCTGGGCGACGTCGTTGGTCTGCTTCGCGGTGGCCTTGCGGACACGGGTGACTTTTTCGAACTCACCCACAGCAGCCTGCGCCGCGTCACGAATCGCACGGATCGTATCCGCCAGGCCGTGGCAAGCGGCATCGCCCAGCCAGAAGTAGCTGTCGAGCAGCCCCTCGGCCGTGCGCACGATATCGAGGTATAGCTCGGCGTAGGGGTCGTCGCGGTGGATCAGCCCGAGGACCTCGACGCACTCGGCCATGCCGCGGACGATGTCGCGGTTGCCGATCTTGTAGAGGTAGCTGTCGCTCTGGGTCGGCGGCTCGTAGTTGGGCCCGACGATCGGCGTCTGCCAGACCTGCACGGCGTGGTGCTTCTGCGGTTCTTCGCCGGCCTTGAAGTAGGCCAGCGTGCCGTCGGCGAAGAAGGCGTAGCCGTTGCAGACCGTGGGCGTCTCGACGGTCTGCGCGATGAGGTTGTAGGCCATCAGCGCGTACGCGCCGGTGTCGCGGTTGTAAAAAATGTAGAGGTAGTCCTCGCCGTTGGGCGCGGGGATGCGCCGCTCGAAGACCATGTTGGCGGGGACCGACGGGAAGGTCTGCAGCTCACCCGACGCGAGGTAGTACCCGTCGCAGAACATGAGGCCGTGGTCATCCGGCAGCAGGACACAGGCGTGGCCGATCGTGTCACAGCGGTGGACCTCCTGCAGCTTCGTGTTGAAGATGAAGTAGCGGTAGGCGCGTTCCTGGTACGGCCGAATCCGCAGGAGGATCAGGTGTCCCTCGATGACGTATTCATACTCGGCGTCGTCGAGCGTCTGGTCCGGGTCGTCGACGGGCTCGCTGTAGATGCCTTGGCCGGTCTCGGTGTTGTCTTCGACCTTGATGGTCAGGTCGCCGTTGGTGGTCTCGATGAAGACCTGGTCGTTGATGGAGACGTGGGCGTGCTTGCCGGGGCGTTGCTCGTCGCGGCCGGCCCGGGTCCAGGTGAAGTCGTGCTGGGTTGGGTAGCGGACCTCGTGGTCGGAGCGGTTGTCGATGTACTTGAGCGACGCGTTGCCGTCGGCGTCGGTATCGATCGCCCACTTGAAGGCCTTGAAGTCGTTGACATCCTGCCCGACGCGGAACTTCATGTACAGGTGCGGCCCCTTGCGGAAGAGCTTGGCAAACACTGTCTTTTTATAGAAGCGGTAGAGGTCCTGGAAGTCTTTGCGGAAGGCCTCGTCGTTGATGAGGTCCAGCGGCTCGGGCTCGAACTTGCCCTCGACAAACTTGTAGACCGCGAAGACGTCGCCGATGTCGATCTCGGTCTTGAGCCCGAACTGCACGTTGTAGCCGACGAGGATGCGGTCGCCGACCGCCGCCATGTCGCGGGGGACGCAGTTGTGGTCGGTGGTGATGCGGTCGGTGCCGGTGAGGGCAAACTCGATCGAGCCGAAGACTTCTTTGCGCTCTTCGTTGAGCTTGTCGAGCTGCGTGCGCAGGGTCTTGCCCTGGTCGCGCAGGCGGTTGCGGATGATGTCGTATGTGCCCTGGTCAAGCTGCTCGCCCGCGGGGTGGCCGGCGGAAGGTTGCCCCTCGGCATCGTCCACGTGTTGTGTTGGATCACTTGTATCAGCCACTGGAAGATTCAACCTCGGTCACGTTTCCCACCCCAATGATCCGGATACCATCAAAAATCGCGTACTGACGCCCGACAATAACATCGCAGTAGTAGCAGCGTTGAAGCTGATCGGGAGCCTGGAAAGTCACCGTGCCAGTCCGGGTCTGCTCGCACAGTTCTAGTTCTACAATCCTCACGCTCCCGCCCGTGTTTGTCTTGTTTGCCACTGAAACGAGCGTTTGGAAACGCGGTTTCAGTCCAACACAAAGGTCCCTGCCTCCGTGCTGTCTCCCGGGAACAACAATCGTCGCGTGGATCATCATGGATCGATTTCTCCAGCACTCACACAATCGATTCGGGCAGCGGAGAAGGAACGCCGCCTTACTTCATTTTCTTATCCAGCAGCCCCAGCGAACCAACCGTCTGGTCGGCGACGCCCGCCTGCTTGGCGAGGCCGAGCAGGTGCTTGAGCTCGCTGGTCAGGTCGCCGTCGTCACACTTAGCAATCAGCTTGGCGATCAGCGCGGCGACGGAGAGGTTCTTGGCGTCCTCGCTCTTGATGCCGAACCGGCCGATGAGCTGCTGCACCTTCCGCTCGAAGTACTCGCCGTCGCCGTTGAAGAAGGTGTCCTTCACATCCGTCAGTGTCTGCGAGTTGTCGACGAGACGATCGACCTTCTTACCCTGGGTGATGGCGTGGAGGATCGTGTCGAAGAACTGCGTCTCGCCGCCGACGATGTCGATGTGGGCGGACTTGAGCGCTTCGCCCATGATCTTCGCCTGGTCGGCGACGATATCGCGTTTGATCTCGATCTCGGCCAGCTCGACCTTGAGGTCCTTCTCGAGCTGGAGCTTGTACTCCTCGTGCTCCTTGCCCACGCCGTCGAGCTTCTTCATGGCCTCGGCCTTCGCGGCAACGCCCTCGGCCTCGGCGGTGTACTTCTTCTGCATGCCCTCGGCCTCGGCGTCGTAGCCGGCCCGGTCGGCCTCGGCCTCCGCGAGCCCCTTGGCCTGGATCGCCTCGGCCATCGCCAGGTCGCCCGCCGCCTCGGCCTCGGCCTTCTTCTGCACGACGTCCGCCTCGGCGCTGCCGTACTTCTGCACGGCCCCCGCCTTGGCGTCCATCACTTCCGCCTCGGCCAGGCCCACCGCCGCGTGCTCGGCCTGGGTCGCCTCGGCCAGCTTCATCTTCGCCTGCGCCTGCTTCTCCGCCGCCGCGCGGTTCGCCTCGGCCTCGATCACAATCTCGTTGGCCTGGAACTCGCTCGCCAGCTTGCTCGCCTCGGCCTTCTTCACTTCCTTGACCTTGTCTTCCTCGGCCTGCGCCTCCGCGGCGGTCACCTGGACCTCCTTCGCACGCTTCG